>NZ_QXDF01000002.1 GCF_003550175.1 Dichotomicrobium thermohalophilum
GCCGCCCGACTCGCCTTCCAGCGTGATCTTCCGGGCCGCGATTAGAAGGCCATGAAGCTCGTTCAACTGGTCCTGAATCTCAGGCATCATCGTTTCCCTCCTTGTCGGCGTTGCGGTTGCTCTCAACGGCCTCGATCAGCTTGCCCACGTGAATGGAAGCGCCGTCGATCGCGCGGGCGGCTTCGATCAGGTGACGCTGGGCTTCGCGGAGCTTGAAAAGTAAATCCTGCTGCATGAGCAAATTCGCCTCCTACGATCAAAAGAGCGCCCCACCGGCGCGGCGGCCGGCGGGGCAGGTGATTACTTGACGGCGCGGAGTTCGGGCTTCTCTGTGGGCTGCTGCGGCTTCTGCTTGGCCGCTTCGTTCTGCTTCGCACGGGCCATCAGGTCATCGAGGTCGAAATTCGGCTCGACGCCCGCGCGCTCCAGGGTGAGCTTCAGCCAGTCGATCAGGGCGCTGTGCGTGATACCGGCCTTGCCCGTGGCAACGCTCATCTGAACGATGCCGAGAAGCTGGAAAACGTCCCGAAGGATCGCTTCGTGCTGCGCGCGATAGGTGCTTGGCAACTTGTTACTGGCCATGTCGTCACCTCTTGTTTCACCGCAGCGAAATTGCTACGGTGTGCTAACGTTAACACCCCATATTGATATGGGCAACCAAAAATGACATGTCATGTCAAAATTGACACCTGAGCAATATCAGATGGCGTTGGCGGGGCTGGGTTTGAGCGTTCGGGAGTTTGCGGACAAGGCGAAGGTGGCGCCGGGGACGCTGACCCGATTGGCACGGGGGGAAAAGCTGCAAGAGCGCACAGTGTCAGCGATCCGGCAGGCTTTCGAGGAAGAGGGCATCGAGTTCATCGACGCGAACGGCGGCGGCCCCGGCGTGCGGCTGCGCAAGCGCGTCTGAGCGCGGCGCGGCACGCTTCATCGCGGAGAAACCCATGCCGACAGTCAGCGTGTTTTATGGCATACTGATCCAGATGTTCTGGAACGATCACGCGCCGCCGCATTTCCACGCGCGCTATGCGGGCGATGAAGCGCTGATCGACATTCGCACCCTGGAGGTGATCCGCGGCCACTTGCCGCCGCGCGCGCGCTCGCTGGCCATGGAATGGGCGGATCAGCACCGCGCGGAACTGTTGGAGAACTGGGAACTATGCTCACAAAAGCAGCACCCGAAAGAGATCGAGCCGCTGAAATAGTCCCCGCGATTGAGTCGCGGATGCCGTGGCACGCGGTGGAGGTGACGGCCCTGCCGGACTATCGCTTGCGGGTCCGGTTCAACGACGGGGTGACAGGCATTGTCGATATGTCCCGGCTGGTCCGCTCCCCGGAGGCTGGCGTGTTCGCCAGGCTGGCCGATCCCGAGACGTTCGCCCGCGCCTTCATCCTCCACGGCGTGGTCACCTGGCCGGGCGGGCTTGATCTCGCGCCGGACGCGATGCACGACGCCATCGCCGAACGCGGCGAATGGGTCTTGCGCTGAGCGCGGGCGGCCCCTGATGGAGTTCGGGCTTACCCGACCGAGCTGTTCATCTTCGCCTGCATGTGGCGCCAGCGACGCCACCAGGCGGCGCGCTTCTCGGGATCAGCCTCAAGCTCGCGCGCGCCTTTTTCCATGCGCTCGTGGTCCTGTTCGCGGGTGCGGACAAACGCGCGGATCTGTTCCTTCTCGTCCGTGGTGAGCGCCATGACCCTTACTTCCCGATTGCGGATCGCGTTCGTCGCCAGTTTCGCACGTAACCGGCTGAACGGCAAATGAGCAGCGATGCGTCGAAGCGCCGATTCCAGGTGGTCGACGACAGCAAGCCGCGCCGCGGTACTGCAGCCGCAAGACCGGCGAGCCGGTGCACCTGCGGCTGTGGAGGTGCCGCCACTGCTCTGACGCGCTCGGCTACAGCTTCACCGCTCTCGTCCAGGTGCGCTTGGACGCCGTGAGAAGAGAACGACCGGATGCGCGGCGTTGGGTTCATCGCGGAAAACTGCGGAGGGGACTGTCGTCCTGACTAATTTGGCGCGTCACGAGTAGAACTCTGTGACGAGTCTGAGGCCACGGCCAACCAACAAATTAGTTCAATGTTATCTTTGTCGATCCGCGGGAGAGGCGTAGGCGCGTTAAAGGGTTCGAGGCCAGAGCCAAGAACCCACTCGATAAGTTCTTCAGCCTGCTCCGTTGGAGAGCCAACAACACTGTTATAAAGATTCCTGAGCATCATTTCTTCACGACGCGGCCAAGGCGCCTCGAGAATATCGAGCGCGAGTGTTAATTTTTCATTCGACATATCAACCGGCCGATTTGTTCGGATGAACTCTGCAACGCGTTTATTGAGTGGTCGTATTGAAGGCTGAAGATTGGCTGGATCGGAAAGCCTCTGCCATTCCGAATAGATGTCTTGCTCGGCAGTTTCCCAGAAGTCGTATATGGCTTCGTCTAGCTCCTTCGGGATATACCTTTCAGCGTCGGGCCCGCACTCGATAAGGCGCAGACAGGTTCCCACTTCGCTAATCATTCGTTGAGCATCTGGTGTCCAAGTTCCATCGCTCGCCGTCGGGACAAAACGTGTAAAAGTCCGGCGGTCTTTTACACCTTCATCAGGGTCGCGCATTTCGACTTGAGCGAGGAAGAAAACACCGCTTATTTGGCCTTTAAATAGGCCGCTGCCTGCCTTGAATGGGAGCTGGACTATCCGTTCTCGCCGGTGCTTCAATTCTTCACGTAGCTGTTGCCTATACTCTTCCCCAGTCTGTGCGGCTGCCTCGGTGCCTCCAATTTCAAAAAGTGTCGGATCCTCTTGAGCAAGCCTTTCGATCTCGCTCCGAGTTTCTGAAAAGACTTGTCGTCCGCTCTCAGCTTGTTGAAGTGGGGCCGTCTCAACGCCAATCGACCGCGCAGCTTGGGCAAGTTTATCTAGGATGCGTTGCTCGAGATTAAGTAAGTCGTCAAGCCGGTCCGCTGGGAAGATAGTACGCAGGAAAACGCGCTTATGGGGGCTCCCGATTCGGTCAATGCGACCGTGCCTTTGAACGAGCCGCATCGGGTTCCACGGCATATCATAGTTGATGATGTGCCGGCATTGCTGAAGGTTCATGCCTTCTGCCATGACGTCGGTAGCGACCAGAAGGTCGTAGAGATCTGCTTCTTCCTGACCGGACTGGCCGGCAGACTTGGGCGCGAACTTCATCACCGCTTCTTCGCGGCTCACACTTTGATCGTGCCCTTGTCCAACGACGGTCACGATACGGTCGCGGTATGGAGCAAGCCGAGGTTGCTCCTTTATTGCTGCCTGCAGACCCTCATAGATCCAGTGAACCGTATCCCTGAAAAACGAGAAGATCAGCACTTTCCGTAGATCGTTGGCGCTTAGTTCTGGCGTGCCTTGGCGTTCGGCTTCTTCCGCAATTGTCTCCAGCTGCTCGATCAGCGCAGCAATTTTTGGGTCATTCTCCGGCGTGACTTTGCTGGTCTCGTGAGCCAACGATCTGAGAATGTGAAGGTCAGCTTGAACATCTGCGTAGAGGCGCTCTGTATCATACGGCGCAGCGTCTTCCACGTCGTTGCTTTGTTGAAGAAGTTCCTCGAAACTCAGGTCATCCGAGGCTGAAAGCTCCTGTAAGAAGGCTGTCCGGACGACCTTCCCGTTTTGCAATGCCTCGAGAAAGCGCTCGTGTTCCTCAATCATGCGTTCCAGACTGCGGTGGAACGCATAGGCAGAAGACTCGAAGCGCTTGAGGAGACCGGATCTAAGCAGCCCCACGGCCATCGCGCCGTCAGCCGCGGCTTCCTCGTCCTCTTCGAGAAGGTAACTGCCAAGGGCATAACGAGCAAACCGCAACAGATTTGTCCCGTTAGCCGGGTCAAGCGCATCGGCGACCATGTCAAAGAAACCCGGAAGCAGGGCATCCAGGTTGTAGCGGACCGAGATCGCCTCAGGCTTTGGAAATACGATCGGCTGAAGGCTGCCGTCGCGCCCCTTGATGCTCTCACCCACATAGTGCTTTTTCACGAACGCGCGTGTGCGCTTCACCGTGACCGCATCGATGATCGGAAACAGGAAGTCCGGATTCAGGCTCGACGGATCAACGCGGGACGCCTCTTTGAACCTTTGCCGTATGCTTACGATCCCGCGGTCGGCCAGTGCGCTATCCTGCCGGACGAAAAAGCGGGTGAGATGATACAGATCCCAGAGACTATTGTTGACGGGAGTCGCAGTGAGCAGGACGACGTCTTTGCGAGGTCCGAAGAGCAAGCGGCGCAAGACGTCCGCGCGGTAAGGAGCGTCCGGGTTCCGATAGTTGTGGGCTTCGTCAACGACCACGAGGGCGTAATCATCAATGTTTTGGCTCAGTTTCCGTTGTGTCGCGTGCGGACGCCTGGGATCGCTAAACTGTACGTCGCGGCCGAGTTCATCGAACGAAACGCACTCTACAGCCCGACTGATCTGAAAATCATGGAGGAAACCTTTCCATGTCGTATCCCGGAGCACAGCCGGACAGACAAGCAGCACGCGCTGGCGCCGTTTGGCGAATGCGTTGATGATCTCGCCAGCAATGAACGTTTTGCCGAGGCCAACCTCGTCGGCGACGATTACGCCCCCAAAATCCTTGAGGATTCGGTTCGCTCGCCAAACGCCGTGGCGCTGGAAGGCAGTCAACGGGATGTCGCCTTCGTCCTCAAACTCCCGGTCTAGCTCGTCGCCGAATAGCTGCCAGAGGACTCGCAAGAAGATTGTGTAGGGGTCGAAGGGGGCGTCGACCTCTTCGTAAAACGCTGCAAGGTCGAACGGTACAGCGTCATCCCAGAGTTCATCGAACCAAGACTTGGCCTTCTGAAACAATTCCGGATCCCAGTGGCCCAGGTTCAACTCCATGTTCTTGGTCAAGCCTGCGCGCGTAAGATTGGAGGAACCCGCAAAAAAACCGCTGGGCCACCCTTCGAAGAGGTAGGCCTTTGCGTGGAGAAACGAGCGTTCATAGCGCCGGGTTTCCACCCGGCCACTTCTAAGCAGCCGGCTCAATTTCTTGAGTTGCGCGGCTGTCGACGGCCGGAAGGGCAGCTTGTCGCGTTCGCGGCGCAGCCCCATTACGAGGTCGCGGAGGCCATGCCGCACTTGGGCTTTTTCAAATTTATCGGGTGGCGGATCCCCGGGCAGGCGCTCGGGCGTCACCGCTTCGGGGGGCGCTTCCGCGCCAATCATCAGACGGACCCGGCTAGCTTGCTCCAGTCTGTCTGCAATCGCGGCGAACCCGGCTGGACTGAAATACGCGGTCGCGATCGAAATTTCGGAAGTCCGCTGCCCGGCCGCATCCTCAAGGCCGCCGCGCTCGGACTCCGTTGCCGGCAAGCTACCCCGCAGCGCGGCGAGCAGGTTGTTGCCATCGCGGTGATCGACGAAGACGGTTTGCGCGCCAGCGGAAGTCACCCGGCTGCCACCAGAGCCTACCTTGTCACTCATGCCCCACCTGTTCTCGAATTCTTCAGTCGCTCGAAGTGCCGCAGTGTGCGCCCAAGTTGCTCTTCGTAATCCCAGCCATCCTGGAAAGTCTCGAAGATGTGCCTCAGCTGCTGTGTCTGGAGCCCGTACAGGTGCGCGACCACGGCATCGAGTTCTTCGATCATGTCCTGTTTTTCGTCCGCTGCGAGCGGCCCCCAGGCCACGCCCACCTCTTCGGCCCATTCCGCGAAACGATCGTCAGGCGCGGCCAGCCGGCCGGCAAGCGCAACGGCGCGCTGCCAAAGGGGATCCGCGCGCGAAGGGCGCGGAATCGGGAATGGGTTTATGATGAAGAAATTTACGTGCGACTCGGCGATTCGACGAGCGTACCAGTCCAGAGGACGACTGGCGAGAACAGCAAGGAGAAACGCCTTGTCAAGCTCGTCACCTCGCGGCCAAAGGAAGTACTGTGCTGTATTGGCGAGGAAAACTTGTCCGGGCACCAATGCCGTAATTACAGTCCTACTGTTGGTGCGATTTGTGGAATCACGGAAGGCGATCCGGGGACGAAAGCAGGGCAGCGTCTGCGGATCCCGGAGATAATGGAGATCGAATTCGGAATGTGCCGAATCCCGCCGCTGTCTGGCGCTCTTCAGCCGCTTCTCCTGGAGGCGTTCCTGCACCGTCTCGGGATCGGCCCAGGCATAGTATTCGCCGCGATCCGGTTCCCAGATGTCGAACGATTCACCCTTGTATACGGGCCAAAAGCCTTCTGGCTTTTCTCTCGCAAATGTCATGCGGTGTTTGTCAGTCGTAGCGTCCAGTTCCCGGTCCGGACGCGCGCGCCAACTTCTTCCGTCGTTGAGGTCAAGCCGGGGCGCTCTGCGCAACTGTGCAAATACCTCGATGGAATCAGCGTTGGGCAACAGAGGCAGGCTGGCTGTGCTCGTCCAACTGATAACCTGTTCAACACTGAAACGGTGAGGATCATGGGTGAGACCTTCCTCTAAGGCAAGTCGCGAAGTATAAGGTCCCCGCAGTGCGATACTCGCTTCGGCCGGTTCGCCTCGGGAGAAAGTGACGAGGCCAATGGTATACCGATGCTCGGCATCCATGAACATCCAACCGCCCTTGTTGAGCGTCGTCGTGACGTTCAAGGCGGAGCTGTTCCGGAAGATGGCTTCTCTCAATTTTGCGGAGCCTTTCGCGGCAAGCGCGCTGCGCGGCAACACAACGCCGACGCATCCCCCCGGGTCCGCAGAAAGCGTCCAGAAGCGCCACAAGAAGGCTTTGTAAAGGTCGGGATCGCCCGTCCCCATGCCTGGATAAAAGCCTGCAGTGAGAACTTGCCTGTAGCGCTTTGAAGCAGCGACTTCGGCATCGAGCTCCGCCTTCAGGTCCGGTCGCTCCTCCGCCAGCTCTTTCTTGCGGCTCTCCTGTTGATGCTGCGGCAGCGCTCGCAACCCGGGGAAATGGCGCGCCCAGAAGGCATGCTCCTCAACCGTGACCTCCTCCCACGGCGGATTTCCGATTATTGCGTCGAAACCTGGACGGCCGCGCAGGAACACTTCTGGGAAAGCGACCGGAAAATGGAAGACGTCCAGCCCTTTCAGCACCTCTTCGCGCGCCTTATGCACCGCCGGATGGCGATGAACAGTCGCGCGAAGCGCCGGCCACTGGTCGAACTGGAAGTCGATTTCGCGCGGCTTCACCTTCTCTGCAACGATAACGTCGCACAGGGCGCGAACCTCGTTGGCGGCAATCCGGGCATGTTCCATGGCCCTGCGCCCCTCCTCGATATCTTTGGGGGTCGCATCGGCCAGCGTCGCCAGGCGCTTCAGTGGCTCCTGGGTATTGCCAAGCAGATTGCTGGCGTCCACGGGAAACAGCCCGATTCCGGCTTCCTCGAAACGCTGCGCAATTTCGTCGACCGTCGCGATACCCACCAGTGCGTTCCCGCGCACAAGGCTATGGTCGAGCAGCGACAAGGGTAGCCCAGGCACGAAGGTGTGGATCCAGATCGAAAGACGCGCGAGCTGTACGGCAAGTTCGTTCAAATCCACACCGTAAATGCACCGGCGGGCCACAAGCCGGCGCAAAAGCTGGTCATCCTCGATCCGTATGGACTCTTCCGGCTGGTATTGTTTCAGGGCATTGGTCGCCGCGGCTCGAAGACTTGCCAGCTCTCGGCGCACTGCGGGCAGCGGACGCTTGGCGAGGTAACGCGACAGACCACGTTCAATCCTGTCGACGGCGGCGACAAGGAAGTGGCCGCTTCCCATCGCAATATCTGCCACCCTGAAGTCGAAGAAACGTTCGGCAGCTTCGGTCTCGTCCAAAGTATCGAGTCGCGCGAGATGGTCTGTAAGAGCCGGCTCGAGTGCTTCGTCCAGAAGATGCTCGACCGCGAAGGCCGGCGTGAAGTAACTTCCAGTTGCCTTCCGGGCGCCCGATCGATTGTGCAGATAGACTTCGCCCTGTTGCACCTCAACGCGCATATTGCCGGTGGCAGGGACAAAGACCTCCTGCTTCTTTTGCCTTTTGGTCCCGAGGTCCTGTTCAGCTACGTCCAGCTCGGATTCGAGCAGGCCTTCGTAGATCGTGCCGAATTCCCTCACGCCAAGCGCGCGAAAGTCTACGGGCCCAATGACACCGTCGTCATTCTCTATCGTCAGCAAGTGGCGGAGAGCCTGGAAGAGATTCGCATTGTCCAGGGCGATTTCTGCGAGGGCGGCCCCTGCCGTCGAGACGGCCGGATCGCTGCTGAAAAGCCCGCCATTGTACGGCGGAACCCCCAACTGAGCGTTGCCCTTGCGGATGGCGTCGAACAGGACGCTGATCTCGTGCCAGAGGCCCGTACCTTCCGGAATCGGTGCATCCGGATTGTCCGCTATCTCGCGCGCCTTTGTTTTGAGGGCTCGATGACGGTAGGCCTCGTTCGTCCGGTAGGGCAGCAGATCGCGATCTTCGCCATACGCAATAAAGAGCAGTCTGAATAACAAGGTGAGAGCCATCTCATAGGTGAGATGGAGGTCTTCAGCCGATGGTTTCTGAAGGTTGCGCGCGTGCACGACCCCAGCGGCCAACGCCGGCATGACATTATTGTAGATGCGCTCTCTGAGGCGTTCGGCGAGGTCGGCGGAGAAGTCCCGTGAGGTCTGGAGCAGTTGTTCTGCCGAGCCTTCGCGGTCCAGGGCTTCGGCGGAAAAGAGGAGCCAGAGCAAGGCGCCGTCGCTGGGCCGCAAGATATCGGTCTGGATTTCCAGCCAGGTAGAAGTACCCCCGCGGCGCCCCACGCCCACGTCAGGATCAGGCGAACATAGTCTGAGCGCGCCGCCCTGTATCATCACGACCCATGGGAGGCCGCGGTTCTCCGCCTGATTCAAGGCCCAGGACATTGGAGACATTGCCTGGAACCGATCCGACGCCCCTTCAGGTGTTTCGCGATCGTCTAGTAGAACGGCCACGGCGCGGTGCCGCTCGCCACACTTCAGAATGCTCGTAACCGAATCGACCCGCTGCACATCGAAACCCAGTGCGCGCAAGAGGTCTTCATCTTCATGCCCCAGCACCCGGGCCGCCTTCGTTTCAGCCGAGCTCCAATCGCTCCGGCGTCGCGCGCCAACCATCAGCTCATGGTCTGAGAAGAGTCCCTGGTTGTTGACACCCGGCAACTCGCTTTCGAGAGAGGGCAGAGCGGCCGTGAGGAACAATAGCGCTTGATGCCGATCCTCCGCATCAAGGGCCTTGCTACAAAGCCGCCGTGCTTGATCGAGCTCAACACCCCTGAATACAGGCGGTTGCTCGCCACCGGGACCGCAGATCGATGCGGTGTGAGTTGTGCGGATGACCACAAGCAGAGGCGCTGCACGGCCCTGGCTTCGTTCATTCCAGATTTTTCTGAGTTTTTCGGTTGTTGGAGCGGTGCCCGCCTCAGCGACCACAACCTCTAAGGCCAGCTGTCCGCGACCGATATAAAGCTCAATATTGGACAGATCTGCCGTAGCGGATAGCGCAACCTCTCGAGGCTCGTGATCTGGAAGGAAATTCATCTCTCCCTCGTTTTTTATGTTTTCTGACACTAGTGAAGCGGAAGATGATTCGCGCGCCTGCGCTCGGGGAAAATATCACCACCCGTGTTATGGATTAAGCGAAGAGCGACCCGACCTTAATTGTTCCACGAGCACCGCGCCGACGTGCAGATGCGTTCGCTGCCATAGAAGAAAACAGGCATTGACGTTGTTCGGTCCCTTGGGGCTGTGCAGCGCAGTGGGCACCCGAACTTTCCAATTCGGGGGCATGCTCTAGCGAGAGGACCTTTCGCGTTAGCCAGGGGAAGGGGTGCGAAAGAGGAGCGGGCTAATCCCAGGAACCAGCGCGGCTCCTCCGCGCTATCAACATCGAAGAATCGTCGAATGTCGGTTATGTCTCGCATCGCCGAAATCGTGCGCGATGAGGGACTCAGCGTGGGACCAGATTCGCGGTTTCTGGCGTAAACCCTTGAAATTCCAGCATTTTTTGCGAGTAATTGGCGGAGGGGGTGGGATTCGAACCCACGAGACGGTCTCCCGCCTGCCGGTTTTCAAGACCGGTGCCTTAAGCCACTCGGCCACCCCTCCGGCGGGTCTATGCTGAAGATAGAGCTTCAAACCGGGCGACGCAAAGTCGACCGCAACACCTTTGATAGCCTGCCAGCTGCTGTCAACCGCGGGCGCTCCGCCTTCACAGAAGCACGCCGGCGAGCGCCCCGGATCGTGCCGGGTTCGCGGCGGAACACGCATTGGATCGCGCGGAGGATGTCAGTCGAAGGAGATTTCGCGGCCTGTGCCCATCGACAAGATGAGATGACGGCTCTGCGCCGGCAGATAAGGCCAGCCTGGACGTAAAGGTTAACGGCCTCCAGACAGGCCAAACTCAAACTTTGAAAGCGATTCGCACCGTGGTGCAAGCATTAACACACAATCGTTGCAAAAATACATCACACTATTCAATGACAGGTTGAAGAGTGTTCCGGTAATGCACGCATTCATTGTTTCTTTATTGTGCCGTTGGTATAAGCGCTTTGCGGCTTCGGAAAGCGATTCCGAACCGCAAAATACCGGAAAGCCCGTGGGCAGACAGGCTTCCCGGTAACCCGGTAACACAACCAAGCATCGGAGAGATTATCATGAAAATCGTTCGTATTGTGGCGATTGCCGCGCTGGCGGCTGGCGTGTCGACCGCGGCTCAGGCTGGTGGCTACAGCTTCCAGAGCGTCGGCTTCAACTACGGCAAGGGGGCCTATGGTGACGCTGGCGCTCATGGTGACGCCAAGCTCAAGTATGGCAAGGACTACGGCAAGACCTGGAGCAAGACCGACGCCTACAGCACCACCACCAAGGTCCACGAGACCAACAAGGACTGCAATCGCTGCGGCAAGAAAAACAAGAACGGCGAGTTCGAGGCGTGGACCACGATGGCGCAATCTGGTTCCATTAACAGGTCGGGCTTCGAGACCGATTATGGTCATGGCTCTGCCCAGTCGCATTCGAGCGCCGTCGCGGGTTCTGGTGTAGGTGCTTTCTTGGGCTTCAAGGCTGGCAACTTCGAGCCGCGTGGCCGTCACCTCGACATGAACAACGTGCCTTCTTCCCAGTAGATGGCTGATCGTCTTTCCGCCGGCTCATCCGGTCGGCGGAAAGACTGTTCGCGCTCCGCTTTGACGTCGTTTGACGAGCGGAGGGAGCCAACGTGCGCGCCGGTCTGCGATCAAAGGTTGTGGGATGCGCAAGGCTCATCCGCCCGTATCGGCGGCAGCTTCATTCTGACCGGCGGTAATCAGCGCACGACTTTTGGGCAAGACGGCATGACGATGGGGGCAACATGTCCATCGAACAGACGAAGGGTCGCACCTGGCCCGTGGGGCTGCTTTCAGCCCTGGTGATCCTGGCCGGGACGGCCGCTGCGCAAGCGGACCCGGGCTTCTCGCAGCCATATACGGCGTTCACGTCCGGTGAGGCAACCTCGGATACCTGGACCACGGTCGAAGCCGGCGGCGCGTTCTACGAGTCGCATACCTTCGCCGATGCCGCGTCAGGCGCGGAGGTGGAGATCCCCGGCGGCCTGAAGGAAGCCTGGGCGAACGCGGCGGCGGGAAATTTTACCAACTTCGTGGTTGAGGGCGGCGAGGCCCAATACGACCAGCAGAAATCCGCAAGGGCGCAGATCTATGCCAAGGGCGACAATGTCCTGGCCAAGGCGCGCTCGGAAAATCAGGTCGTTATCTACATCGACGGCCGGGCCTATGTCGTGGTTGAGGAAATCGCACGCGCGCTTTCCCGGACAACGAAAGACGGCACCTACAGCATAGCCACCGGCGATACGAATATATCGGCTGCATCTGGCGGCTATCTAGAGGTGATCACAAAGACCGAGACGGATGCGTCAGGCGGAACGCAGAATTAGCCAGCCAGCGCAAAGCGTAGCGTTAGTGTTTCAACTGGAGCGTGAAGGAGTTCAAAAGGTATCGGCGTAAGTTTTCCCAGAAGTCGCGTTGTGAAGGTCGAGAGCGTTCAAGTCGTTCCGTTCATGTACGCAAACCGCCGACTGGCTCCATCAAACAGCTGTCGGCGGGAATCAGATGGGGGTAAACATGCGCCGAGAACTGCGCACCTGCACATTGATCATACTAGGACTTCTTGCCGCCGATCCGCGCGCCGCGCTCGCGCAGCCGACAACCGCGAACGACCAGCCCTTCGAACGCGCTGCCGACAAGCTTCAGGCGAGCGATCCCGAGCAAGCCAGGGAAGTTGGGATTGTGCTGGGGCCGGGCATCATCGTCACCCCCACGGCCTTTACCGCTGCCGGCTATGACAGCAACCCGGACAAGCAATTCGACGAGGAAGGCTCGCCGGTGTTCCTGACGGGCGTCGGACTGAATCTCACGGCCGTCTGGGACCGCACGCTTGTCAAGTTCTCGGGAGAAGGCGCGTGGCAGCACTTCACGGACGATGTTGACCGCGCCGACCGCCTGAAAGGCTACCTGGAGGGCAAGATCATTCACATGCTCGCGCCCGGGCTCTCGCTGCAGGCAGGAGGGCTGTTCGAAAACGATGAATTCTCCTTTACGGAGGATCGAATCGCCGGCGCCTTTACCGAACTCGGCTATCAGGACTCCTTGTTTGCCGCCTTTCTCCGGGGCCGCTTCACCGATATTCAGTATCTGGAATCGGGGACCGTATCACCCGACGTCCCAGAGGCGATGAAGTCGCTCTATCGTACCGACTCGTATGACGCACAGCGGACAGAAGCTGCGGCCGGCGTCCTGGTGGGCACCCGGAACTGGTTTGGTCTGTATGGCGAGGGGAATGTCGCCGATGTCAACTACACCAACCAGGAGCTAGAAGATGAGGTCGACCGCGACGCGGACGACATGTATGCCAAGACCGGTGTCCGCATCGTGTTCTCGCCCGTCCTTCATGGCGACTTCGGCTGGCGCTGGAACTACCGCGAACTTGAGGACGACGTCGTCGACGACTTTCAGTCCAGCTATTTCGATGCCGCGCTTACCTGGCGGCCGAGCCAGTTCTTCTCGCTGGCGGCTTCCGTCGAGCGTGTGATCGGTGAGCCATCCGCGGCGTTCAGCCGGCTGTCGGATATCAAGTCCTTTGAAATCGAGAGCACGTATCGCCCACTGCCGGGGCTGCAGCTTTCGTTCCGCGCCGTGCGCCAGCATATTCGGGAGATTGGCGACAGCTTCGAATACAATTCGACCGAACTGGACGCCCTCATAGCCTATAATTATTCGCCCCGGATGCAGCTATATTCCGAAGTGCGTTACGAATTTTTCGAGCAGGACTTGCAGGATCTGGATTATGAGCGCTTCCGTGCGCTGGCTGGCGTTCGTGTGATCGTGGATGGGGAGGATCCGCGGCTGAACGGCGATCTGGAACGCCTGACCTACTACGAAGAGCTTCGGTATCCTGGCCTGTCGGAATTCTCGTTTTCCGCTGGTTATTCCTGGTTCGAGCTACCGGAGATCAGAATGGGCAACATTGCCTACAAGCCTTTCCTCGACGAGGCGGCGTCTCGCCTCCAGGAGCATGACGGCGAACTCGACGGGGTGCGTTTCGATGCCCGCATCGACAATGCGGCGATGCACCCGCTGGGCGACGGCAAGTTCCTGAATTTCGGCTTTGCAGGCTTTTATGCGCGTTATGACGGCAGTGATCGGACGGGCTGCGAATTCGGGGAAGATTCAAATTGCTTTTATGTGAACATCCTGGATTTCAACCCGGAGCAAGAGAACAACACCGGCCCCTTCGGCGATCTGACCACGGAAACTGACAGGACACTGCATTACTGGGGTGTGTCGGTCGATACCGGCTTCGCCGGGCTGGAAGGCGGCCTGAAGGATTCCATGCCCGCCCGGTACGTAGCGCCGTGGAAGATCGGTGTGGGCGTGCGCGGCCTGAACGAGCGCACCGATCTTCATGCCAGCGATCCGCTTAGCCCTCGTCCCGTCGATTATGACCAGCGGATCGACACGCACTATTACGGCGGCTTCATAGGTTTCGAGGAGAGGTTCACGCTGCCGGACGGCTGGGTTTTCGGGGTCGATGCCCAGGGCGGTCTTTATCGCGCGCACGCGGAATACGAAGGGCGTTACGATGGTTACGTCCTCGTCGGGCCCAACGAATTTATCCGAGAATGGGGCAGCGTCGATGCAGACGACGACGACACCACCGTCATCGCCGGTGTCCATCTCAGCTTTGGCAAGGATCTCCAGTGGGGCAGTCTGGAGGTCTTTGGGCAGGCGGAATACCTCGGCTATGTCCCCACGGTGGCGTTGAACAACGATGACGAAAGCGGCGGCTCCCCCTTCGGCATTGTCGGCACGCAGGTCGGCAGCGAGCTTTCGTCCGATGACAGCATGAACTACACGGTTGGCCTGAAGGTCAGGTTCTGATCGTTCAGCCATTGCGCAATTTCCCCAATCACCGGGGATAAGCGCGCCGGGCCTCGACACGACAACCTGTGCGCGCGATCATTTCGCAATGATTCGCCGACCGCGGGATTCGAAACGCCGTTTCGCAGCATGACCACGCAGCTTCCCAGCCTGCCATCCGCTGATCTGACGCGGCTGCAAGCCATCCGGCCGCGGGACGTGGCGCTCGCCTGCCTGGCGTCGCTGCAAGGGTCAACCACGATTGTCGGGCGCAGCGTGAAACCCTGGGGCGTGGCGAATGCACGCGGCGCGCTGAAGGCACTGGCAGCGGAAGGACTGGCGGAGACGGCGGGCGGCCGCTGGCGGCTCACCACGGCGGGGCAGGCGGAGGCGGAGAGGCGCTTCGACTTGAATGAGGCAGACTGGCCGACGCTGGCCGAGTGGCAATTGCCTGCGCTCGCGCTGAGGCTCGATGCGCGGCAGCCCGTGACCAGGCGGTATCTGGCAGATGCGCGGAATTTCTACGCGTGCACGCTCGCCGTGCTTTTCGATCTGGCGGACCCGGCAATCTGCCCGAAACTGAGCGCGATGCGCGCCGCGCTGGTGTGGCGTGTCGCAGCAGCGCGGTGCCCCGACCTGCTCAGCGCGGAGGGTCCTACCGATATGACCGGCCCGAATGATCCGTTAACGCGCACGCTCTATCTGCGGTTCTGCGGTCTGACGCGCGGCAACGTGGATCAGGCGACGCCGGCGCTGCTGCGGCGCATTCTGCCGGGCGCGTCGGCAGGCGTCGGCGGTTTGCGCCGGGCACTCGTGCGGGCAGCGGTCCAAAACGCGCCTGCGGCGACCGCGTCCGAACCGGCCAAAACTGGCATCGTCGCCGAGCCAGAGGACTTCGCGCAAGCTGTCACCGCGCTCGCCCGCAAGCTCAAAACGCCGAGGGCCCGAGGCGGCACCTTCTCCGGCGGACAGGTCGCCATTGCGCAGGTTTATGACGCCTACATTGCGAAGGGCCACGCACCGCTTTCGCTCGACGAGTTCAAGTCCCGCCTCTGGGCGGCGGTGCGCGCCGGCGCAGATTTCCACCTTACGCGGCTGGACATCCCTGATCTGATGGATGACGACCTGCGCAAACGCTCGGCGACGCCAACACGGGCCGGAGATGTGGTGCATTTCGTCGTTGTTGAGTAGCGCGTCCGTGGGTTCTTGCCCAGCATTTCCATCAAATAAAAACAAAATCTTCACGATTTCGCGGCATGACGAAAGATCCGATGCAATCACTACTCCGGCGTAGTCCCGGACTCAAGACGATCCTTGATGTTTGAGGGCCGAAATTCATGAGCGATGCGTTCAGCATCTTCATAGATCCGCGCTTTAACGGCGTCTTTTCCCAGACCGCTTCGCTGCAGAGCGCGAAGGATGAGGTCAATTTCGACGTCGAGTCGCTGCATGCCGAAGCGCGCGGCGCCATCACCTCCGCCGTGCGCGCGACTCGCGCGGGCGACTCCGATCCGAACGCGCGCATCGCGCTGATCCTGGGCGAGGCCGGGTTCGGCAAGACCCACCTGCTTGCGGCCAGCCTGCGGAGACTTGCCGTGCAGGGGCAGCTCTATCCGGCCGTCATCCAGATGACCTCGCCGGTGACGGATGCCGATTACGACCGCTGGATGCTCGAAGCGGTGATCCGCGAGCTGAACAATCCCTATTTCGGCATTCCCCGACTCGGCGATGACGCGAAGGCGCTGCTTGGGCTGCTGCCGGCAGAGGACGCCGCGCCGTTCCGTCAGGCGGTGCAGGACGAGGATCGTGCGCTGTGCCAGCGGCTTGCGCATGAGTTCGCGCCGCGTCTGGCCGATGAGATGGAGCGGCGTGCGCATGGCCGCGCCGTCCCGGCGCCGGAGCAGATCGCCATGCTCTTGGTGCGCCGCGGCAGCGCCCCGGAATGGTATCCGCCGCTGATCGACCTGGCACACGCGCTGCTCGCACAGCTCGGAACCGCCGATGCACGGACGTTCAAGGCGAAGGCGGAAGCGGGCGATCTCGATTGCCTGGAGGCGGTGCCGCCGCTTGCGCGCAGCCTGCGCCGCTTCATCCATCAGCGGACCAACAACGTCGTGAGCGAGGACTTCGTCAAGGCGCTGCTGCTGCATTACGGCGGCGATCTGGCGGGCTTCGACGCGCTCGGCGGCCATGCGGCCGAGACCGAAGTCCCGGGCCTCAGCTTCGCCCCGCTGGAGCGGCCCGAGCAATACCGCCGCCGGCTGGGTGACATCTCGACGGCTGCGCGCGCCGTGGACGGCGCCTTCGTGCTCGCCTTCGATCAGCTCGAGTCCTTCTGGTCGCTGGCGAACGAGTCGCTGTATGTCCGCGCGATCGAGAAGGCGGTCAACCTCGTTCAGGAATTCCCCAACATCTCGATCGTGCTGGCCTCGCTGCGCAATGTTTATGAGGAACTGCACGACAAGCTGGTTCAGTCCACACGCGATCGCATCCGCCTGTCGCTCGCGCCCGCCTATCTGAAGCCGCCGAACCGCAACCAGCTTCGCACGCTGTTCGAGCGGCGCATGGAACGCGTCGCACGCATGGCCGACATGGAAGACACTGCGCCACTGATGGACCTGATCCCGGACTGGCTGGTGGAGGGGCTGGTCGGCGCGCGCATCCGCGAGGCGCTTTCGGAGTTGGCGCGGTTCCGCGCGATGGCGCTGAACCTGGAACGGCTACCGGAAGAGGCGGAATTCTTTGATGACGCGGCCCCGGCCGCACCCGTGCCGCAGTCCGCGCGCGATTACGCCAAGGCCTGGCAGGATCATCTCGACCAGCACACCGCCTTTGACGTGCCGGAGACGGATGACGACCGGCTCGACCTGCTGCGCTGGGCCGCCAGCGCGCTTGCGGCGGAGCTCGCGCCGGTACAGGTGCGCGCAGAGGCCAGCACGCTGACGGAAACGCAGACCAAGGGGCTGCAACTCACTTTCAGCGGCGGGGAGGCGGGCCAGAGCGAAATGCGCTTCCTTGGCATCTGCACGGCGATCAACCGCGACTATCGTCTCGCCAAGCAGATCGAATCGGTGCGCCGCCACGCCGGGGACGCGCGCCCGGTCATAGTGGGCAAGCAACGCTTTCCGCGCAGCAAGTCGGCGCAGGTGGCCGGGCCGCTGGACAAGCTGCGCGCGGCGGGTGGCATCGTCGTGGATTTCGAGCCGGCGGACTGGCAGATGCTCAGCGCGGCCAAGCGCTTTGTCGAGGCGCATCAGTCCGAAGGCGGCTTTCGCGCCTGGCGGGCAGAGACAGGCTTCCTGCTCAGCCGGATCGCGCCATTGCGGGCGATCTTCCTGCCGACCATCGAGATCAGCGCGCCCGCGCCGGAGATGGAGCGCGAGCCGGAGGAGCGTGACCATGCCGCCCCGCCGCCCGAGGTCACGCCGGCCGGCTCCGCCCCAGAAGACCGGGCGGACGCCCTGGAGCCGGAAGCGGCGGAAGACCTGGATCAGATCGCGGAGGTCGAGTCCTCTGAAGAACCAGCAGAGCCAGCGATGACCGAGGAAGCCGTTATCGACTTCAAGAAGCATGAGGCGCGTGCAGCCGCATCCGATCGCTTTCAGGTCTTCCTTGGCACCTCGGACGCCAAGACGCCGATCTACTGGGATCCGCACCACCCGGAGGATCGCCTGCTCAATTTTGGCTTCCTCGTCACGGGCGATCCCGGCTCGGGCAAGACGCAGACGCTGCGCGTGCTGATCGACGCGATGGCGCGCGCCGACTATCCAATGTGTATTCTGGACTTCAAGAACGATTACGCCGACGACAGGTTTGCCAAGCCGCTCGGCCTGTCGGTCTATGACGTCAGCCGCGCCGGCCTGCCGTTCAATCCGCTGCATCCGGTACCGGGGATGCAGGGTGAGGTGCAGCCGATCCGGCATATTCATACCATCTCGGAGATTTTCCAGCGCGTGTTCGGGTTGGGCACGCAACAGCAGGCGAAGCTGAAGAACGCGCTGCGCCAGGGTTTCGAGGATCGCGGCATCAACCTGCAGCACTGGTACCGCGCCGGGGAGATCACCGCACCGGGCTTCGGCGACGTTGTGGAGTATCTACGCGAGCACAAGGAATCCCAGACGCTGCTCAACCGCGTCGATCCGCTCTTCGATCTCGGCTTGTTCCCGAGCGACGAGACAGCGCCTCTGACCTTCGGCGATCTGCTGGAAAAGAAGATCGTTCTCGATTTGCACGACCTGCCGAACGACGAGATCAAGGCGGCGATCGCCGAACTCATCATCATTCAGGCGCACGGCCATGCACTGCGCGGCGAGGCGCCCCGCGTTCTGCGCCGGCTGTTCGTGTTCGACGAGGCGTGGCGGGTGAAGGACAGCCAGCGCCTGCAGGAAATGGCGCGGGAGGGCCGCGCCTTCGGCATAGCCATTGCGATCGGCACGCAGTTTCCGGTCGATATCCCCGACGATCTGGCGGGCAGCCTGGAGACGCAGATCTTCCTGTCGAACTCCGAGGCGCGGCATCAGGCAGCCACGGTGCGCAAGCTCTGCTCCAGCACCAGCACGGTGGAAGGTCAGCGCGTCTGGCAGAAGGCGGCCTCACTCGGCCAGTTGCAGGGATTCATCCGCAACCAGCACTACAAGCCCTACCGGCTGATCACCGTCTACCCGCACTACCTACGCAGCGCCGAGCCGGAGGCTGTCGCGACGCCAGCGGAGTAGGGCGCTCAGAAACGCAATTCGACCGTCTTGAGCTTGTCGGGCGAGACCTCGACCTGAACGCGGAAATCGTAAGTCTCGCCGGGCAACAGCGCGGACTGCCCGAGAAACTGGCTTTCTTCCGCCACCACCTCGCCGCTGTCGTCGCGGGCGGTGATCTGCATGTTCGGCACTTCCGTCAACTCTGACCGGTTGTTCTTGACCTGGCCGGTGAGAATGAGCGTGTTCGGAGAGGTTTCGTCCCAGCTGTAACCGACTTCGCCAAAGACGAGCGGCGGCGGATCGACCGGGAAGCCGATGGCGGCATAGACCGGCGCGGAAGCCGGCAACATCTCGGCGATCTGGTCGCGGAAGCTCACGGCCGAGACGGCTGCCCCGGCCATCACCGCGACAAACAGCGCCCAGGCAGCGGCCACGGTCAGCGTTCCAGCGCCCCTGCGCGCCTGATCGGCGCCCTCCGGCGGCGTTTCACTCTCTTGTTCGTCGCCGAAGTCATATTCGGCCAGCAGCGCGTCGTCATCCTCCACGTCCATCGCGTCGGGCGCGTCATCCCCGCGGCGGTGCGGGGGCGTGTCTACGGCGAAAATGTCGGCCGGTTCGTCGCGCCACCTGTCCCGTTCAGCTTCGTCCCAGTCCTGGCCCCGATCATCGTCCGGGTCCTGCGCGTCGAAGCTCTCCTCATCGCGGGCGTAGGGGTCCTCCTGCGGCTCGGAAGCCTCACGCCCGTCAAACGCCTCCTGTCCGGTGTCGAAGGCGAGGCTCTCGCGCTGCGCTTCCTCATGCGCGTCGTCGTGATAGCTCTCGGCGGTCCAGCTTTCGCTCGGGCCATCCTCTTCGGGTTCCGAGCGCTCCTGCATTGCGTGGGCGGCGTCCTCCATATCGGCCTGCAACGCCTCGAAATGCGCCTGGCTCATGGCGTCCGCGCCCTGGACCGCGCCCTCCGGCTCCGCGCGAATGTCTTCCGGCTCCTGCGCCTCAGCAAGATCGGAGGGCTCGGCGCGGCCCGTGGCGATCTTGTCGATCAGGTCGGCCATCGGCTCCACCGACCCGCTGGTCCCCGAGGATGCGCTTTCAGTCTCGCGCAACCCGTGCTCATCCTGCGCGCGGCTCTCCACCCGCCGGTCGGCGCTACGGGCCGTCAGCCGCACGACCTTGCCGCCCCACGGATCGTCGCTGTTTTCGTTCTCTGTCTGCGCTGTGTGCTGCTGGTCCTGCAGCGTCGCGCCGAGGCTACGCGCGCGCTCCTCGTTCATCAGGGCGCGCAGCGGGTCATCAGCCTCGTCGCCAGCGCGATCGGTCGCGCTGTCGTCGCTGCCGCTGTTTTCGGCAATGACTTCCTCAATGCCCTCCATGATGCGTTCGAAGGCCGCGTTCGGTTCGTTTTCCAAGCTATCCGTGTCGCCTTGCCGATCGGCGGCGCCGGAAAACCAGCTATCGGCCAGCCGGCGGTCGAAGCTCTCGGCGTCCTCCTGTGTCGGGCCACCCGTCGCGGATGAATCATCGCCTGCGTCGGCGCCCTCATCCTGCATCTCGAGCGTTCCGGGGGCTTGACCAGCTGCAAGGGCGCCGTCCTCGACGCGGTGAGGCTCTGGCGCGATTTCCGAAGATTCCCCGAGCGCAGGGGATGTATGGCGCTCAGATGTCGACCAATCGCCGGCCGGCCATTCATCCACGGGCGCCCGCGGCTCATCGTTCCGCGCGCCCATCCAGTCCTCGCCGCTTTCCAGTAGCGCAGACAGATCGTCCTGCTCCGCCCCCTGGGCGCCGGACGAATCGTGTTCGTCATTTGCGCCTGGGCTGGAGAATGCTTCGGGCATTTCGGTCTCGTCCCGTGCGTCCTCGTCGATGACGAAGTCGGATTCCGCGATGCGCCAGACATGGTTGCAGCGCGCGCAGCGCACCTGTTGATCGATGCGCACGGGAACGCGGTAACTCGTGTCGCAGGCCGGGCACCGGAATTCCATCTTGCCGCCTCCCGCTTTATACGGTTCGTTTGCGCGGGGCTTTCGTCCCGCTGCCGTCTCCTGTAAATGCCAAAATTGGTTGATACCAATAAGGCAGAGCTTTGAGAAAACCACAACCCACAGCGATAATTCCCCATCCATCAACCAGCGGGAGTGTGCCGTGATCCGCTTCGAGAACGTCGCGCTGCGTTACGACGAGGGCGAAGAGGTATTGCGGGACGTGAATTTTCACCTGCTGCCCGGCTCGTTCTATTTCCTGGCCGGCCCATCCGGCGCGGGGAAGTCGACCCTGCTGCGCCTGCTGTTCATGTCGCTCAAGCCCACACGCGGAACGGTGCACCTGTTCGGGAAGAACACGAGCAATCTGCAGCCGGAGGATCGGGCGAAGACGCGCCGGCGCATCGGAATTGTGTTCCAGGATTTCCGGCTGCTCGATCACATGACGACATGGGAGAACATTTCGCTGCCGCTCCGCGTGCACGGGCGCAAGCCGCACGAATACCGTGACGACGTCACCGAGCTGCTGAAGTGGGTCGGGCTGGGCAACCGGATGGACGCTTATCCGCCGGTCCTGTCAGGCGGTGAGAAGCAGCGCGCGGCCATCGCCCGCGCGGTGATCGGCAAGCCGGAACTCTTGCTCGCCGACGAACCGACCGGTAACGTCGATCCGCAAATGGCCCGCCGGCTGCTGCGGCTGTTCGTCGAACTGAACCGGCTGGGGACCTCGGTCATTATCGCGACACACGATTATCAACTCATGCGGCAGTTCGGTGCCCCGCGCCTGCAGCTTGAGCGCGGCACCGTACAGATCGTCGGCTAGGTCATGAGTATCGACACCATGCGCAATCTCCCCGCCGTGATCCGCGAGCAGCCGCTGGCGGTCCCGAAGCTTGCCTTGCGTAACTCGCCGATCGTGCCGCCACGGTCGGTCACGGGGCGTTCGCTGGTGGTCGTGATCACGATCATGGCCTTCCTCGCGAGTCTGACCACCGGGGTTGTGTATCTGATCAACCAGTCCGCTTCGGCCTGGCTGCGCGACGTGGCAAGCGAGGTGACGGTGCAGGTGCGCCCCGCCGCCGATGCAACTCAGACCGAGGCGAAACTGGCGGAAATCAGCGATTTTCTGTCAAAACAGATCGGCATTGCTGATGTCCGCGTGCTGTCGCAGCGTGAGACGAACGCGCTGATCGAGCCATGGCTGGGCAAGGTCGAGGGGTTGGAGTCATTGCCGCTGCCCCGGCTGATCGCGGTGCAGCTCGACCGAGAAAACCCGCCCGATCTGCCCACGCTGAGCGTGGCGTTGGAGGGCGAGTTCGAGGGCGCTATGCTCGACGATCACGGCCGCTGGCAGGCCCAGATCCGTAGCCTTACGAGTACGCTTGCGGTCGCCGGGCTGGGCGTGATCGCGTTAGTGGCGCTGGCGACGGTGGCGATCATTGTTTCGGCGACGCGCAGCGCGATGGCCTCGAACCGCGAGATCGTCGAGGTGCTGCATTTCGTCGGTGCACGCGATCGCTTCATCGCGCAGCAGTTCGAGAAGCACTTCCAGACACTGGGAATCATGGCAGGCGCGGCAGGCGCCGGGCTTGCGGCACTGGTGTTCGTGGTGTTTCCGCTGCTGCCCTCACTGTTCGGCGCCTCGCCGGCGACGGATGCCGAGTTGCGCCGGCTGGTGGGCGCCGGGACGCTCGACTGGCTGGGTTACGCCCTGCTGGTGCTGGTTGTTGTGGTTGTCGCCGCGATCTGCCGTATAACGTCAAGGTTCGGCGTGTATCGTATTCTCGATCAGCAGAATCGCTGATAAACGTCAAATGATTTCAACGTGATCTCGCCGCATATGCGCGCTATCGACGAAGCATGGGCCACGCAAACGAGGCGCGGCCCGCACCGGCGATGGACAGCATGATCTGGCGCAGGCGGACCGCCATGCGAACGCGCTCTGAAGACCAAACCGACAATCTGCGTGGCGCGCAGCGCAGCAGCGTGCTGACGGCTCTGCGCTGGCTGCTTCTTGCGACGCTGGCCACGGTCGCTCTGTTCGGCATCGGCCTGCTTGTGTTCGTCAGCCAGATCGAGAAGAGCCCGCCCAACAGCAACATCCAGGCCGATGCGATCGTGGTCTTGACAGGCGGCGATTCGCGGGTCACGGAAGCGGTCCGGCTGCTGGCCGCCGGGCGCGGGCGGCGCCTACTCATCTCGGGTGTGCACCCCAAGACGACGACCGCGATGCTCCGGCGCATCAACCCAGAGGCCGAGCGGCTGTTCGACTGTTGCATCGATCTTGACCGCAACGCGCGGGACACCATCGAGAATGCCGATGAAACGCGGCGCTGGGCGGCGGAGCGTGGTTTCCGGTCGGTCATCGTCGTCACGTCGAGCTATCACATGCCGCGCGGGCTGGTGGAACTGCGCCGGGCGTTGCCGAGTCTGGAGTTGATTCCTTACCCGGTCGTCCCCGCCCGTCTGCGGTTGGATGCCTGGTGGGCGCATCCCGGCACCTTTCGCCTGCTTGCCAGCGAGTACGCAAAATATGTCGCCAGCGTTGCGCGCTGTGCCGGCGTGCGGCTAATGGGCGGCGGTCGCGGCATTCATGGCTGTTTCGATCCCTTGTCCGTGTGAGGCTGCCCTTGCTCCGTTCCATCGCCTTTCATGCCGCGTTCTACCTGACGACCATCCTGTTCATGCTGTTCGGCCTGCCGCTGTTTTTCGCGCCGCGAAGCTGGGTGCTGTGGGCATGGAAGCTGCACACGCGCACGATCATCCTGCTGCTGCGCTGGATCGGCCGCGTGGACATGGAGGTGCGCGGCCTGGAGCGGCTGCCAGAGGGCGGCTACATCGTCGCGTCGAAGCACCAGTCGGCCTGGGACACGATTGCGCCGATGGCTTATCTTCCGGATCCGGCCGTGATTCTGAAAAAGGAACTGATGGACATCCCACTTTACGGCCAGTTCGCCCGCAAGCTGGGGATGATCCCGGTCCGGCGCGATCATGGCGCGGTGGCGCTGCGGGAAATGGCGCGGATCGCGCGGACGCGCGCCAAAGAGGGTCGGCAGGTGTTCATCTTCCCGGAAGGCACCCGGCGGGCGCCCGGCGCACCGCCCGATTACAAGCCCGGCGTCGTTCTGCTCTATGAGGAACTGGATGCGCCGTGCGTGCCGCTCGCGCTGAATTCTGGGCTCTACTGGCCGCGGCACGCGTGGCGGCTCAATCCGGGGACGATCATCATGGAGTTTCTGGAGCCGATCCCGCCGGGGCTGCCGCGCGAGGAGTTCCGCCGCCGGCTGATCGAGGCGACGGAGCGCGGTACGGCGCGCCTTGTCTCGGAAGGGCAGGTTCAGAGCCGCCTGCAGAGAAATGCCGCTTGAGCGTCCCAAACGGAAAGAGGACCGGAGTGTTGCTCCGATCCTCTTGATGGGTCATCCAACGTTGCGGCGAACTTTAATTGCTTGAACAGTAGCGCAGTTGCCACGCTGCGTCCAGAGAATTCTCGGGCGTCGGCCAAGTTTTTGCGGCAAAAAAGAGGCCCAAGGTTAAGCCCCTCTTCTTCCGTGCGTATCGGGCTGTTTACCCTTCGGATTTGACTTCGCCGACCACCTCGAAGCCCTCGAAGTCGGGCGGACCCAGCGTCAGCCCTTCGGGCATGCTGCCGGCGTTGGCGTGCGCCTTGCGGAAGGCTTCCGAACGCGTCCAATCCTGGAACGCTTCATAGGACGCCCACATCGAATGCGACGTGTACAACCGGTAATCGTCATGTTCCGGGCCGCGGAGCAGGTGGAATTCGAGGAAACCCGGAACCTCGTGCAGGTAGGAATCGCGGTTCATCCACATCTCCTCGAACTCCGCCTCGCGGCCTTTGGCGACCTTGAAGCGGTTCATGGCAATATACATGGCAGTCTCCCTCAACGGCTCACGAATGCGTCGGCGCTCGGCACCTCATGAGCGCCGGGTGTTCCACACCACCCGGTAAAGATCGAAGCGACGGTCGCGCAGGTTGCGCACCGACCCGGACGAGCGCGCCACACGCAGGTCCGACAGCTTCAGATCGGCGAACACGATGGTCTCGGTATTCGGCGCCGCGTCGGCCGCCACCCCGTCGCGGGCGAAGGCGAAATCGCACGGCGTGAGGATCGCGCTTTCAGCGTAGTGGATGTCCATATTCTCCACGTTCGGCAGGTTCCCCACGACGCCAGACAGCACGACGTAAATCTGGTTCTCGATGGCCCGCGCGTGGCAGCAGTAGCGTACACGCAGATAACCGCGCGGCTCGTCCGTGCAGAACGGCACGAACAGCAGCATCGCGCCCTGATTGACGAGATGGCGCGCCAGTTCCGGGAACTCGGAATCGTAGCAGACCAGCACGCCGATCGGCCCGCAATCGGTATTGATGACATCGACGCGGCTGCCGCCCTTCAGGCTCCACCAATAGGCCTCGTCTGGCGTGATGTGGATCTTGTCCTGCCGGTGAACCGAGCCGTCGCGCAGGAATACGAAGGCCGCGTTGCGGATCTCGCCGTCCTCGTCACGGACCGGGTGCGTGCCGCCGATGATGTTGATGTTGTAGCGCATCGCCAGCCGGTGCATGAAATCCTTGAACCAGTCGGTGTACTCGGCGATGCGCGCCATACCCTCGCTGGGCGGCAGCGGCTTCGGCTCGGCGGAGAGGAGCTGGAGCGTCATCAGTTCCGGGAACTGCACGAAATCCGCGCGGTAGTCCGCCGCGACGTCCACGAAGTACTCGATCTGACGCTCGAACTCGCTGGCGTCCTTGATGCCGCGCATCTGGAGCTGGACGGTGGCGACGCGGACCTGGTCCGGCTGGGCCATCGCCCGTTCCGAGCCTGGCTTTTCGCCCGCCTCGACATAGTAGGGGTTCAGCCAGACCATATGCGTGGCGTAGCCCAGCGATTCCTTGTCGTCCGGGTCGTAGTCCTTGAGCACGCCGACCGGTTCAAAGCCGTTGGACAGGTGAAAGCGGATCGCCGTGTCGCGGATCTTTCGATCGCTGACCGCCTGGACGTAGTCCTCGGGGTTGGGATAGGTCCGCTGCCTCCGGGCGTAGCCGGGCATCCGCCCGCCGAACACGATGCCCTTGAGGCGCAGTTCCTGGCACAGTTTCTCGCGCATGGCGTAGAGCCGCCGGCCAATGCGCAGCCGGCGGTAGTTGGGGTCGACGCTGACCTCCATGCCGTAAAGGTAGTCGCCCTCCGGGTCATGGCGAGAGGCTAAGCCGTCGCCGGTGATCTCCGCCCAGGTGTGCGGGTTCAGTGCGACTTCACCGGAGATGATGAAAGTGGCGCAGTGCCCGACCATCTGGCCTTCGTATTCGGCGACGAACTGCCCCTCCGGGAAATTGATGATCTGGCTGCGGATCGCGCGCTGGCTATAGCCCGGAGCGGGCGCGTAGACGCGCTGGCTGAGCGCGGCGATCTCGGCCACGTCGTCAAGCCGCGCCTGTCGCACGACAATCTTCCGCTGGTTTTCGCGGCCGCCCTCGCTGC
This sequence comes from Dichotomicrobium thermohalophilum, assembly GCF_003550175.1. Taxonomy (NCBI): domain Bacteria; kingdom Pseudomonadati; phylum Pseudomonadota; class Alphaproteobacteria; order Hyphomicrobiales; family Hyphomicrobiaceae; genus Dichotomicrobium; species Dichotomicrobium thermohalophilum. The sequence goes on from NZ_QXDF01000002.1 coordinate 26,536, forward strand.
GGGCGATCTTCTTCTGCTTGGTTTCGGCCATTTTTCGACTGGAGTTTGGAGGTGGCGCTGGAAGTCACGCGCTGTCATTCAGGATGTGTCATGCGCGGGGCCGCCGCGCAAGCGTCTGCATTCAGTCGGCCCGAATTTTGGGCGAATTTCGGCCGTTAGACCCGAGGCTGACCCGAAAGGGCATAGATACCGGTCCCTTTGCCGCGTGGTTGCAAGCCGGCACGGTCGCACCACAATCCCGCCACGGCGTCGTTGTACAGTCCGCATCAATCTTCTGGCGAGGCTGGGCGCTTAAAGCCTTAAGGCGTTTACGGAATATCGTCCAGGATGGCTTAGCCTGTATTTGCAAGGCGATGGCCCGAGCGGATAAAACGGGATTCGCCGAGAGAAGGGACCCTTAGCCGGAATGCGAGTTTATCCGCAGATGTCGTCCGCGGCCACCTGGAGCCGTCGCATTGCGCTGTTAACGCTACAGCTCTTCGTTCTGACGATCCTGCTGCATCAGTTCGCCGGGTTGTCCACGCCTGTGGCCATGCGCGTGTTCGGCATCGCCGTGCTTGGCGCGGTGATCGCGGTGGCGCTGGCGCTCGTGGCCCTCTGGCGCATCTGGCAAGACGGTTCGCGCGGATCGCGCCGGGCACTTGCGGCGATTTTCGCCGCAGCGTTAGTGCTGGCCGGGCCGGCCTGGTCGCTGCCAAAGCTTTTCCTTGAGCCTGGCGTCACGGAGGTGACTACCGATGCCACCGCGCCGCCGGCCTTCCGCGAACTGGCGAAAGTGCGCGCGGACGTGGCTCGTCAGGTACAAGCCGCTGCAGCGCCGTCTCCCGACAGCGCGACGACCGGTCCACTTACCATGAAGCCGTTAACGGTCGAGCGCTCGGCGGAGGAGACCTTCAGCCTTGTGCGCGAATCAATCGACGAACTGGGCTGGAGCATCGTCTCGGCGACGCCGCCGGCGGACGGCCAGGCGGGCTACATTGAGGCGACCGACCGTTCGCTGCTGTTCGGGATCACGGGCGATGTCGCTGTGCGCATTCGAGGCGGTCAGAGCCGCGCCCGCGTGGATGTGCGCTCAGCGTCGCGCTACGTCGAGCACGACTTGGGAGGTAATGCCGAGCGCGTGTCCAGCCTTTTCCAGCAGGTGGAGAGCGCGGTGGCACGGCTGGAGAAGAATGAGGAGATTGCCCGGCTTGCCCGACTGCGCGCCGAACGGGCCAAGCGCATCCGTGAGGCCCGGGAGGCGAAGGCGCGCCGCGAGAAGCGTCAGAAGCAGGCCTACGACACCGTTTCCCGGCAGTGGCGGGCACCATCGGCGCAGCGGAACCGCAGCCGTAGCCGGCGTTCGCGGCGGAGCCAGCGGCAGCGGACACAGGAGTTGCGCCAGTTCTGGGAGAGCATGCAGAGGTGATCGGGGCCATCAGTCCGACTGTCCGAACAGCCCTTCGATGGCGTTCTTGAAGTCGTCCTCGCTAACCTCGCCGCCGGTGAACTCTTCCACGGCCTTGCCGAAATTCTTGGCCGCACCGAGGCTTTTCTCCGGGTCTTTAAGCACTTCCTCGATATCTGGCAGGATTGCCGGGTCGGTCCAGTCGCCCTGAATACGGATCGGTAGCTCCACCGCCTCGGCTGTCTGCCCGTTGGACGCCCGCGGTGTCACGCGAGGACGCAGCTTGAGATCAATCTTTTCGTGGCGGACATCGACTTCACCGTTGCCGTCGGCGCTGACAAACGGCCCTTCCAATTGCAGATCGTCCGTGCGTGCAACGCCTTTCCGGATGGTCCATGACGCATCCAGCCGGACGAACTGCGTTTCCTCGCCCTCTCGACGGTGGAATTCCGATATATCGCCGGATTGAAGCCGGCCGAGGATGGCGGGGAGGTCAAGCCCCTCCAGCGCACCGTTGCGTAGGGCCATGTCGGCCTCGCCCTGCAGCCTCGCGCGCAGCTCGTCGAGCGTCGGGCCGCCGCTGGCCAGCCGGACCCGGCCGTTCAGCTTGCCGGACAGCCAGTCAAAGGACGAGACATCGCGGAAAAGCGGCAGCGCGTCGACGTCCTGCACGTCCAGCATCGCACTGATGACCGGCACGCCCTGATGCGCGCTGACCTCTGCGGCGCCGATCGCGCTGCCGTCATAGAGGTTCAGGCGTGACAGATCGAGTCTCAGCGTGCCGCCGCTGAGCCTGGCGCGGACAATCGCGTCGCGCGCAGCGAGCGCCTTCCGGGTGAGCGTCTTGGCTGTGAGCGTCAGGTCGGCATCGAGCGCGTCAAGCTCCGACAGATCGAGCCGGATATCGTCCTCCGGGGCAGCATGCGCCGACCATAACCCCGGATCCTGAGCGCGGGCTGCATCCCGCGGGACAGGTTGCAAGCGGAAGGCATCCAGATTGAGCTTGTCGAAATCGAGCTGTCCTGAGAGGGCAGGCCGCGCGCCATCCATTGCCACCGCGAGGTCGCCACGTGCCGTCATTTCGTCGAACGTTGCTGTCAGCCCGGAGAGCCGAATGTCATCGGCACCGGTATCCAGCTGGGCCTGCAGCGCGACGCGTTCGAGCATCGGCGCGGCGTTGCCGCCGGCAAGCGCGAAGAGTTCGGCCGGCCGGTCCGTATCAGCCCGAAGCGCGCCGGTGACAGTTCTCTCCGGCGTCACGTATCCGTCGAGGCCGAGTTCGGCAAACGTGCCCGAAAGCGCGGCCGTCAGCTTGGCGCGCTCGCCGAACCCAAGTTTTTGAGGCGTCTCAAGCGTGGCATCGACCTCGATCTGGCGCCCGCGGACGGAGAAAGCACCGCGAAGTGTCGCCGCTTCCCCCGGCGCCGGCATCCGCACTGCCAGGTCCGCGTCCGTCATTTCGACCGGCACGCGACCATCCGGCGTATGATACCGTATCGTTGAATTGCGCAGGCTTACTCGCCGGATGCGAACGCGAGCCGGGGCCGCCAGGGCCGGAGCGGCGTAGGCGATCTCCACCGGCTGCCGTGCCGCCCCGAACTCCCAATTGACGTTGCCCGCGGCATCGGTGCGCAGGTCGATAATCGCATTGTCGAGTGTCAGCGCGTCGAAAGTGATGCCGCCGCCCATGAGCGACATCACGTTGAGTTCGGCCGTCACGGTCTCGGCGCGCAGGAAGGGCCGCTGCGAATCCCCGTCCGGCCCGGAAAGCTGAATGCGCTCGAAGGTTACACCGGTAGAAGGAAGGACCTGGAAATGCCCGTCCCCGGCGATGACGAGCTGGCGTCCGGTCGCCTGCTTTACGTAAGCGGCCAGCTCCCCCTTGACCGTCGAGGCTGGAACGAGAAACGGGATAATGAAGAGCGCCGCCACTGCCACCAGCACGGCGCTGCCGATAATCACGAGAATGCGTCGCATGTCTCCCCCCTCATGGACCGCTTTGCCACAAACATCGGCCCCCCGAACGGCGGAAACATGAACGACGCCGGCTTTTCTACATGAGAATGCGCGCCGGCGTTACTCGGCTTCGGGAAGTACTGACACCGTTGTCCGGCCGCCGCGGATGTTCCGGAAAGCCACACGGCCTTCGCGCACGGCGAAGATCGTGTAATCCCGACCCATGCCGACACCGTCGCCCGGGTGCCAGGTGGTGCCGCGCTGGCGGATGATGATGTTGCCCGGGATAACCCGCTCCCCGCCGAACTTCTTGACGCCGAGGCGCCGTCCGATCGTGTCGCGTCCGTTGCGGGATGAACCGCCTGCCTTTTTGTGTGCCATGGCTCTCTCTCGCGTTTCGTGGAGCCCCAGAGGGCTCAGCCGATGTCGTTGTGCCGCCTCAGGCGCTGCTGTCCTCGATAAACTGCTTGGCCTGACCGACCCAGTCGTCGCGGGTGGCGCGGCCGCGCAGGTTCAGCGCGGCGTCCATTTCTTCCACGTCCGCCTCGCTCATGGCGGCAAGCTGATGGAAGTGGAAGATACCATATTCGTTGAGCTTTTCAGCCAGTTTCGGGCCGACGCCCGGCAGGGCCTTGAGGTTGTCGGGCTCGCCTTGCGGGGCATCCAGCTTTTCGAAGCCGGAGGGCGCTGCCGGCTTCTGCTTGCCGGATGCTTTCTTCTGAGCCTTGCTCTCCTCGGCAGCGCCAGCGGCCGGAGCTTGCTCCGTGCCTTTCTTGGCCTTGCCTTTGCCTTTCGTCTCCTTGGCCGGTGCGCTGCCCACGCCTTCGCCAGGCTTCTGGCCGGCCTCCAGCACCTCCAGCACGCGAATGGTCGTGAGCGGCTGGCGATGTCCCCGCTTGCGGCGATAATTCTTCCGGCGCTTCTTCTTGAAGACTATGATCTTCTCGCCGCGGCCCTGCTCCAGCACCTCCGCGGCGACGCGCGCGCCGTCGATGGTCGGCGCCCCGATCTGGGGGGCAGCGCCGTCCTTCCCGATCATCAGGACCTCGGGAAGCTCGATGACTTCGCCTTCGTCCGCCTCGACCTTTTCGATTTCCAGAACGTCATTGGGCGCCACACGGTATTGCTTGCCGCCCGTGCGAATGACCGCATACATCGCTCAAGCCTTTCTTTTCTCTTGCCGCGCCCTGTGGCGCCGCGAACGCAAATACGACCCTTCACGGGGGAAGCCGTTGTTCGCGGGCTTTGTGTTGTCCGATTTGGAGATGGCCTCGGGCAGCGCCTTAAGCGCGCGGACTCGCAGCCCGCGCATGTGTGCGAGAGAAATACAGTGCTGGGCATGCCTTTGTCAATGTCGGCGCATGCGTATCCTAGGGTCACCCTTGCGTTTGTGCCGAGCCGCGTTGCAGCGCGGCCAGCCCTTTGTCGATCGTGACCAGCAACAGTTCCACGCAAATGAACAAGACCGTCAGCACAGTCATGTTCAGCAGCACCTGCCCATAGCCCAGTTCGGCGACATCAAGGAAGGGATATGGATAAAAGCCGGTCCAGGCGCCGTGCGCGAAAATCCATGCCGCGTAAAGGAACGGCAGGATCAGCGCCGTCAGCGCGCAGTGCCACGGCGTCTCGCCGCGCCGCGTGTAGACAAGCCAGTCCAGCAGAAAGGCGATCGGCACGATCGTGTGCAGGATGATCTGCGCGATCAGGTTCAGGCCCTTCGGGTCCCACAGCGGCGCGAGCATGACATGATACACGGCCGCGACGATGATGATGTAGCCCCCAATCGCGGTCCGCACGCGCGGGCTGGTGAAGAACCGGCCCGCCGCGCTTTCGGGTGCCAGGACTGGCAGAGCCATCGCGAGCGCGATGATTCCGTTGGTCAGGATGGTGAAAAAGCTGAGAAAATGGAGCGTCCGCCAAAGGAGATCCGGGATGCGTGCGTGCAGTCCGTAATTGAACGCTAGAAACAGTCCGACGACCGCGACGACGGCCACGAGCAGGCGCAGGCCGGCTTTCATTGGCGCGCTCCCAGTTGTTTCCGCGAGGAGGCTAACGGAGGACTGCGATGATAGCCAGCCTACCACTCTAACGGCCGGGAGAATGTTTGGGCTTACCGTGCGGCAAGCGCCCGCCTCTGGCTCACCTTGCTCGGCTTGCCGGTCGCCGCGATCAGTTGCGCCACCTCTTCGATCCGCGCACGCAAGGATTGCGCTCGCTCCCGACAAAGGCGCGGCAACAGATCGGCCCGGCCCTGGCGCGCGACGTCGATGACCGCTTCGACCGCGCCGAGACTTTCATCGTCCAGTTGCGCGACCGTTGCAAGGAAGGGCCGACGAACCGTGGCAGGCGCACTTGCGAAGGCTGCAATGGCGAATTGCCCGTCGCCCAGACCAGCGCTCCGGAAATAATCCTCGTAGGAGCGTGGCCGCCAGTTCGCCAGTTCACCGGCCAGTGCACCGGGCGCAGCGGGGAAGCGCTCCAGCAGCATGACGAGGGCGGCATACTGCTCCAGAAACTCGCTGCTCAGCAGCGAGCGGTCGTTCACGATGGTCGCGTCGGCGTGCTTGCTGTAGTGCCCGTGGAGCGCCTTGGCGTAGCGTTTCGAGATCGTTTCCGACCAGGCTTTCCAGAACCACTCGTCGTTGGCGAAGTTCAGGTCCGTGTTCATGTCCGCAGAGCCGTCGGGATGTATTATGTTCATTGCGCGTCTGCTGATGCGCGCCGCCGGTTTCCGATTTCAGCGATGGCGCAAAAGGATTGCCAATGCATGAATGCGCCGGCCCGGTTTGGGAAAGCGTTAAGCAGCAGTGAATCCCGTCGGGAGCCAGGGCTGCTTTAAATCCCTGGAGACGAGGCCCATTTTCCGTGACAGTTCGGCAGCCGATACCGCAGATTGCGACGCCGAGACGCGATTTGCGCTAGACGATGCGCCCCCCTGCGCTGGTAAAGCGCAACCGCAAACAAGCGAGGCCAGATGATCAAGACATTGGGACAGGTGCTGGACAATCTGATGTCGGGCGACAGCGCCAAGGAGGAGACCGAAAGGGTTGACGATACGCGGCTGGCCGCCGCGGCGCTGCTCGTTCATGCCAGCACCATCGACGGTTATGTCGAAGAGGCCGAGACCGAGCGCCTCCAGGACGTTCTTAAGGAGCGCTATGGCCTTTCTGGCGACCAGCTTCACGAGTTGGTGGTCGCCGCCGAGCGCAGTGAGCGCGATGCTGTCGACATCTACAGTTTCACGTCCAAGCTCAAGAAGGCGCTGTCCGAGGAGGACCGGCTCGAGATCATCGAGATGATGTGGGAGATCGCCTACGCTGACGGCGAGGTCCATGGTTACGAGGAAAACCTGATCTGGCGTACGGCAGAACTTCTTGGCATCTCTTCGCGCGAACGCATCCGCGCCCGCAAGAAGGTCGAAGCACAGCAATAGAGCAGCGGCGCCGGGCGGATGAGCGGGGTGATTCAGCGACTCGAACGTGCCTGGGCGCGGCGCAGGGTGCCGGCCGGCGCGGGGCCGGACCCGGACGATGCGCGGCGCGATGTGGTCCTGATCACCGGCGCGAGCGAGGGCATAGGCCTTTCGCTGGCGCATGAATTCGCCGCCGCGGGACACGATCTGGCGCTGGTGGCGCGCAGCGAGGACAAGCTGGCCGAAAACGCCGAAGCCTTGCGGGCGGCGCACGGCATTCGGGTGGACTGCTTTGCGATCGACCTAGCGATCCACGGCCATTGCGACCGGCTGGCCGAGGATCTGGAGGCGCGCGGCCTGCGGGTCGATGTGCTGGTCAACAACGCCGGGATCGGCTTGAGCGGCGAATTCGTCGAACACGCAACGGCGGACGTGCTGCGCCTGGTTGACCTGAACATGCGCGTGCTGACCGACCTGATGCACCGGTATCTGCCGGAGATGCTCGAACGCGGCGGCGGGGGCGTGCTGAACGTCGCTTCACTGGGCGGCGCATTGCCGGGGCCGTATCAGGCGGCCTATTATGCCAGCAAGGCGTATGTGATCTCGCTGACCGAGGCGGTCGCGCACGAGATCGGCGGGCGCGGCACGCGGCTGTCGGTGGTGGTGCCGGGGCCGGTCGCCACGCGCTTTCACAAAAGCATGGGCGCGGAATCAGCGCTCTACACCAAGGTGATCGGCTGCATGGACCCGGATGTGGTGGCGCGAGCGGCCTATCAGGGCTTTCGCTGCCGCAAGGTCATCATCACGCCGGGCATACTGACGACATTCAATTATTTCGCGGTACGCATTCTGCCGCACACATTGACGACGCCCCTGATGGGCGTTCTGTTGAAAAAGCGGAGGTTTCTCCAGCCATGAAACAGATGAGCCGCGACGACGAATTCGCGCCCGCTGCCGGCGAGGCCGGCCGGGCGCCTGCCGGCGGTAAGCCAAAAGTGCTCTGCATCGTGCACAAGCGCCAGTCGAACCCGGGCTATGTCGGGCGCTGGCTGACCGGTCACGGCTACGCTCTAGACCTGCGCCGGCCGCGCTTTGGCGATCCGGTGCCCGAGAGCGTTCAGGACTATGCCGGCGTGGTCGTTTTCGGTGGGCCGATGAGCGCGAATGACGACTTCGACTACATCCACGCCGAGCGCGACCTGATCGAGCGCACGCTGAAGGCCGATCTGCCGTTTCTCGGCATCTGCCTGGGCGGGCAGCTTCTGGCCAAGCAGCTTGGCGCACGGGTCTATTCGCATTCGCGCGGGCAGGTTGAGATCGGCTATTATCCCATTCGCCCGCTAAAGCCAGGACGGCGCTTCCCGCACTGGCCCAGCCATGTCTATCAGTGGCACCGCGAGGGCTTTGACGTGCCGCGCGATTCGATCCGGCTGGCCGAGGGGCCGGTGTTCGAGCATCAGGCGTTTCAGTACGGCCCGGCTTTCGGCCTTCAGTTTCACCCGGAAATGACGCTGCCGATGATCGACCGCTGGACCACGCACGCCCATCGCCGCCTGCGCCTGCCCGGCGCGAAGCCGCGCCGCCAGCACATTGCGGATCATCAGATCCACGGACCGCGCCAGAGGCTGTGGCTCAATCATTTCCTCGCGGCGTGGATCAAAAAGCGAGCGTGAGCGCCCAGCGCTTACACTTTGTCAAAGCTTTTACCCCATGGTGCGCTTCGCCGGCACGTTGGTGGATCGTCGTCCGGAACCGGGGGAGGGCGCCGTCGCTGGCGAGCGCCTGGCCGAGCGGTTGCGCGTGCCTGCGCGCGGGCCGGAGTGCCGGCGCCTTCCCTTCACTCGCTTTTGTTACTGAAAGCTCGGCGCGACTTGGGTACAAACGCCCGGCAGAAAGAGCCGGGAGCGCAACAATGATCCTACGCGGTTTCTTCGCCGTCCTGCTGACCACAGCACTCTCCGCGTCCGCCCACGCCCGCAGTGTCACGGTGGAGAACAACTGTGAGGAGGGCGTGCGCTGCCTGCGCGTCTATGACGGCATCGAGAAGATCGAATTCTGCCTCGATCCCGGCCAGTCCCATGAGGTCGACGGGCTGGATGAGGGCGCGACCTATTGCGCCTGGTGCAGCGATGGGCGGCTGCCCGAGGATTGCCGACAGTTCCCGGTGGAGTTCGACTGACCCCGCTCAAGCCTTTGTGACCGCCCGCCGCGCCGATCCCCCGTGATTTCCGCGCGCCGGTTTGCCATATCTCCGCCGGAGCCAAGCAAAGGAGACGGCATGCACGGCACACGGGACGATCACCTCATCGCGCGCAAATTCTCCGACCCGGACCGGACCGCGAAGGGCGAGCGGCGCGCGCGAGTGGCCCTGCGCAAGCTGGAGACGCTGTGGATCAACACCGGCACGCTGTGCAACATCGAATGCGCGAACTGCTACATCGAGTCCAGCCCGACGAATGATCGGCTGGTCTATTTCTCCGCCGCCGACGCGCGCAAGGTCTATGACGAGATCGCCGAACTGGCCCTGGGCACGCGCGAGATCGGCTTTACCGGCGGCGAGCCGTTCCTGAACCCCGAGATGATCCAGATGGCGCGGGACGCGTTGGACCGCGGCTTCGAGGTGCTGATCCTCACCAACGCGATGCGCCCGATGCAGCGCCCACGGGTCAAGGCCGGGCTGCTGGGCCTGCAGCGCGATCACGGCGCGCGGCTGACCATCCGCGTGAGCATGGATCACTACACAGCCGACTATCACGACACCGAGCGCGGCCCCGGTTCGTTCGCGAGCACGCGGGACGGGCTGGATTGGCTGGCGCAAAACGGCTTCAACGTGTCGATCGCCGGGCGCACCATGTGGGACGAGCCGGAGCCGGAGGCGCGCGAGGGCTATGCGCGGCTGATCGCCGAGCGCGGCTGGCCCATCGACGCGAGCGATCCGAGCCAGCTCGTGCTGTTCCCGGAGATGGACGAGACAGCCGATGTGCCGGAAATCACCGAGGCGTGCTGGGGCATTCTCGGGAAATCGCCGGACAGCGTGATGTGCGCGTCAAGCCGGATGATCGTCAAGCGCAAGGGCGCGAGCGAGCCGACCGTGCTGCCCTGCACGCTGCTGCCCTATGATCGCGCTTTCGAGATGGGCGCGACGCTCCGCGAGTCCTTCGGCGCTGATGGCGGGATGTTCGAGAATGGCGCGGTGAAGCTGTGCCACCCGCACTGCAGCAAGTTCTGTGTGCTGGGCGGGGCGAGCTGTTCGGGCTGACCGGCGCATCGTCTGGCCCCTTTTCGAGCAGACTTAAACAACTGCACATTCGTCTTTGCCGGACTTGATCCGGCAATCCAGCGTATGAACACAGTCCCGCGGCACTGGATGCCCGTGTCAAGCACGGGCATGACGTGCTTTTACGGCGCGAAAGCCGCTTCAGCGAAAGTGCTTCGAGAGCTTGAGGCGCTGGGCCTGATAGTGCGAGCCGATGTCCTGGCCATACAGGCGCGTCGGCACCTCGGTCAGCTGTTCATACACCGCGCGGCCGACGATCTGCCCATCCTCCAGCATGAACGGCACCTTGTGGCTGCGCACTTCAAGCACCACGCGGCTGCCCGCGCCGCCCGCCGCATCATGCCCGAAGCCGGGGTCGAAGAAGCCGGCGTAATGGACGCGGAACTCGCCGACGAGCGGGTTGAACGGGATCATCTCCGCCGCGTGGGTCGGCGGCACATGCACGGCTTCCTTTGAGGCAAGGATGTAGAACTGGTCGGGGTCCAGCACCAACTCCGGCTCCCGGCCGGCATGAAGCGGCTCCCAATAGTCCTCGACGGCGCAGGCGCTGGCCACGTCGATGTCAATGACGCCTGTATAGCGCTTGGCGCGATAGCCGATCACCGCGCCGGGTTCTCCGCCCGCGAGATCCACGGAAAGCGCCAGGCCCCGGTCGATGTCCGCCTGCGTGGAGACCAGTCGCTCCTGGTCGTGCAGCGCCGCAAGCGCCGTGTCGCTCGTGTCAATCACGCCACGGCGAAAGCGCATCTGTGCCAGCCGCGAACCGGTGCGCACCAGCACGGGGAAGGTCTGCGGGCAGATTTCCGCGTAGAGCGGCCCGCGATAGCCCGCAGGGATCTGGTCGAATGTGCGGCCGTGATCGGAGATGATGCGGGTGAACACGTCGATCCGGCCGGTGGAACTCTTGGGGTTGGCGGCCGCGCTGATGTCGGCGGGCAGGGCGAGCGCCTCCTGAAGCGGCACGACATAGACGCAGCCGGTCTCCAGCACCGCGCCATCCGTCAGGTCGATGCGGTGCAGGCCGAAGCGCGACAGCCCGTCCGCGACCGTGAACCGCTCGCCGGGCAGGAAGCTGGCGCGCACGCGCCACGCATGGCGGCCGAGGCGCAGGTCAAGGCTCGCCGGCTGGATCTGCTCCTCGATGATCGGCGCTTCGGCGAGGATATGCCCGGCTGCGATCAGCCGGTCGATCTCCTGACAGGGCAGCAGCCCCGACGTCGCCAAAGGCGCGGTCGTTTCACTCATTCGTTAGCTCCTTGCGCTTTCGTGTAGCGGAGAACGACCTTGACGCCAAGGCGGGCCGGTTGCTTAATCCGCCGCGTTGCACGCTGGGACGGTGGTTTCCGGCGCTTAAGGAGGTTGCCCATGACCCAATCCGGTGACGAGACGCCGCCCGGCGGCTGGCGCCCGGCGACCACGCTGGTGCATGGCGGGACGCTGCGCAGTGCGTTTGGCGAGACGTCCGAGGCCCTGTTCCTCAACTCCGGCTATGTCTACGAGAGCGCGGAGCAGGCCGAGGCACGATTCAGCGGCGACGCGCCGGGCTATGTCTATTCGCGCTACGCCAACCCGACCATCACCATGTTCGAGCAGCGCATGGCGATGCTGGAAGGCGCGGAGGCTGCGCGCGCGACCGCATCGGGCATGGCGGCAGTCACCTCGGCGATGCTCTGCTGGCTCAACCAGGGCGATCATGTCGTCTCCGCGCGGGCGCTGTTCGGCTCCTGCCGGTACGTGGTCGAGGAACTTCTGCCGCGCTTCGGCATCGAGAGTACGTTGGTGGACGGACGGGACCTGAGCCAGTGGCGCGACGCGATCCGCCCGAACACGCGCGCGCTGTTCCTCGAAAGCCCGGCCAACCCGACGCTCGATCTCGTCGATATCGCAGGCGTGGCCGAGATCGCGCGGACGGCGGGGGCGCGGCTGATCGTGGATAACGTCTTCGCCACCCCGATGCTGCAAAAGCCCATGGCGCTGGGCGCGGATATCGTCATCTATTCGACCACCAAGCATGTCGACGGGCATGGCCGCTGCCTCGGTGGCGTCGTCCTCAGCGATCAGGAGTTCGTCGACGAGTACCTGGGCAATTTCCTGCGCCAGACCGGGCCGTGCATGAGCCCGTTCAATGCCTGGGTTATGCTCAAGGGGCTGGAGAGCCTGCCGCTGCGTGTCGCGCAGCAGAGCGAGACAGCGGCGCGGCTCGCCGATCATCTGGCCGAAGCGCCGGGCATCCTTGGCGTGTCCTATCCCGGCCGCGCGGACCATCCGCAGCACGAGATCGCGCGCCGGCAGATGGAGAATGGCGGGCCGATGGTGGCGTTCCGCATCGCAGGCGGCAAGGCGGCGGCCTTCCGCTTCATGAACGCGCTGCAGATCATCAAGATTTCCAACAATCTCGGCGACGCCAAGAGCCTGATCGCGCATCCGGCGACGACCACGCATCAGCGGCTGAGCGAGGACGCGCGCGCCGAACTGGGCATCGGGGGCGATCTCCTGCGCCTGTCCGTCGGGCTGGAGGATGTGCGCGATCTTATGGCCGATATCGATCAGGGCTTGCGCGCGGCCCACGGGTGATCGCGCAGCGCGGCGAGGGAGCGCGCGGGAATGCGATGATAGACCTCCGGCCGGTCCTGCTCGCCGTCGGCATACTGCTCTCGACGCTCGGGGCTGCTATGCTCCTGCCCGCGTTGTTTGACGCCGCCGCCGGCAACCCGGACTGGCGTGTGTTCGCCGCTTCGGCGGGCGTGACGCTGTTCGTGGGCGTCGGGCTGACCGTCTCGAACTGGGGGCGCAGCCGCGAATTGACCATCAAGCAGGCGTTCCTGCTGACGACGACCTCGTGGATCGCGCTGACCGCCTTCGCCGCTATCCCGTTCGCCTGGTCCAGCCTCGAACTGAGCTACACCGACTCCTTCTTCGAGGCGATGTCGGGCATAACCACCACCGGCTCGACCATCATCACCGATCTGCGCGAGGCGCCGCCCGGCATCCTGATCTGGCGTGGGCTGCTGCAATGGCTCGGCGGGCTGGGTATCATCGTCATGGCGCTGTCCGTCCTGCCGATGCTGAAGGTCGGCGGGATGCAGCTTTTCCGCGTCGAGGGCTTTGACACGGCTGGCAAGATCCTGCCGCGCGCGACGCAGATCGCCGGCGAGCTGGCGTTGCTGTACATCGCGCTGACGGCTGCTTGCGCCGTGTTCTACCAGGCCGCTGGGATGAGCGCCTTCGACGCGCTGGTCCATTCGATGACAACGATCGCAACCGGCGGCTACTCTAACCACAACGCCTCCATCGGGCATTTCGACAGCCTGCCTATTGAACTCACGGCAATCGGGTTCATGATCCTCGGCAGCCTCCCCTTTGCGCTGTTCCTGCGCGCACTCCACGGGGATTTCCGCGCGATGCTGCGCGACAGCCAGGTGCGTTGGTTCCTCGCAACCCTCGCCGTGTTCAGCGCAGTCGGCGTATATGCGCATGCGCCCGGCGCGCCGATCACCGACAGCGGCAAGTACGTCGACTCGGTCTTCAACGTCGTTTCGATCATGACCGGCACGGGCTACGCCACCAGCCCCTACGACATGTGGAGCCCGATGGCGGTCTCGCTGTTCTTTATCCTGATGTTCATCGGCGGGTGCTCAGGCTCGACCTCCTGCGGGATCAAGATTTTCCGGTTTCAGGTGCTGTTCCAGGGGCTGCGCCAGAAGATCCGGCTGATGTTCCACCCGCACGGCGTGTTCCTGGAGACGTATAACGGCCGGCCGCTGTCGCCCGATGTCATCAGTGCCGTGACGACATTCTTCTTCCTCTACATCGGCGCCTTCGCGGTGATCGCCATCCTGCTGGAGGTGATCGGCCTGGACACGATCAGCGCGATTTCCGGCGCGGCGACGGCGCTGTGTAATGTCGGGCCGGCGCTCGGAGAGACGATTGGGCCGGCGGCAAATTTCGCCAGCCTGCCGGACAGCGCGAAATGGGTGTTGTCGGCTGCCATGCTGATCGGCCGGCTGGAACTCTTTGCAGTGCTCGTGCTGATATTGCCGGCGTTCTGGCTTTCCTGAGCCCTATGCCTCGGAGGCTTCGCCGCGCGGCGCGCGGACATAAAGCCGTTTGATCGCGCCGGCCGCCCGGCCGATGTCGCGGCCAACGCCCAGCAGCGACGGCACCAGGATCAGCACCAGGAAGGTCGCCGCCGCAAGGCCGAACACCAGCGTGATCGCCATCGGGATGAGGAACTGCGCCTGCCGGCTGGTCTCGAACAGCAGCGGCGTCAACCCGCCGATGGTCGTGAGCGATGTCAGCAGCACCGCGCGGAAACGGTCGTAGGACGCGCCTATCGCCGCTTCGCGCAGGTTTTCGCCCGCTTTCAACCGTTCGTTGGCCTGCGCGACCAGAATGATGGAGTCGTTCACGAGGATGCCGGACAGTCCGAGCAGGCCGATCATGCTGATGATCGTCAGCGGCATGTCCATGATCAGGTGGCCGACGATTGCGCCGACAAGGCCGAAGGGGACGATGCCGATAACCGCCAGCGGCTTGGCGTAACTGCCGAACACCCAGGCGAGGATAACAAAGATCAGGATCAGCGCGACGATCGCACCGGTCTGGAGGTCGGCGAAGGACTGCTGGCGATCCTCCTGTCGGCCGCCGAAGTCGTATTCGATGCCGTACCTCTCGACCAGGCGCGGCAGCACATCCGCCCTCAGCTGCTCCACGACGGTCGCCACGCTGTTCACCTCGGCGTCCACGTCGCCGGTGACGGACACGGTTCGCTCCCCGTCAATGCGCTGGATAATCGAGAAGCCCGCCTGCTCGCGCACCTGCGCGACTTCGGGGAAGCGCACGAAGGTACCGTCCGGCGCGCGCAGATAGAAGTTTTCCAGCGCCTGCGCACCTTCTGCCTGTTGCTCGCGCAGCACGCGCACGGTGATCTCCTCGTCGCCGCGCGGGAAACGGGTGGCGATTGCGCCGTCGAAGGCGTTGCGAAGCTGCGTGCCGACACTCTCCGCGGTGAAGCCCAGGGCAAGGCCGCGCGGCGTGACCTCCACGATCAACTCGCGCTTGCCGTAGGGCATGTCGTCGGAGATCGCCGTGACGCCCGGATAGCCGCGCAGCGCCGTCTTGACCTCTTCCGCCGCGGCCTTGAGGTTCTCGATCGGCGCATTCTGCAGTTTGACGTCGACGTCACGGCCCGGCGGGCCGACCTGTTCGGTTCGCACAGTGGCTTGCTCGATGCCGGGGATCATCGGCAGGCGCTCGCGCCAGGCCTGCATGACGGTTTCGGTGCGGATTGTGCGGTCCTCGCTTGGGACGAGCTGGACCGCGACCTCGGAGATCGTGTCGGACTGCGTGCGTCCGGCCTTGCCGAGCGTGGTAAAAGCGGTGACGACAAGCCCGCCCTCGCCCTCGGTCAGTGCGGCTTCGGCTTCGTAAAGCGCGTCCTCGATGCGGCTCAGCGCCTTGATCCGCTCGGGGTCAGGGGTGCCCGCGGCGAACTCGACCTCGGCAGAGATGTTCTCGGATTCCGGAGACGGAAAGAACTGGAAGTCCACGCGCCCGCCGCCGAGCAAGCCAATGGCCAGTAGCATTGCCCCGAACGTGAAGGCGAGTGTGGTGTAGCGCCAGTCATAGCTGAACTCCACGAAGCGCAGGAAAGGCCCATCGCGGAACCACTGGAAGCCTCGGTCGAAGGTGCGGCGGAAGGCGCTCGGCGGTCGGTTCAGGTTGCCGAAGCTGTGGCTGAGATGGCCTGGCAGGATCAGGAAGCTCTCGACCAGGCTCGCGATCAGCACGGCGATGACGACAAGCGGGATGGCCACCATGACGTCGCCGATGCGCCCGCTGATGATGAAGATCGGAAGGAAGGCGGCCATCGTCGTCATGCTCGCGGCCGTCACCGGTGTGAACATGCGCTTCGCGCCGTTCTCCGCGGCTTCCATGCGCCCTTCGCCCTCGCTTTGGCGCGTGGCGGTCTCCTCACCCACCACGATCGCGTCGTCCACGATAATGCCGAGCATCATGATCAGCGCGAACATCGAGATCATGTTGATCGTCTGGCCCGACAGGAACATGACCACCAGCGTTGCCAGGAACGCGATCGGGATGCCCGCCGCGACCCAGAAGGCGATGCGCATGTTCAGGAACAGGAACAGGACGATGAGGACGAGGACCAGCCCTTGCAGGCCATTCTGGATCAGGATGCCGAGGCGCTGGGTCACGTACTCGCCGCGAATGTCATAGACCTCGACGTTCAGGCTTTCCGGAAGCGTGGGAAGGACGCGGTCCAGATAGGCCTTCATCTCGTCCATGGTCTGAAGGGTGTCGGCGCTCACCGCGCGCTGGACCTGCAGCAGGATCGCGCGCCCACCCTCGTGCAGCCCGATGATGGCATCGTCGTCGAAGCGTGGCTCGACCTCGGCGATGTCCTTGAGCTGGATCTTGTTGCCCGCCGCGTCGGATTTGACCTCGATCTCGGCCACTTCTTCCGGCGTTCGGCGCTCGGCGAGTGTGCGCAACTGCAGCTCGGACTCCCCCTCGACCGTCCCGGACGGCAGGTCGCGCGTCTCCTCGCGGATGCGCGTGGCGACCTGGTCCACGCCAAGGTCGAGCCGGCGCAGCTCCGCCTCCGGAATCGTTGCCCAGATTTCCTCGTCGCGCGCGCCGGTGAAGTTTACGCGGTCGATGCCGGCCTCCAGCAGCCCGTCGCGGATCTGCTTGGCATAGTCCTTGAGCGTGCGTTCGGCGAAGGGCCCGGAAATCGCGATCTTTGCGACCGGCTCGTAAAAGGTCACGCGCTGGATCGTCGGCTCTTCGGCGGCCTCCGGCAGCGTTGTCACCTGCTCGACCGCCTGCTCGACGTCAGACTGCGCCTTCTGCATGTCTGCGTCTGCGAAGAACTCGATGTTGAAGACCGCCACGCCCTCGCGCGCGACCGAGGTGATCTTGTCGACGTCGTCGAGGAAGCGCAACTCAGGGTCGATCGCGTCGACGATGTTCTGCTCGACGTCCAGCGCGCTGGCGCCGGACCACTGGATCGTGACGGTGATCGCCGGGATTTCGACGGTCGGGAAGAACTGCGTGTTGAGCCGGCTGACCGAGAACAGGCCGAGCACGATGATCGTCAGCATCAATAGGTTGGAGGCCGTGGGGTGCCGGACGAACAGGCCGATCAGACCGGGCCGGCCCGAAGGATGCTCAGACATCTGCCTCCACCACCGTCACCTTGACGCCCTCTCCAGGACGCGCCAGTCGTGTCGCCGCCACGCGCTCGCCGTCCTGCAGATCGCCGCGCACCAGCACATAGCCGTCCGCGCCGCCGACCTGCTCGACACTGCGACGAGTCAGTCGGCCATCCTCGATCACGTAGACATGATCGTTGTTGTAAAGCGCGGTCTGTGGAAGCCGGACGACGTCCTCGTACTGAATGTCCGGAACGCGCACCTCGACGAAGGCTCCGGGGCGCAGAGGCGTCGGCTCCAGCGGCGTCTTGATCCGGGCAAAGACATTCACGCCCCCGCTGGCAGAGGCGATTTGCGAACCGACGCGAACGATCTCCGCCTCATAGACGAAAGGCTCCTCGCCGACATACCAGCGGACCTCGACCGGGCGGCCCAGCACGCCGCCGCTGGTGCGGACGAGGCGTCCATACTGAGCGTCGCTCAGCGTCACGCGTACCTCAATCCACGACTTGTCAATCAGGGTGGCCACCGCGTCGTTGGTGCCCAGAACCTTGCCGACCTCGGCGTTCGGCTCGCTGACGTAAGCGTTGAAGGGCGCGGTCAGGCTCGTGTCGCGCAGGTTCCGCTCCGCGGTGCGGCGGGTCGCGCGAAGGCGCTCCAGCGCGGCCCGCTGCTGATCGGCGCGGGCCTGCTGCACGGACAGGCTGATCTCGCCCTGCTCGACGGCATCCTGCCGTTGGCTGACCGTCAGGCGGCGCTGATCAAGCGTCTGGCGCGAAACGGCCCCGGTGTCGACCAGTCTTTCGGCGCGCGCCAGGTCACGCTCGGCGATTTCGAGCTGCTCTCGCGCTCGTTCCAGGGCGGCTTCCTGCGCGCGGATCTGCGCTTCACTCTCCTGTAGCCGCGCTTCGGTTTCCGCGATCTGAGCACGAGCCTCGGCGAGCGCGATCTCGTAGTCGAACGGGTCGATCTTCAGAAGGAGATCGCCATCGGAGACCTCGCCGCCTTCGCGCAGGTTCGGCGATGCTTCGACAACCTCGCCGGAGACCAGCGCGCGCAACTGCACCTCGCGTCCGGCGACCGTCTCGCCGTAGAGCGTCAGTTGCGGCTGATAGCTGGAATGAGTGACCGTCACGGCGCGCACGGGCGAGACCGCTTCCTGCGGGGGCTCGGGGGTCACCGCTGGCTTCGTCGCCAGCAGGTACTGGTATCCCGCGTAGGCCCCCGCCAGCAGCGCCAGCGGCAGCAGCACTTGAAGCAGCAGGCGGGCCCCACGGCCAAGCACGCTGAGAAAGCCGCCCTGGGGCTCCTCATGCCGGTCTTCCCGATCCGTTTCCTCTGCGGGGCGCTGCTGGAGCATGAAACAACCTTACGAGAACGCACTGACGCCGGTTTTGCGGGCGGTAACATGAATACGTGGTGAATGGCCGAACCGTTTAGTGACGCTATGCAATGCTCGTCTTTGACACTGGTCATTCACCCCTGTGACCGAACAGCGCGTCTGGGTCAAAGTCGTATTCGCTGTTGCAGAACTCGCAGGTCACCGAGACCTTGCCGTCGTCCTGAACCATCTCGCTGATCCGGTCGGCCGGGAACCGCTTGAGCAAATCTTCCACCCGCTCCCGCGAGCACTGGCAGAACGCGCTGATCGCGCTTGCCGGGAACGCGCGCACGCGCTCCTCGTGGAAAAGCCTGATCAACAAACGTTCCGGCGACAACGTCGGATCAAGGATTTCATGGTCCTCGACCGTCGCGCCAAGCATGGAGGCGCGGTTCCAGTCCTCCGCGCTCTGGCCCTCGGCCTCGGTCGCATGGATGGCGTTGCGGCCGCCCTCGGCGCCGACCTTCTGGATCATCAGGCCGCCCGCACGCCAGGCCCAACCGCCGCGCTCCCCGTCGCGTCCGCCAACGAATTGCGGTGCCACGGCCACGCGCAGCAGACTCGGGATCTGCTCCGACTGGCGGAAATACGTATGGGCCGCGTCGACGAGGTTCTCACCCTCGAGCTCAACGAAGCCCTGATACCTTTCAAGGCCGCCGCCCGGCTCAATCGTCAGCGCCATGTGCCCCTTGCCGAGCAGGCGCGGGTCGCTCTCGCCGGCTTCCGCGATCGCCTCTGCGACGCCCTCATCCTCATAGCTGGCATAAGCACGGACGTCGCCCGGAGCACGGAACTGCACAACCAGGAAGGTGATGGGGCCGTCCGAACTGGTCTGGAGCGTGAGCTTGCCGTCGAATTTCAGCGAGTGCCCGAGCATCACGGTGAGCAGGATCGCCTCGCCAAGCAGGCGCGAGACCGGCTCAGGATAATTGTGGCGCGACAAGAGGTCGTCGACGACCGGGCCAAGCCGCACCAGGCGGCCGCGCACGCCCGCACTCTCGATCTGGAAGGGCAGCACGTAGTTCTCTAGTGTGCCGACCAGTTTGCCCTCGCTCTGGTCGAGCACGTCTCCATCCGTTTTCGTCCCGCCGGATTCTCCAACCATTCACTCCGCCTCTAAACACCATGCCAGGATGGCCCGCTGCGCGTGCATCCGGTTTTCGGCCTCCTCGAAAACCACGGACTGTGGACCGTCGATCACCTCGCCGGTGACTTCATGGCCGCGCTGGGCGGGCAGGCAATGCATGAATATAGCATGGGGCGCAGCGCGGCTCATCAGCGCCGCATCAACCTGGTAGTCCCGCAACATCTTCATGCGGCGGTCGCCGTCGTCATGACCCATTGACACCCATACGTCGGTCAGGACGCAGTCGGCGCCCGCAATCGCCTCTCCCGGATCCTCATGAATAACGATTTGCCCGCCGCGCGCCGTCGTGTCCTGGACGAGTTCCGGCGAAGGCCGGTAAGCCTCCGGGCACGCAATGGACAAGATAAAGCCGAACATCGACGCGGCGTGGAGCCAGGAGGTCGCCACGTTATTGTTCGCGTCGCCGATCCACGCGATCTTCCGCCCGCTGATTGGGCCGAGATACTCCTCGAACGTCATGACGTCGGCGAAGACCTGACATGGGTGTGAGAGGTCGGTCAGGCCATTGATCACCGGCACGTCCGCATGTTCGGCCAGTTCGAGAAGGTCCGCGTGGGCCGTCGTTCGTAACATGATGACGTCGACGTAACGGGACAAGACCCGGGCGGTGTCGGCGATGGTCTCGCCTCGGCCGAGTTGAAGCTCGTTCGCGTTCAGCACGATCGTCTCGCCGCCGAGCTGGCGCATCGCCACGTCGAAGGACACGCGCGTGCGCGTGGAGGGTTTGGAGAACAGCATGGCCAGCACCTGGCCGCGCGCCAGGTGAGCGATCGACAGCCGGTCGCGCTGGAAGCGCGCCTTCATGTCATGCGCGCGCGCCATCAGTCGGTGAAGCTGCGACTGTTCGAGCCTGTTGAGATCGAGGAAATGACGAGGCGTCATGGCTTGTCCACGTTTTTCACGCTGCGGCCGACGAGGGCGCGAGAACCAGTGAGCGGGAAGGTCAGCCGTGATGCGCAGCAGCGGCAGGAGCGTCGGTGCCAAGCGCCGTGAGCGCCGCATCGAGACACCCACGAGCCTCGCGCACTTCGTCTTCGCCGATATTGAGCGGCGGCACGAGCCGCAAGACATTCTCGCTCGCGCCGACAGCAAGCATGTGCTGCGCTCGCAGCGCGGCCACCACATCCCCAACTGGCGGCGAGCATTTGAGGCCGAGCAGCAAACCTTCGCCGCGGACCTCTTCGATCATGCCGGGATGCGCATCGCTGAGTTCCGCGAGCTGCTGACGCAACCTTAGCCCGGTATCGCGCACATGCGCCAGGAATTCGGGCTCCAGAACGATGTCCAGCACTGCGTTGCCCACGGCCATCGCCAAGGGGTTGCCGCCGAAGGTCGAGCCGTGTGTGCCCACGGTCATGCCCTGCGCGGCGTGTTCTGTTGCCAGGCAGGCCCCGACCGGGAAGCCGCCGCCGAGGCCCTTGGCCGCAGCGAGAATGTCCGGGACGATGCCTGCGTGTTCGTGGGCGAAGAAGCGTCCGGTCCGGCCGACGCCCGACTGCACCTCATCGAGAATAAGCAGCAGGCCGTGCTCGTCCGCGAGTTTGCGCAGAGCTCGCAAGAACGGCCAGCCCGGATTGCGGATGCCGCCTTCACCCTGGATCGGCTCGATCAGGAAGCCGGCGGTTTCCGGCGTGATCGCGGCGCGTGCGGCTTCGATGTCGCCGAGCGGCACCTGGTCGAAGCCCGGCATGGGCGGGCCGAAGCCGCTCAGCAGCTTTTCCTGCCCCGCCGCGGCGATGGTCGCCATTGTTCGGCCGTGAAACGCGCCCTCAAAAGTAATGAGCCTGTGCCGCTCGGGTGCGCCGGTGGCCGAGTGAAACTTTCGGGCCATCTTGATGGCGCATTCCAGGGCCTCCGCGCCCGAGTTCGTGAAGAACACCGTGTCGGCGAAGGTCGCCGCGCAGAGCCGCTCGGCCAGGCGCTCCTGCCCCTCCACGCGGAAAAGGTTGGACGTGTGCCAGAGCTTCTGCGCCTGGTTGCACAGTGCGTCTGTCAGCTTGGGGTGGGCATGGCCAAGCACGTTCACGGCGATGCCTGCGGTGAAGTCGAGATAACGCTCGCCCGCGGTCGTGAAAAGATAGGCACCCTCGCCGCGCTCGAACACGAGATCAGCGCGGGCGTAAGTTGGCAGCACCGCCGGCATGTCCGAGGACTTTCTTCTCCGTTGCAAAAAAGCGCATGCGCGTTGGCTGGCCGCCGGGACAGCCTCGCTCCCGCAGCATATTCCTCACTCGCTTTCGCGGTGTCAATTGGCCGAAAAGACACACTGCGGCAATAATTGCCGTCAAAAGGGCCACAGGAGCGTGCTCGGCGTTTGAGTTTTTCAACCGGGCGTGGCACTTCGTAGAGCAGGATAGCGGTGTGCCCTCCCCCGGAGTCAGTGGCTTCGGCGCAACGGGAGGGGCGACCGCAATGTTTGAGGGCTGGCGGCCCCTTCGAGTCCTCAGTTGCCGCCTCGGCCAGCGCGCGTCCCGATCGCCGCTTCAGCGATCCGGTAGCAGTACCAGTCCGCGGCCGAACGAGTCTTCCCAGTACAGCGTTTGTCGTCGTTTTCGACACCTTTGACGAGCTTGGTCACGGCGTAGCCGCGTTGCGTCCGGCGGGGATTTTTGACGCCGCGTCTGCGCGATCAGCGCTGCATTTCCGTGTGCGGCGCTCAAGAGACAGAGCCATGAGGAGGCACGAATGGCATGGACGGAAGAGCGCGTCGCGCTGCTGACGCGACTTTGGAATGAGGGGCATACAGCGAGCCAGATTGCCGAGCAGTTCGGCGATATCACGCGCAATGCGGTCATCGGCAAGGTGCACCGGCTCGGGCTTTCCGGGCGCGCGGCAGAATCGCGGTTCCGCGCCGCTCGCATCAAGATGCGCCCGCGCAACCAGAAGCCGCGCGGCGGCTCCGGCGCGGCATTCCCGGTGCAGGGGAACGCGGCGCTGAAGGCGGAGCCTGGCGTGGCGCAGGCTTGGCCGGCGCCGGCCCGGCGGCCGAATCTTCGCCCGGTGGAGCAGCCGGAGTCCGAGGCGGGTCCGGTCGTTGGCCTGCTGGAGCTGCGAGAGAGCAGTTGCCGCTGGCCAATTGGCGATCCAGACCAGCCGGGTTTCGGATTCTGCGGCTGCCAGAAGGCGGAAGACGGTCCTTACTGCGAGCGCCATGCGGCGATGGCGTTCCAGCCGGCGGCGCGTCGTCGCCCGACGGAGAAAGAGGCGGCGTAAGGGGCGGGGCAAGGCGCCGCGCCGGGTCCCTCCCGGCGCGCGCCACCCTCACGCGCCGGTTCCGGTCTTTTTCGGGAGCTTCTCGCCAAACGCGTAGCCGGCACCGCGCACCGTGCGGATCGGGTCCTGATCGCGTCCGCGGTTCAATGCCTTGCGCAGCCGGCCGATATGCACATCCACTGTCCGCTCGTCGACGAACACGTCTCGCCCCCACACCCCGTCGAGCAATTGGGTGCGCGTGAATACGCGCCCCGGGCTTTCCATCATGAATTCCAGCAGGCGGTATTCGGTCGGGCCGATGCGCAACTCGCGCCCGCCGCGGAACACCCGATGCGCATCGCGGTCCATCACGATATCGCCGACTTCCAGCGTGTCCTGGAGCCGGCTCGGGCTGGTGCGCCGGAGGATCGCGCGCACGCGCGCCAAAAGTTCGGGCAGCGAAAACGGCTTCACGACGTAATCGTCCGCGCCGGTGGTCAGCCCCCGGATGCGGTCGGTTTCCTCGCCGCGGGCCGTCAGCATGATGATCGGGATGTTGCGTCCTTCGCGGCCTGTGCGCAGACGCCGGCACAACTCCAGCCCCGAAAGCCCCGGCAGCATCCAGTCGAGGACGATCAGGTCGGGCGTATCCTCCTCGACCGAAACCTCGGCATCCTCGCCGCGCGAGACGACCGTAACGTTGAAGCCCTCCGCCTCCAGATTGTAGCGGAGCAGCATGGCCAAGGGCTCTTCGTCCTCGACGACCAGAACCTTAGCTGACATTCCGCTCTGCCCCGGATACTACTCTAGCCGTTATCGTCGGAGTCTCCCGTCGCCTCAGCCGGCGACAGCAGGCTCGTGGTGTCGCTCTTCGGGCGGCCCTCGACCAGCGTCTCGCCGGTGATCATGAAAAAGGTCATCTCCGCGATGTTGGTGACGTGGTCCCCGATGCGCTCGATGTTCTTCGCGCCGAACAGCAGATGCGTGGACAACGTGATGCTGCGCGGATCTTCCATCATGTAGGTGAGCAGC
This sequence comes from Dichotomicrobium thermohalophilum, assembly GCF_003550175.1. Taxonomy (NCBI): domain Bacteria; kingdom Pseudomonadati; phylum Pseudomonadota; class Alphaproteobacteria; order Hyphomicrobiales; family Hyphomicrobiaceae; genus Dichotomicrobium; species Dichotomicrobium thermohalophilum. The sequence goes on from NZ_QXDF01000002.1 coordinate 50,495, forward strand.
TCGCGGAAGAGCGAGTTGTACATCGCATCGATTTCATAATCGTCCATCCAGACGCGCTTTGTCTTTTCAGCATCGCGCGTCGCATAGGCGTCGAGCACATCCTTGAGCTGCTGAAGGGCCTGCAGGCCCATATGCTTCAGGCCAAGCATCGCGCGCTTGGGCTGGGGCTCGCCGGCGATGGCGAGTGTACGCTTGGAGATGTTCTTGCCCAGATCGCCGATACGCTCTAGGTCGCCGGCGATGCGGATGGCGGTGATGATCTGGCGCAGGTCGAGCGCGACCGGCTGACGCCGTGCGATCATCAGTACCGCAAGCTCTTCGATTTCTTTTTCGAGCTGGTCGATGTTCTTGTCCCGAGAGATCACGTCCTCGGCCAGCTCCGGGGCGTTTTTCTCAAGCGCCTCAATCGCCTCACTAAGCAGTTGCTCGCACAGTCCTCCCATATGGGCAATCTTGGCATCAAGCGATTTAAGCTCTTGTTCGTAGGAGCTTACGGTATGCTGTTCCATGGGTCTGTGCTGCTCCTGTTATACTGAATGCCGCGTGGCTCAGGAATTTAGCCGAAGCGCCCGGTGATGTAATCCTGCGTGCGTTCATCTTTCGGATTGGTGAAAATCTGGTTGGTCTCACCTTCCTCCACCAGATAGCCGAGATGGAAGAACGCAGTCCGCTGAGATACGCGCGCGGCTTGTTGCATCGAGTGCGTCACTATGACGATGCAATAATTGCGGCGCAATTCGTCGATCAGTTCCTCGATCTTGGCCGTGGCGATCGGGTCCAGCGCGGAAGCGGGCTCGTCCATCAGGATCACTTCCGGGTTCACCGCAATCGCCCGCGCGATGCACAAGCGCTGTTGCTGACCGCCGGACAGGCCCGTGCCCGGCTCGTCCAGGCGATCCTTCACCTCCTCGAACAGTCCCGCGCGCTGCAAGGCCTCCGCGACCACATCGTCGAGTTCGCTCTTTGAGCTGACCTGGCCGTGAATGCGCGGGCCATAGGCAACGTTCTCGTACACCGATTTCGGAAACGGGTTCGGCTTCTGAAAGACCATGCCCACGCGCGCGCGCAGTTGAACCGGGTCGATATGCGGCGCATACACGTTCTCGCCGTCGATGATGACTTCGCCCTCGACGCGTGCGCCCTCGATCGGGTCGTTCATCCGGTTCAGGCAGCGAAGGAAGGTGGACTTGCCGCAGCCCGACGGGCCGATGAAGGCTGTCACCGTACGATCGCGGATGTCCAGGTTGACATCGAAGATCGCCTGCGCGCTGCCGTAGAACACGTCGACGTGGCGCGACTTGATTTTCGTCGAGCCCGACACCGCTGCGGGCTGCGCGAAACTCGTTGCGGTCTGATACTGGTCCACGATGCCTCTCTCTTTGTCGCTCCAGGCCCCGGTCGTGCGTTGCCGACGGAATTGCTCCATGCCGATTACCACTTCCGCTCAAGCCGCTGGCGCAGGAATATCGCTACAGCGTTCATGACGATCAGGAACGCCAGCAGCACCAGGATCGCCGCGGAAGTGCGTGAGGTGAAGCCGCGCTCCGGGCTGTCGGCCCAGCTATAGATTTGGGCGGGCAGCGCGGTCGCCGGGTCCACAATGCTCGTTGGCGGCGTGGTGATGAAGGCGTTCATGCCCACCAGCAGGAGCGGCGCGGTCTCGCCGAGCGCCTGCGCAAGGCCGATGATCGTGCCGGTCAGGATGCCTGGCATCGCCAACGGCAGAACGTGATGCATGATGACTTGGTGCTTGGATGCGCCCACGCCAAGCGCTGCCTCGCGGATTGACGGCGGCACCGCCTTGAGCGCCGCGCGCGTGGCGATGATGATCGTCGGCAGCGTCATGAGCGACAGGACCATGCCGCCCACAAGAGGCGTGGATCGAGGCATCCCGAAAGTGCCGAGGAACAGCGCAAGGCCGAGCAGGCCGAAAACCACGGAGGGCACTGCCGCAAGATTGTTGATGTTCACCTCGATCAGGTCGGTTGTGCGGTTCTTCGGCGCGAACTCCTCCAGGTAAACTGCGGCCGCCACGCCGACGGGGAAGCTGATGAGCAGCGTGACCAGCAGCGTCAGGGCCGAGCCGACGATCGCGCCGGCCAGACCCGCCTGCTCCGGGAAGCGGCTGTCGCCGTTGGTGATCAGCGCCCAGTTGAACGGCAGAGTGACGAGCCCGCGCTCGATCAGGCTGTCGAACCAGGCGAATTCCTTGGCGCTGCGGAAGCGCGGGTTCAGGATCGTCGGCTCCTCGCCACGCGCGAGAGCCGCGTAGTGCTCGGACAGCGGTGCCTCGAAATTCTCCACGACTGAACCGATGCGATCCGGGTTTGCGACCGCGAACTCCTGGAGCTTGGTGGCCGCCGCATCGCTGAGCAGGTCGATCGGATTGCGAATGGCATTGCGCGGAATGAGCGCGCGCATGGCCTCGGCCAGTATGCTGCGGTAGTTGCCGGATGCCGGGTCTTCCGCGTCGATCTTCCCCGGGTCGAGGAACACGTTGATGCGGATCAGGTTCTGCCCGTCCCGCGTCGTCACGAGTCCGCGCTCGGCGACGTAGGTTTCGAACGCCTGCTCCTCCTGCCAGCTTAACGCCTCGATCCGGCGGGGAATAACGTTCTTGTAGAGCTGGTCGAACGGGTCGGAGGTGGGGACCTCCACGTTGATGGTCTGGCCGATCACCCCCGGATTGGAGACGATGTAATCCCGCAGATTGTAGTGCGCGCTGGCGCTGAGGATTTCGCGGAGCGCGCGCTGGTCGGCGGAGTCCGTCACCTCCGGGAAGTAGGCGAAGAAAGAGTCGCGGACCAGCTTGCGGTAGTTGCCGTCGGCAGGGTTCTCAGGATCAACCACCGAAGGGTCGACGAAGATCTCCAGCTTGACATGCGTCTGGACAAACGCCTTGTAGCCGCTGGAAATGATCGAGACGAACAGCGTGCCCAGCAACAACAACGCAATGCCGATGGCGCCGAGGCCCAGGGCCTGCAACCGCCGGTCCGCCGCATAGCGCCTGCGCACGCGGCGCCTGCTCTGGGCAGACGTCCAGTCGTAGGGTGCACGTCGATCCGCTGTGATCTCACTCATACTTTTCTCGATATTTCTTCACGATCCGCAGGGCGATCACGTTCAGGATGAGCGTGACGACGAACAGCACCAGGCCGAGTGCAAAGGCTGAGAGCGTCTTCGGGTTGTCGAAGGCCACATCGCCGATCAGCAGCGTCACGATCTGGACCGTCACGGTCGTGACCGCCTCGAAGGGGTTGGCTGTAAGGTTGGCGATCAGGCCGGCGGCCATGACGACGATCATCGTCTCACCGATCGCGCGGCTCACCGCGAGCAGGATGCCGCCCATGATGCCAGGCAGCGCGGCTGGCAGAAGGACCTTTGTGATCGTCTCGCCCTTCGTCGCGCCCATCGCGTAGGAGCCGTCGCGCATGGACTGCGGTACGGCGCTGATTGCGTCGTCCGACAGTGACGAAACGAACGGGATGATCATGATACCCATGACGAAACCGGCGGCGATCGCGCTGTTCGGCGCGACATCAAGCCCCAGAAAGACTCCCGTCTCGCGCAGGGCCGGGGCGACGACGAGGATGGCGAAGAAGCCGTAGACCACTGTCGGGATGCCGGCGAGGATTTCCATGATCGGCTTCACAGTCGCGCGGAAGCGGGGCCAGGCGTATTCGCTCAGATAGATCGCCGAGAGAAGGCCGATCGGGATCGCCACCAGCATGGCAATCGCGGCGATCAAGAGCGTGCCGGTGAAAACGGGGATCGCGCCGAACGCGCCGGAGGCGGCAACCTGCCCTTCGCGAATGGGGATTTGCGGCTCCCAGTTCAGGCCAAAGAAGAATTCCGCCGGCGGCACGCGCTCGAAGAAGCGCAGCGCCTCGAACAGCAGCGAAATGACAATGCCGAAGGTCGTCAGAATGGCGATCGTCGAGCACACGATCATGATCCAGGTCACGATCCGCTCGACACGCTGGCGCGCGCGGAATGCCCCGCTGATCAGTCGGCGCGCGGCAAGCAGTCCGAGAAGCGCGATGATGACGGCCGTGGCGAACATCGAGAATTGTGCGATGTCCTGCCAGCTTTGGTAGCGGTTCGCCGCTTCCACTACATACGGCTCGGGCTCGCCGAAGATGTTGCCAGCCGCGACGGACTTGATCTCCGCCAGTATAAGGTCGATTTCCGAAGGTCTTTTGCCCTCGAGCACCCCCTCCGGCAGGCTCATCAGCAGCAGGTTGTCGATGACCGTGCCCTGGAACAACAGCCAGATGAGGACCAGCAGAATGGATGGGATGCCGATCCAGGCGGCTACGAAGGCGCCATGGTAACCGGGCCGGGAATGCAGTTCCGTCTGGTTGCCGCCGACGACGGCGTAGGCGCGGCGCACACCGATGATGTAGCCGATGAAGATCAGCAGGAAGAGTGTCGCAAAAACCGTGGTCAGCATGAGTGCGTGCCTGCTTCAAAGCTAGCCTGGCCGTGAGTCACGGCGCGGCCCCCGGTCTTGAACGCTGTTTTACGCTTTGTTGTCAATGCAGGCGTCGCGAGCGTCCGAATGCGCGAAAAGGTGGCCGCGCCGGGCGCGACCACCGAGAAACTGACGGAGCCGATTACTTCGGTTCCATCGTCTTGCCTTCGAGGGCAGCCTCACGGACTTCCGCGCGACGCTCGTCGCCGAGCGGAACCAGGCCGCGCTCTTTGAGGTAGCCGTCCGGGCCGAACGCTTCTTCCGAAACGAACTCGGCGATGTAGTCTTCCATGCCCGGGATGACGCCGCGATGCGCGTTCTTGATGTAGAAGAACAGCGGACGGGCCACCGGATACTCACCGGACTCGATCGTCGCGAAGGACGGTTCGACACCCTCAACGGCAACCGGCTTCAGTTTGTCCTGGTTCTCGAACAGGAAGGAATAGCCGAAGATGCCCAGAGCCTTCGCATCGGCTTCAAGACGCTGAACGATCAGGTTGTCGTTCTCGCCGGCCTCGACGAACGGGCCGTCCTGACGCATCGGGGCGCAGCCTTCCTCAGCAGCGTCCTCGCCCTTTTCTTCCCAGTACGGCAGGTCCATGCAGCCGGAAACCATGACCAGCTCGACGAAAGCGTCACGGGTACCGGAGGTGGGCGGCGGGCCGTACACCAGGATCTCGGCGTCCGGCAGCGAAGAGTCGATGTCGGACCACGTGGTGTTGGGGTTGTCCACCAGCTCGCCATCGACCGGAATCTGCTTGGCCAGCGCCTTGTAGATCTGCGTCTTCGTCAGGTCGAGGTCGGCGCCCTCACGGGACACGGCCAGCGACAGACCATCCGAGCCGATCTGGACCTCGGTGATGTCTTCGACACCGTTTTCCTGGCACATTTCGTACTCGGACGGCTTCATGGCGCGCGAAGCGTTGGTGATGTCCGGATGCTCGGCGCCAATACCCTGGCAGAAGATCTTCATACCGCCGCCGGAGCCGGTGGATTCCAGAACCGGAGCCGGGTTGCCGGTCGCGTTGGCGAACTCTTCCGCAACCGCCTGGGCGTACGGATAAACGGTGGACGAACCAACGATCTGGAGCTGATCGCGGGCCGAAGCCGGCTGAACAGCCATCGCGCCAGCCACGGCAGCCGCCGCGGTGAACGCTACGAACTTCGTGTTCATTTGCTCTCCCTGTCTTTTGAGATATGCTGCGAAGAAAGGCCGCTTCCCGACCTTTCTGCAGCGCACCATACAGCCTGCCATTAATTCTTTTATGACAGTTTAGGCGATTGATTCTCATGCATTTTCGGTGTTTCGCCGAAGCGCGCCGTTTGTCTCTTTGGCGGGGTGATGCGCATGGTTAAAGGGCAGGTGGAACCGAGTCCTGTCATTTGCCGTGGACAGGTTCCTGGTTCACCGCAGAGCGGCCTTGCCGGGGGCCAATCACGACCCCGAGCCAGACCCAGCCTTTTGAATGGTGACGTGGCGATCTGTGACTTGTTTGGCGCTGCTGCGTTCTAATTCAGAACTCGGCACGGACTTGAATATACGCTGACCGCGGGGCTGCGTAGGCGAGATGAGTCGGAGCAGCAGGATTACGTGATAGGTTGCCCTGCGGGGATGACGACGGTCCAGCCTTCGATGCCAGAAGCCTCGCGGCTCAACACCAGTTCATCCGCGCAAACCGGGTATTTGTCCGTCGACGCCTTGCGGAATTTCGTTTTTCTTCCGCGAGATGACTACACCCGCTCTGGCAGCGAGCCGGCGTCTTGCGTTTCGGCGCTCGCCTGCTCGTGCTCGGGCAGCAACACCGTGAAGCGCGAGCCTTCCCCGGGTTTCGAGGCGATGCGCAATTGCCCCCGATGGCGGTTGAGCACGTGCTTGACGATGGAAAGCCCCAGTCCCGTGCCGCCGCGATCCCGGCTGTCCGCCACGTTCACGCGGTAAAAGCGCTCCGTCAGCCGTGGAAGATGCTCTTCGGAGATGCCCGGTCCATTGTCGATGACCGCCACGCTCAGCATGGGCTCCTTGCCGCCCTCGCGCCCCGCAACGATGCGGACGAAACCGCCCTCGCGCCCGTATTTGATCGCGTTATTCACAAGGTTCTCGAAGACCTGGATCAGCCCTTCGCGCTCACCAGGCACATAGGCCGGCCCGTCGAGTGGTTGCAGATCGATGCTGATTCCGCGCTCTGCGGCCAGCCGCTCCAGCGAGCCGCGCACGTAGTCCAGCACCTCGTTGATCTCCACCGGATCGGTGGGGCGCAGATGAGCCTTCATCTCCACGCGGCTGAGCGAGAGCAAGTCATTGATGACGCGTTTCATGCGTTCCGCCTCGCGCGCCATGACGCCGAGAAACTCTTCGCGCGCCTTCTCGTCCTCGCGCGCAGGACCCCGCAGCGTTTCAATGAAGCCGAGCACGGAGGCCAGCGGGGTCTTCAGCTCATGGCTGGCATTGGCGACGAAATCCGCGCGCATCTGGCCGATGCGTTCCTGCTCGGTCAGGTCGCGGAGGAACACGAAAATCGCCGGGTCGTTCGGGCCGGCCGCCGGCGGGCCGATCCAGCTCACCGTGGCGGAGAGCCAGCGTTCGACGGGCACCACCTCGTTGATCGACACAACTTGATGACGGTGATGGCTCGCGGCGCTGTCGATCGCATCGAGGAGTTGCGGGTGCCGGACAGCAGAGGAGACGGGTAAGCCGCTGTTCAGGGCGGTGTAGGCCTGCGCCGCTTGCGTGTTGAAGCGCAGAACGACTCCCTGCCGCGACAGGACCATCGCGGGCTCTGGCAACCCGTCGATGAGGCGACCGATAGCATCCAGCGGGTCGACCACGCGGTCCCGATCACGGTCCCGCGCGGGCCGGGGCTTCAGGATGCCTTCGCGGGGCAGGGCGCCCGCGGCAAACGCCACGGCGGCCACGCCGGTCAGCCCGATGAGCGGGTTCAGACCAAAAAACACCGCGTAGATCAGCGTGATCAAACCCACGACCGCGACGAGCCAGCGCCGCAGGTACAGGCGCCGCCGCCAGCGCTTCAACCGGCGCAGGATTCGCGGAGTCTCATCTTCTGGTCGCTGGGTCTGGCCATCGACCGACATTTGTTGTCCTCTCTTGCCACCGGCTGCACGATGCGCGGATCAGACAGGTTCGACCGCGTGCAGGGGGGGGCACGATTCGCAATTCGCTCCACTTGTAACATGGAAATGCGACAGATTCGCCAAAGCGCCAAAGGCACCGGGCATGCCGAAGCCGGGCGGCAGCTCTGCACAAAGCTCACTGGATTCGCGAGATCACAGTGGTCATGTCTAAAAAAGGCGCAGGCGCGGCCTGCACAAGCCACCGATTAAGAGCAAAAGGGGCTTGATTTCAAATGGTTTCCCCTCGGCCCAGTCAGGCGGCCCTTGCCCGCTCCGCATCCACCTCTGTCCTGCACCGCCAGCTCAACAAGACTTATCCACGCGCTGTCTCGGCACAGGGCGCTTTTCTCTATGACGCCAGCGGAAAGGATTATCTCGACGCCTCTGGCGGCGCGGCGGTCTGCGCGCTCGGGCACAGGCATCCTCGTGTGATCGACGCGATCAAGGCCCAGCTCGACACGCTCGCCTATGCGCACAGCGCGTTCTTCACCTCCGACGCGGCCGAGGAACTCGGCGACTGGCTGGTCCGGCGCGCTCCTCTGGGCTTTGGCAGGGTGATGTTTGTCTCCGGCGGGTCCGAGGCTGTCGAGGCGGCGGTCAAGCTCGCGCGTCAGGTGCATTACGAGCGCGGCGATACCGGGCGCGTGCATTTCATCGCGCGGCGGCAGTCCTACCACGGGAACACGCTGGGCGCGCTCGCCCTGGGCCATCATCCCGCGCGACGCGCGCCTTACGAGGGGCTCATCGGCCGGTTCCCGGTCAGCCATATCGCGCCATGCTATGCCTATCGCCATCAGCGGCCGGACGAAACGGCGGAAGTCTACGGTCTGCGTGCGGCGGCGGAGCTTGAGGCGGAAATCCTGCGCATTGGCCCCGAGCAGGTCGCCGCGTTTGTCGCGGAAACGGTGTCCGGCTCGACCATCGGCGCGGCCCCGCCTGCGCCGGGCTATCTCGCGCATATCCGGCGTATCTGCGACAAGTACGGTGTCTTCCTGATCCTTGATGAGGTCATGTCGGGGATGGGCCGCACGGGGCATCTGTTTGCCTGCGCAGAAGACGACGTCTCGCCGGACTTCATCGCCGTGGCGAAAGGGATCGGCGCGGGCTATCAACCGATTGGCGCGATGCTTGCGCGTGACGAGCACGTCCAGACCATCACCAAGGGCAGTGGCGCGCTGGCGCATGGCCACACCTACATGGCGCACGCAGCCGCCTGCGCCGGGGCGCTGGCCGTGCAAAGAGTGATCGAAGACGAGGACCTGTTGCCGCGCGTGCGTGCGTCGGGAGCGCGGCTGCGCACTATGCTGAGCGAGCGTCTCGGCGATCACCCGAATGTCGGCGATATTCGGGGGCGGGGGCTGTTCCTGGCGATGGAATTTGTCGCGGATCGCGAGAGCAAGACGCCTCTGAACCCGCGCCGCAAATTCGCCGCGACCCTGAAGGATGTGGCGATGGAAAACGGCCTGATCTGCTATCCGGCTTCCGGCACGGCGGATGGCGTTTCGGGCGATCACGTTCTGCTGGCGCCGCCGTTCAACATCAGCGAGGATGAACTCACGCTGCTGGTCGAGCGTTTGGGCCGCAGCATCGAAGAAAGCCTCGCGCAGACCACCCCGGCTGCGGAAGCGCAAAGCTGAGAGCAACGGATGGCGAAAACGCTTATCATGGCCGCCGTTAATGGCGCGCGGCGCACGAAGGCGGATCATCCCGCGTTGCCGATATCCGTCGCGGAGATCGCGGAGGATGTCGCGGCCTGCGCGGGCGCCGGCGCGGCGATGGCGCACGTTCACGTACGCGACGGCTATGGCCAGCACGCGCTCGATGTCGAACTCTACGAGCGGGTGATTGCGCGGATTGCCGAGTGCACCGGGCCGGATTTCTTCGTCCAGGCAACGACCGAGGCCGCCGGACGATACACGCCGGAGGCGCAAATCGCGCTCATCAAGACGCTGTGCCCCGCGGTCGTGTCGATCGCGGTGAGCGAGCTGTTGCCAGATCCGACAGACGGTCCGGCGCGGACGCGCTTTCGCGAGCTGTGCGAATGGATGCAGGCGCATGCGGTCTGGCCGCAGTTCATCCTCTACCGCCCGGAAGAGGTGGAGACGCTTTTGCGCCTTCATGCCGACGGCGACATCCCGTTTATCGAGCCGTTCCTGCTTTTCGTGCTTGGCCGGTACAGCGAGCGGCAGGTTGCGACGCCGGACGACCTGCCGCCGTTTCTCGAGGCGCTCGGCAGCGTTCCGACCACCTGGATGACCTGCGCATTCGGGCCTCAGGAACACGCTTGCGCCGAGGCCGCGATCGCCGCGGGTGGGCATGTGCGCGTGGGCTTCGAGAACAATCTCTGGCTGCCGGACGGAGGCGTGGCGGAGTCGAATGCCGCGCTGGTGGCCCTGGCCGCCGAGGCGGCACGCGAGAGCGGCAGGGGCGTCATGGCGCCAGCCGATGCGGCTGCGCTTCGCGCTCAGCTACTCTGCTGAAGCGGCAGCCGGCGCTTCGCCCGTGTGTGCCTGCGCCCGGAGCCGGCGCCGCTGCCAAGCCACAACCAGTGCCAGAAGCAGCAGTGCGGGAATGAACATCAGTTCCTTCGCCGGCTGGCCCGCAACGCTGCGATCGGCCCGCGTGATGATATCGCCGATCTCCACGCCCGCGTTCTCGGCGCGGCTCATAAAGCCCGGATCTGTTACGCGGATATTCCCGTCTTCGGTCTGCTCGACGCTCATGCCCAGCGCGCTCCAGGTCAGCGGTGCGTCACCCTCACGCTGGAAGACGTAGAGCCGGAAGCGATCGCCGTAGGGCGTCTCGCGGGTGACGTGCAGGCGCACCTGGTCAGCCTTCACGCCCTCGCTCAGTTCCTGGACGGTCAGCGGCTCATAGGGCGGATAGATGCGGTCCATGAAGAAGCCGGGCCGGAACAGCGCGACAACGATCAGCGCCAGCGCGATTATCTCCAGCCAGTTCAGCTTGACGAACATGAAGCGGAAGGTGATGGAGGTGAAGCAGAGCATGGCGATCAGCGAGACCGCGATGATCATGATCGCGTATGGAATGCTCTCGATCCCCACCATGATCAGCGTCTGGTTGAAGATGAAGATGAACGGCAAGATTGCCGTGCGGATCGAATAGATAAAGGCCTGCACCCCGGTCTTGATGGGGTCGGCACGCGAGATGGCCGAGGCAGCATAGGCGGCAAGGCCCACGGGAGGCGTGACGTCCGCCATTAGCCCGAAGTAGAACACGAACAGGTGCACGGCAATCAGCGGCAGAACCAGTCCGGCCGCGCTGCCCAGTTCCACCAGCACCGGCGCCATCAGCGAGGCGACGACGAGGTAGTTCGCCGTCGTCGGCAGGCCCATGCCGAGGATCAGGCAGAGCACGGCCGTCATTGCCAGCAGGATGTAGACATTGCCGCCCGCGATCGCCTCGACGACGCCGATGAGCGCGTTGTTCAGCCCGGTGGAGCCGACCGCGCCGACGATGATGCCCGCGCCCGCGACCGCGATGGCGACCGAGATCATGTTCTTTGCGCCCTGGATCAGTCCGGCGACCACGATCCAGAAGCCGTCGGCTATGCCGCTCAAGAGCCCGGAGCCCCCGCTCACGGTGCGCTGGACTTCCTGCGCGACGATCACCGCCATCAGGAAGATCGTCGAGTAGAAGATCGCCGTTCCGGTCGTCATCCGTTCGACCATCAGCAGGTAGACGAGCAGGGCGATCGGCAGGAGGAAGTGGGCGCCCCGCCAGAAGATACGCCCCGCTTGCGGGATTTCCGCTGCCGGCAACGGCCGCAGCTTCAGCTTTGTCGCCTCAAGGTGGACGATATAGAAAAGACCGATATAGGACAGGATCGCTGGCAGGAAGGCGTGGATGACCACGTCGAAATACGAGATGCCGATGAACTCGGCCATGACGAAGGCCGCCGCGCCCATGATCGGCGGCATGATCTGCCCGTCGGTCGAGGCCGCGACCTCGATCGCGCCAGCCTTTCGGGCGGGCATGCCGGTGCGTTTCATCACCGGGATGGTGAAGGTGCCGGTCGTCACCGTGTTGGCGATGGACGAGCCCGAGATCATGCCGGTCATGCCGGAGGCGAGCACCGATGCCTTGGCGGGCCCACCGCGATAGCGTCCGACGAGCGCGAAGGCCAGGTCGATAAAGTATTGCCCGGCGCCGGCGCGGTCCAGCAGCGCGCCGAACAGCACGAACAGGAAGACGAAGCGCGTCGTGACGTCGATCGGGATGCCGAAGATCCCCTCGCCTGTCAGCCACTGATAGCCGACCAGCCGCTCCAGCGAGAGGCCGCGATGCGCGATCAGGTCCGGCATCGACTGGCCGAACAGCGAGTAGACTAGAAACACGATTGCGACGATGACCAGCGGCAGACCGATGGCGCGGCGGATTGCTTCCAGCAACACCAGGATGCCGACGGTTCCGAGGATGACCTCTACAGGAATGGTAAGGCCGTAAACGTCGTATTCGAGCAGGATGCCGGCGCGCTGCGCCAGGCTGTCGTAATTCCAGTAGAGATAGGACGCCGTAAATCCGCCGGCGAAGGCGAGGCCGATGTCCAGCCAGCTCGGCGCGCGGATGCCGGACTTGCGGACGGCGCCGAAGGCGAGGAAGCACAGGACGAGCGCGAAGGTGAGATGCAGCGCACGGGCCTCGACGCCGTCGATCAGGCCGAACTGCAGCATGAACGGCAACGGGGAGGCGATCCAGAGCTGGAACAGCGACCAGGCGAGCGCGATACCGGAGAATACCCAGGCCCAGGTGCCGGCCATTGTGACCTGACCGGTGTCCTGGCGCAGCATCTCCTCAGCCATGTTGTCGGTATCGTTGGCCGCGGGCGCCGACGGGGACGGTTTGCCGCTGTCGTCGCTCATCTGCTGCTCCGTGCTTGCGCTGCTCTGAAAGTACGTAAAGAGGAGAGCGAAAAGCTGGAGAGGGGGCGGGCGGCGGGCGCCGTCCGTTGATCCCCCATCTCCTTGTTCATTCGGGAATCAGGCGGATCTTACATCCAGCCCTTTTCCTTGTAGTACTTCATGGCGCCCGGATGGATGTCCGCGGAAATACCCTTGGAGATCATCTGCTCCGGCGTCAGGTTGGCGAAAGCCGGGTGCAGCTTCTTGAAATCCTCCAGGTTCTCGAACACCGCGCGGGTCACCTCGTAGACCACATCTTCCGGCACGTCGGCGCTGGTCACGAAGGTCGCCATCACGCCGAAGGTGGTCGCGTCCTTCTTCATCGAGGAGTAGGTGTCCTTCGGGATCGTCGTGAAGGCGTAGAACGGGTTTTCGTCCACCAGCTTCTTCACGGCGTCGGTCTGCAGGTCGATGATGTAGGCGCCGCAGCCGTCAGCCGCCTGGGCCACGCCCGCGTTCGGCACGCCGACCGTGTAGCCGTAGGCGTCGATGTTGCCGTCGCAGAGCGCGCCGGACTGCTCGGTCGAGGTCAGTTCGGTGGTCTGACCGAACCACGACTCGTCGATCCCATGCGCTTCCATCAGCACTTCAAACGTGCCGCGCTGGCCCGAGCCCGGGTTGCCGATGTTGACGCGCTTGCCTTCCAGGTCTTCCCAGCTTTCGATGCCGCTGTCCTGCGCAGCCAGGATCTGGAACGGCTCCGGATGCACGGAGAACACCGCACGCAGTTCCGGATACGGGTTCTCTTCGAAACGGCTGGTGCCGTTAAAGGCGTGATACTGCCAGTCAGACTGAGCGACGCCGAACTCCAGCTCGCCCTGGCGGATCGAGTTGATGTTGTAGATCGAACCCGCAGTCGACGGTGCAGCGCAGCGCAGCCCGTGCTTGCGGCCGGCTTCACGACCCTCTGCGGCTTCCTTGTGAACCATCCGGCAGATCGCGTTGCCGACGACGAAATACACGCCGGTCGGGCCGCCGGTGCCGATGGCGATGAACTGCTGCTGCGCGTTTGCAGCGCCCGTCAGCGAGAGGGCTGCGGCGGCCGTCAGCGCGCCGGCCACAGACAACGTCCTAGCGAGAGACTTAAAGGTCATGGCGTATCACTCCTCCGAAAAATGCTGGAATCGGGTTCCATGTGAACTGAAAGTGCCCATCGCGGTCTCAAACGGACCCGCTTTAGCGGGCGCGGAGAACGCCCGAACGTGCTTGGGCGGTCAACACCTTATGGCCCGCTTTCGCGCATCGCAATTCATTTGTCCCGGCTTAAACCCTTTTCCGCCAACTCGTTCAGGTACTGCTGCCAAATCTCGTCGCGCTCCACGCCGAGCTTGCGGAGATAGCTCCAGGAGAAGATTCCGGTGTCGTGCCCGTCGCTGAAAACCAGCTTCACGGCATAGTTGCCGACCGGCTCGATCCGCGTGATTTTCACGTCGCGTTTGCCTCCGACCGTGACGCGTTCGGATGGGCTGTGGCCCTGCACCTCGGCGCTTGGGCTTGTTACGCGCAGCATCTCTGCGGTCAGCGTGTAGGTAGCGTCGGGGAAGGTGACCGTGAGCTGATCCTTGTCGGGGTTCAGCCGGATCTCTTCCGGGTGCACCGTCGCGCTCTGGTCCTGTTGGTTCATTGAAACGTCCTTTTGCCTGCGTTCTGTGGGAGATCCTGGGGCACTGTTGCAGGAGCGTCACTCTACAACCGAAAATAGGCGTTCAACCGGTCAAGATATTCACAGTTGCCGCCTTCCAGATTGTGCGGAACAGGTAATCCTGTTAACCGCGGAATGGTATCCATCGCTCGGGTTCAGGTTCAAGCGTACGGGCCATGCGTAAGGAAAACATCAGTACCTGTGCAACTGTTCAGAGTGGTGAGTCATGCCGCCGATCCGTTTGTCCGCGTCAGAAGCGTCTTCACTTCGCAAGATCTCGACCCGTCCCTGTCTGACGGCCGAATTGCCAGACGATCACTCCGCGAAACTCTTGAATTACGGGCTGGCCTGCCGCGAGGCCATGACCGTGCGGATCACGCCCCGCGGTCAGGTAGAGCTTCTTGCCAGCAATTTCCAGATGTCCCTGCCCAGCGCCCGTACTATCCGGCACAGACTGCTGGATCGCGGACTGGCGCGCCTGCGCCGCGAGCTGGACTGAGCCGGGTGCTGCCACCGTGCTAGTGCGGTCGGGCTGGGTCGTCAGCCCGGATTTCGCTGGGTGCGGTCGTCGTAGCAGGCTCGCCAGGCACAGCTGAGGGTGTCTCAGACGCGGTTTCCGACTCTTGCCGCGCGGCGAACCGGCGCCCGGCAATCGGGATCGACACCAGATAGGCGAGCGAACCGGCCAGCAGGCTCAGATACGGATAAGTGGCAAGGACCGCGGCGAAGGTTGCTGCGACCGCGAACAGCGGCAGGACATATTTGCGGTCAATGTTGCGGCCCGCCGATTTTCCCGAAAAGGTTGGCTGCCAGCTGACCAGCAACCCAGCCATGATGCAGGTATGCAGGAAGGCGAAGGCGGTGAGAACGGGGCCTTCAGGCGCCCCGATCCCCGCCGCGTAGAACGGCAGCAGCACGACAATCGCCCCGGCCGGTGCAGGCACGCCGGTGGAATAGGCTGCCCGCCATCGCGGTCGCACCTCATCCAGCTCGGTATTGAAGCGGGCCAGGCGTAGCGCCGTACACAGCGCGAAGACCAGTGCCGCCAGCCAACCCAGGCTCGGCACCGACACGAACGCCCAGACATAGAGGATCACCGCGGGCGCGACCCCGAAATTGACGAAATCCGCGAGGCTGTCCAGTTCCGCGCCAAAACGCGAGGTGGCCTTGAGCATTCGGGCCAGCCGGCCATCCAGCGCGTCGAGCACGGCCGCCAAGAGGATCGCTGCGATGGCAAGCTCATAGCGTGCGTCGATCGCCATGCGGATCGCTGTCAGCCCCGCACACAGGGCCAGAAGGGTCACGAGATTGGGGATCAGCGCCCGAACGGGCACCTGCGTGCCGCGCTTGAGAAAGACGCGACGCCTGCCTGCGCGATCCCTGCCGTTCCCCTTGTCCGCGCCGTCGCTCAACGCACCCGCACCTCATAGCCAGAAGGCATGCCGGCCAGGTCCGTCAGGACCGTCTCGCCGCCCACCATGCGCTGGTTCTCGCCGACCATCATCTTGCGCTCGCCAGGGGCATAGACGTCAACCCGGCTACCGAAGCGGATGATGCCGATGCGCTGGCCCGCGCTCAGGGTGTCGCCTTCCTTCACGAACGGCACAATCCGCCGCGCGACATAGCCGGCGATCAGCACGACGCCGATGCGCTCACCGTCCGGCCGCTCGATCACCATGGCTTGGCGCTCGTTCTGCTCCGAGGCTTCCTCCGACTCCGCGTTCAGGAAAAGGCCCGGCTCGTGGCGCGAGGAAATCACTCTGCCGCTCACCGGGGCGCGCACCACGTGAACGTTGAAAAGGGACAGGAAGGTCGAAAACACGGTCATTGGCGCTTCGCCCAGCGCGCTAAGCTCCGGGGGAGGCGGGCGGCGGCGAATCGCGATCAGCTTGCCGTCTGCCGGGGCGATCAAAAGGTTGTCGGCCACCGGCGTGGCGCGCGATGGGTCGCGGAAGAAATAGGCCATCGCCAGCGTGACGATCAGTGCGATCCAGCCCAGCGGCGGCCAGATCAGGAACAGCACCAGCGTCGCGAGCGCGCTGATGATGATGAACTTGTAGCCCTCGCGGTGGATCGGGTCGAACGCACCGACGACGGAGTCCCAAATAGATTTGTGTGATGGCTTGGAGTCGCTCATTTTTGTTGTCCTTTCCGTGCCGGTGGCTCCCGCGGGCGCTATTCGGCCGGCTCGCTGTAAAACGACGGCACGACCTGATCGCCGTCCTCGCCCACCTCGGCGAGGCGCTCGCGGGCTGCCTCGGCCTCGCGCTGGCGACGCCACATGCTGGCGTAGAGGCCATCCCGCGCCAGCAGGTCCGTATGACGCCCCTGCTCAACGATTCGCCCATTATCCAGCACGATGATGTTATCGGCGTGAACGATCGTTGAGAGGCGATGCGCGATCACCAGCGTGGTGCGGTTTTCGGCGACCCGGTCGAAGGCGTCCTGGATTTCCTTTTCCGTGTGGCTGTCGAGCGCGGAGGTCGCCTCGTCCAGCATCAGGATCGGCGGGCTTTTCAGGATCGTGCGGGCGATGGCCACGCGCTGCTTTTCGCCGCCCGAAAGCTTGAGGCCGCGCTCGCCGACCATCGACTGGTAGCCATCAGGCAAGTCGCGAATGAACCCGTCGATCTGCGCCATGCGCGCGGCCTCCCGGACTTCCTCGTCGGTAGCGTCCGGCCGGCCGTAGCGGATGTTGTATTCGATGGTGTCGTTGAACAGGACCGTGTCCTGCGGGACGATGCCGATCGCCGCGCGCAAGCTCTCCTGCGTCACGTTGCGGATGTCCTGCCCGTCGATGAGGATACGACCGCCGCTCACGTCGTAGAAACGGAACAACAGCCGCGAGATGGTCGACTTGCCCGCGCCAGTGGGGCCGACGATGGCAACCATCTCCCCGGCCGGCACGGTGAAGTCCACGCCGCGCAGAGTAGGGCGCTTACCGTCATAGGAGAATTCGACGTCTTCGAAGCGGATCGTGCCGTCCTCCACAACGAGCGGTTTTGCGCCGGGCTTGTCGGTGATCTCCGGGTCCTTTTCCAGCAGCGCGAACATTGTCTCGATGTCCACCAGCCCCTGTTTGATCTCCCGGTAGACCATGCCCATGAAGTTGAGCGGAATGTAGAGCTGGATCAGCAGCGAGTTGATGAGCACGAAATCGCCGACCGTCTGCGTCCCGGCCGCGACGCCATTCGCCGACATCAGCATGCACACCGTCAGCCCAATGCTGAAAATCAACGCCTGGCCTGCATTGAGCAGGCCGAGCGTGTAATAGGTGCGGATCGCCGCATTTTCATACCGCGCCATCGAGGTGTCAAAGCGCCGTGATTCCCAGCCCTCGTTTCCGAAATATTTGACGGTCTCGTAGTTCAGCAGGCTGTCGATCGCCTTGGTGCTCGCGTCGTTGTCGGAGGCGTTCAGCTCGCGGCGGATCGCCATGCGCCATTCGCTGGCCTTGAAAGTGAAGAGTATGTAGACCGCCACGGTCATCAGGATGACCAGCGCATATTCCGGGCCGAAATAGTAGGTGAGCATGCCGCAGACGAGCGTCAGCTCCAGGACTGTTGGCACGGAGTTGAGCACGCCCATGCGGATGATGAGTTCGACCGCCGACTTCCCGCGCTCGATCACGCGGCTCAGGCCCCCCGTGCGCCGCTCAAGATGAAAGCGCAGGGACATGCGATGCAGATGCCGGAAGACCTGGTTTGACAGCGCGCGCACGGCGTTCTGGCCGACGCGGGTGAAGAGAACGTCGCGGAGCTGATTGAAGCCGATCATCAGCACCCGCCCGGCGCCGTAAGCGAGGATCAGGACGATCGGCAGGTAAGCCAGGGTGCTGGCGCTTACGGCGTCTTCGCCGCTGGCGTTGCCCGTGAGCCAGTCGACTGCCGCCTTGTAGGCCAGCGGTGTGGTGACGGTAATGACCTTGGCGAGCACCAGCGCGATAACCGCCAGCACCACGCGCAAGCGGAGATCAGGGCGGTCATCGGGCCAGACATAGGGTGCAAGTGCCCGCAACACGGACCAGTGGCTGCTGCGCTCGGAAAGCAGCTCCTCACCCGTCGGTGCGGGGGATTTTTGGGCGAAACTCCTCAAACTGAAATCCCGTGGGGCCGCATCGCCGGCCGCGAAGGTCAGGTCATGAGCAAATAAGCGGCGCTAGCGCGACGTCGCGCGCGGCGAGTGATCAAGCCCTGTCCCGTTTTGAACAATTCAAAACAGATATAGAGGACGTGCCCGGCTTACGCAAACCGGGTCGGGGCGCGCGAGGCGAAGCTAGCGGGGTAGCTCGAAGTGCTGGCCCGGATAGATCCGGTGCGGATTGCGGATCTGCTCGCGGTTGTTGCGGAAGATTTTGGTGTAGCGTACGCCGCTGCCGTAATGCTCCTCGGCGATATGCCAGAGCGTGTCGCCGCGCTTGACAATGATTGCGCTTTTACGAGGCTCTTTCGGCTGCCTAGCGTCAGCAGATGCCGTTTCCGCCGGTGTGGCCTCTCCCTCGTCGATCGGTTTGCTCAGCCGTTGCTCCTGCGCGATGCTGTCCTCGGTCGAGCGTGCCATGCGAGTTTCGCCGCCCTGCACTGAAGCGACGGTCACTGCCTCCGGATTGAAGCGGACCTCGGCGCGCGACAGAACGTCGCCGCGGTCGAGATCGACGTGATCAGCGCGCAGCAAGTGCTGTCCCCCATCGAGAATATCGGTCAGCGCAAACGCCCAGGACCCGTCCACCTCGGCCTGGGTCGAGCCGATGAAGCGGTTATCGAGATAAAGCGCGATCCGCGCGCCCGGCGCGGCCGTGCCGCTCAGATAGAGCCGGCCGGTCTGTTGCTTGTCCTCGTAGTCGACGGCAGAAAACGTGATCGTCCGCTGTTCCGCAGATTTCAGGCTTTCCGTGGCGATCGCAACGGGCTGGCCGGACTGCAGTATCCGCGTCGGCTGGTTATCCTGCGACAGCGCCACGACGGCTGGCGCACTCTCCGGCGACACGGAAACGGCGACGCGCTCGGCGCCCCTGACCGTCTCGGAGCCATCCGGCGCAAGCGCGGTTACGCTAAGGGAATGATCGCCGGCAGGCAGCGGCGCTTCGGGGAGCAGTACCCAGGAGCCGTCGAAGCCGGCCTTCACCTTGCCGATCACGCGCTCCGGCGTCTCCACGCGTACGGTCCAGCCCGCCGGCGCGACGCCCGCGATCACCACCTCGCCGGAATCCTCCACACGCACGATGTCGAAAGCCGGCCGCGAGGGCCCTTTATCGGCAGCTTCGGGCTGCTTTTGCG
The DNA here is from genome assembly GCF_003550175.1 of Dichotomicrobium thermohalophilum. Taxonomy (NCBI): domain Bacteria; kingdom Pseudomonadati; phylum Pseudomonadota; class Alphaproteobacteria; order Hyphomicrobiales; family Hyphomicrobiaceae; genus Dichotomicrobium; species Dichotomicrobium thermohalophilum. The sequence goes on from NZ_QXDF01000002.1 coordinate 69,938, forward strand.
TATTCCGCTCTGTTGGCAGGGGACTTTCAACGGTCGGCCCAGCCGTTTCGACCGCAAGCTCGCCCGTCTGCGAGCGCCACCAACTCTCGCCATCGAACAACGCCCATGTCGCGATGCCCGCAGCGACCAGCAGGGCCAAAAGCAATACGCGTCCAAACCAATCCATGGCGCATCCCGTTAAAATTGGTCGCCCTCGTCACGGCGACCCGGAAACTCGCGCTAGCCCATAGGTTAGCGCAAAGCGTTCACAAAAGCACCCGCTTGTTAAACCCCGTTGTCAAGCTTTGGTTTCTTCTGCGAAAACGAGAGCCTTCCATGCTTGCAACGTCCTCGCGGGCTGGCGCTTGTCGAAGCGGGTGCTGCGCTTTACATCTGATGGTCTTGGCGAAAAGGCAAGCGAGATAATGAAACAGCAAAAAGACAACGGGATGAGCCAGACAAGCGCGCTCAGCGAAACCATCAGGAGCGTCTGCGTCTATTGCGGGTCCGGCTGCGGAACAAATCCGCGCTATGTCGAGGCGGCCCGCCAGTTGGGCAAGGACCTGGCGGGATCCAACATCCGTCTCACCTATGGCGGGGGCAGCAACGGGCTGATGGGCACGGTCGCCCGCGCTGTCATGGAACATGGCGGTGCGGTGACCGGGATTATCCCTGAGAGCCTGGTTGCAATTGAGAAGCCCTACGAAGATCTGAATGAGCTGGTCGTTACCAGGGACCTCCACGAGCGCAAGATGCTGATGTTCAAGCGCTCGGATGCCTTCGTCGCACTGCCCGGCGGCATTGGCACACTGGAGGAGTTGGTCGAGCAGCTCACCTGGGTGCAGCTTGCGCATCACCAGAAACCGGTCGTGATCGTGAACACGGATGATTACTGGCGCCAGTTCCTCGATCTTATGGAGCAGATGCGTGCGGAAGGCTTCATCCGCGAGGGACTGGAACCCGCCTTTCACGTGCTGGAGGAGGCCGCATCCGTGGTGCCGTTCCTGCTGGCACATGGCTCCAGCCAAGCGGTGAGCAGCCTCGATCACCTTGCTTGAGAATGCGAGCAGCTTGTCCTGCGTGCCAACCTGATTATCTCCCAAGACAGCAATTTCGCCAGCCCCACGCGGGACAAGCCAAATGACTTCTCTGTTTGCGGCAATTGACGACAATGTGCCCCCGAAGCTGCGCAATCTTCTACACTCGATCGTGCTGGTCGGCGGCATTGCAGCGCTGACGGCGCTCTGCGCGTACTTGCTTTTCGGCGGTGCGGGCGTCGTCTGGACGTTCGTGTCCGTGGCGATCGTGCTGCTGCTTGGGCCTCGCGTTGCGCCGGAAGCGATCATGCGCATGTACAATGCGCAGCGCGTGCCGCCGGGCCAGGGCGGCGCGCTCATGCGGGTCATCAACGCGCTGGCGCGACGCGCCGGGCTGGAGGTGCAGCCGAAGGTCTACATCATCCCCAGCAACATGATGAACGCTTTTGCGACCGGACGTCGCGACGACGCCTCGATCGGCGTGACGACGGGGCTTCTGAACCGCCTTTCGACCCGCGAGCTGGCCGGCGTGCTGGCGCACGAGATCAGCCATGTCCGCAACGGCGACCTGTATATCATGGGCATCGCCGATATTCTCAGCCGGCTGACGCTGTTCATGAGCTATCTCGCGGTATTTCTCGTGGCCGTCAATCTGCCGCTGGTGATGATGGGCGAAAAGACCGTTCCGTGGTCTGCGGTCCTGTTGCTCTATTTTGCGCCGACCATCTCGGCGGTGCTGCAGTTGGCGCTGTCGCGGGCCCGGGAATACGATGCGGATCTCGAAGGCGCGCGGCTTTCGGGCGACCCGGACGCGCTGGCCTCTGCGCTGATAAAGCTGGAGCGGTATCAAGGCCAGTTCTGGGAAAATATCTTCATGCCGGGGCGGAAGAACCCGGCGCCGTCCCTGCTGCGCTCGCATCCGAAGACCGAAGACCGGGTCGAGCGGCTGCGCGACCTGGACAAGCGTGATCTGGAGCCGTTGCCGCTGCCGACCAGCCCGTTCGAGCAGCTTGCGGAACTGGGACGCTTTTTCGGAGGGCCGCGTTATCATTGGATAAGCGGGCTGTGGTATTAACCGCAGGGCTCCTGACCACGAACGAAAGAGGGCGCATCCATGGCCGAGACCGACGGCCCGGCGCGCACAGACGCGCTGTTCACCGATCTCTACGAGCTGACGATGATGCAGTCCTACTATGCCGAGGACATGCATGATCGTGCGGCGTTCTCGCTGTTCGTACGGGAGTTGCCGGAGAACCGCAATTATCTGCTCGCCGCAGGCCTGGACGACGCCCTGTCCTATCTTGAAAACCTCCGCTTTGACGACGCGGACATCGCCTATCTGCGCGAGTTGGGGCAGTTCACGCCGGATTTCCTTGATTGGCTGAAGGATTTCCGCTTCACGGGCAATGTCTATGCCGTGCCGGAGGGCACGCCGGTCTTCGAAAACGAGCCTCTCCTTGAGGTCGAGGCGCCGATCGCTCAGGCGCAGCTCGTCGAGACGGCGGTGATGAATATCGTCCATGTCCAGACGCTGCTTGCGAGCAAGGCCGCGCGCGTCGTCGAGGCTGCGAAGGGCAAGGCCGTCGTGGATTTCGGCGCCCGGCGCATTCACGGGCGCGATGCGGCGATCAAAGCTGCGCGCGCCTATCATATCGCCGGGGTCAACGCGACCTCCAACGTCGAGGCGGGCCGGGCCTACGGCATCGAGGTCTCCGGCACCATGGCGCACAGCTACATCGAGGCCTTTGCCAACGAGGCCGAAGCATTTGCCGCCTTCACGCGCAGCTATCCCGAGACGGTGCTGCTCGTCGACACCTACGACACGGTGCAGGGTGTCCAGAACGTGATCGACTTGGCGCGCAAGCTCGGCGAGGATTTCCAGGTGCGCGCGATCCGGCTGGACAGCGGCGATCTTCTGGCGTTGAGCCGCAAGGCCCGCGCCATGCTGGACGAGGCCGGGCTGCAGGATGTCGGCGTCTTCGCCAGCGGCGGGCTGGACGAATACAAGATCGCCGAGTTGTTGGAGGCCGGTGCGCCGATCGACGGCTTTGGCGTCGGTACGGCTATGGGCGTATCGGAGGATGCGCCCTCTCTGGAGATCGCCTACAAGCTGACGGCGTACGCAGGGCAGGGGCGGCTCAAGCTGTCGCCGGGCAAGGCGTCATATCCCGGTCTCAAGCAGGTGTTTCGCCACGAGTCGCCGGAGGGGCACGCGATCCGCGACACGCTGGCCCTGCACAGCGAGTCCCTTGAAGGCCGCCCATTGTCCGAATGCGTCATGCGCGAGGGCAAGCGGCTGAAGCCCGACACGGACCTGAACGCGATCCGCACCTACGCCGCCGAACAAATCGCGGCACTGCCGCCGGAGATCCGCGCGATCCAACCGGCCGACCCGCCTTACCCGGTGAAGATCAGCACCAAACTCGAAGCCTACACGGAAGAGGTCCGCACCTACCTCAAGGGGCTGGAGCGCCGTACATCGGGCATCAACTCTCGATCGTGACGCCGGCCTTGCGCATCTCGGCGACCGCTTCGGCGCCGCCTTCCGGCGTGACCGGCAGGGTCGCCTCGGGCAGCACATGCGTCTCAAAGCCGGCCTTGGCCGCGTCGATCGCCGTCGCCTTCACGCAAACATCCTGCGCCAGCCCGCCGATCCAGACGCGCTTGATGCCGCGGCGCCTGAGTTCCTCGGCCAGCCCGGTTTCGTCGAAGGCGGAATACTGGTCCTTGTCGAACCGTGTGCCCTTGGTCACGACGATGGCGTCACCGACGTCCACCTCGTCGTGGAACGCCGCGCCCTCTGTGTCCTGCACGCAATGCGGCGGCCATGGCCCGCCATGGGGCTCAAAGCTCGGATGCCGTTCCGGGTGCCAGTCGCGCGACGCGTAGATGGGAACGCCAAGCTCCCTGGCCGCGGCGATCCACTTGTTCAGCGGCGGGATGATCTTGTGCCCCTCGGGGATTTCCAGCGCGCCGCCGGGGCAGAAGTCGTTCTGCACGTCGATGACCAGCAGGGCATCGCCCTCCCGCAGGGTTTCGCGCGGATCAATCATCGCTCTGATTCCTTTCACCTTGCGCCGGCCCGCGTAAATCGGGCAACCCGAACGCGGCCAGCGCCATTGCCACCCAGCCTATGATCAGCATCAGGCCGCCAATCGGGGGAAGCGGCAGGCCGATCGACAGGCCTGAGACGGTTCGCAGGTACAAGACCCCGGAGAACAGCGCGACGCCCGCGATGAACGCCACGCCGGCGATCTGGGTCAGCCAGCCACTTCCGGCCTTGCGCCGCGCATCGAGCGAGGCCAGCCAGGCTACGGCAAGAAGCGCGGGCACATGCATGATGTGGTAGCGCAGAGCGGTATCGAAAACACGCTTGGCCTCGGGCGGATAGCCGAGAAGGGCGTGAGCCCCGACCGAGCCGGCGAGGACGCCGAGCATCCCCAGCGCCGCGGCGGCAAAGACCCAGAACCTGTACGACATCCGCCCCCCTTTTTCGGGACGCACTGGATCAGTGCGCCACGACATTCTCCCGCATCAGCTTGTAGGTGATCGAGTCGATCAGCGCCTCGAACGAGGCATCGACTATATTCGGGGAGACGCCGACGGTGAACCACCGATCGCGCGTCTTGGTGTCCAGCGTTTCGATCAGGACGCGGGTCACGGCATCGGTGCCGCCTGTGAGGATACGCACCTTGTAGTCCACCAGTTCCAGCTCCTCGGTGTATTGCTGGTAGACGCCGAGATCCTTGCGTAGCGCGCAGTCGAGCGCATGGACCGGGCCGTTGCCCTCGCCGACCGATAGCACCGCATCCCCGTTAATCCGCACCTTCACGGTGGCTTCCGACACCGTGACGAGTTCGCCGCGCGCGTTATGGCGGCGCTCGACCATCACGCGGAACCGCTCGACATCGAAATAGCTCGGCACGTTGCTCAGATGCCGCCGAGCCATCAGCTCGAAGGAGGCATCGGCGCCCTCATAGCTGTAGCCGAGCGACTCGCGGCGCTTGACCTCCTCCAGCAGGCTGCGCACGCGCGGATCGTCCGGCGCGACCGGGATTCCAAGGCGTTCAAGCTCCGCGAGGATGTTCGACCGCCCCGCCTGATCGGAGACCAGCAGTTTGCGCGCGTTCCCGATTGCCTCCGGCGAGACGTGCTCATAGGTGCGCGGGTCTTTCTGCACCGCCGAAACGTGGATGCCGCCCTTATGGGCGAAGGCCGAAGTGCCGACATAGGGCGCGCTGCGATTCGGTGCCTGGTTGAGCGCCTCGTCCAGATACCGCGACACATGGGTGAGCGTCTTGAGCCGCTCCGACGTCACGCCGGTGACGAACCGGCTGCGATACGGCTCCTTCAGCGTCAGCGTCGGGATGATCGAGGTCAGGTTGGCGTTGCCGCAGCGTTCGCCCAGGCCGTTCAGCGTGCCCTGCACTTGCCGCGCGCCGCCTTCAACGCCGGCGAAGGTGTTGGCAACACCGTTCTCGGTGTCGTTGTGGGTGTGGATGCCGAGCCGCGCGCTGGGCAGTTCATGGGCCACGTCGCGCACGATCTCTTCGACCTCGTGGGGCAGGGTGCCGCCATTGGTGTCGCACAGAACGATCCACGATGCGCCGGCGTCATGGGCGGCCTTGGCGCAGGCCAGCGCGTATTCCCGGTTGGCCTTGTAGCCATCGAAGAAGTGCTCGCAGTCGACCAGCGCCTCGCGGTCATCGGCGATGATGGCCTCCGTCGATTCCGCGATCGCCTGCAGGTTCTCTTCGTTGCTGATCCCGAGCGCGAGTTCGACGTGATAGTCCCAAGACTTCGCCACCAGGCAGATCGCCGGGGCGCTGGATTGCAGCAGCGCCGCGAAGCCGGGATCGTTTGAGACGGAGCGCCCGGCGCGCTTTGTCATGCCGAAAGCAACGAGCCTCGCGTTCGAAAGCTCCGGCGGGTTCTCGAAAAAGGCCGTGTCCGTCGGGTTCGCGCCGGGATAGCCGCCCTCGATGTAGTCGATGCCCAGCGTGTCCAGCCGTTCGGCGATCAGCCGCTTGTCCTCGGTCGAGAAGTCCACGCCCAGCGTCTGCGCCCCGTCGCGCAGCGTCGTGTCGAACAGATAGAGGCGCTCTTGCCCGTTTGTTCCTGTACTCATTGTCTTGCCCGTCTTGGTTTTGGTGCGTTGCCCTCAGCCATGTGAAACACCCGAGAGATTGAGGCCGACGATTCCAGCGACGATCATCGCGATGGATACGAGTTTCAGCACGCTGATCTGATCGCCGAAAAACATCACGCCGACGAGCGCGACCAGCGTCGTGCCCAGCCCCGCCCAGATCGCGTAGGCCACGCTCAGATCGAAATGGCGCAGCGCGAAGCCGAGCAGCGCAAAGCTCGCGACATAGGAGGTTATGACCAGCGCCAGCACCGCGTAGATGATCCGGTCTGGCTGAAACGCGTGCTTGAGGAAGGACGTGCCAAGCACCTCGAACAGGATCGAGCTGAGCAGGATGAGCCAGTGCATCATGGGCCCCCGCCAGTCTTTGAGGTTGTCATCGGGCGATCTCCCATGTCGTCTTGATCTCGCCGGTCTCCGGGTCGCGGCTGTCCTTGAGCTGGATGCCCATCTCCTTGAGTTCGTCGCGGATGCGGTCGGCCTCGGCGAAGTTCTTCGCCTTGCGCGCCTCGCTGCGCGCCGCGATCATCTCTTCGACCTGCGCGTGATCGACCCGGTCCTCGGCCAGGTGCTTGGCACCCTCGTAGGCTTGCGCGTCGATCCCGATCAGGCGGAGGTTGGCGCCCAGTTGCTGTGCCGCCGACGCTCCGGCGACAATTGCCGGCTCTCCGTGCTTTGCCGCGTCCAGAAGCTCATTCAGGATGGCAATGGCCTTTGGCGTGTTCAGATCATCGCTGAGCGCGGAGACGAAGTCGCCGCCCGGCGGAGTCTTGTCATCGAATTCCGCATGCGCCTTTGCCTTCATCAGGAATGCGTCAGCCTCTTCCAGCTTCTGCACGGTCCAGTCGATCGGCTGGCGGTACTGCGTCGACAGCATTGCCAGTTTGATCGCCGGACCGGGCCAGCGGACATCATGCCAGCCCTCGAACAGCTCGCGCACGGTGATGAAGTTGCCCAGGCTCTTGGACATCTTCTCGCCCTCGACCATCAAGTAGCCGTTGTGCAGCCAGAAATTGGCCATCACCTCGGTGTCGTGGGCGCAGCAGCTTTGCGCGCGCTCGTTCTCGTGATGCGGGAATTGCAGGTCGATACCGCCGCCGTGGATGTCGAAGACCTCGCCCAGATGCCGCTCGGCCATCGCGGAGCATTCGATGTGCCAGCCGGGTCGCCCCTTCCCCTCGATACCGCAGGGGCTGTCCCAGCCGGGCTCACCGTCCTTTGACGGCTTCCAGAGCACGAAATCCATGGGATCGCGCTTATAAGGCGCGACCTCCACCCGCGCGCCGGCTTTCATTTCCTCGACGGAGCGGCGCGACAGGCTGCCGTAGTCCGGCCGCGATGACACATCGAACAGCACATGATCTTCGGCGACATAGGCGCACCCGACCTCCACCAGTTGCTCGATCATCGCCTTCATGTCATCGATATGCTCGGTCGCGCGCGGCTCGACATCGGGGCGCAGGCAGCCCAGCGCGTCCATGTCGGCGTGAAACTGCGCGGTGGTGCGCTCGGTCAGCTCGCGGATCGGCACACCCTCTTCCGCCGCGCGGGCGTTGATCTTGTCGTCGACGTCGGTGATGTTGCGCACGTATTTGACGCCGACGCCCTCGCCCCATTCGCCCTGCGAGGCCAGATGCCGCAGCAGGCGATAAAGCACGTCGAACACGATCACGGGGCGGGCGTTGCCGATATGCGCATAGTCGTAGACCGTCGGCCCGCAGACATACATGCGCACGCCCCTGGCCGGGTCGAGCGGCTGGAAGTCTTCCTTCTTTCGGGTGCGGGTATTGTAAAGCCTCAAACTCACGTCTCGCCCCTCCCGGCTGGCGGGCGGTGCGTCTGGATTTTGAGATGAGGCAAAAGACGGCCGCGCGCCAGCTTCCTATGTCAGCTCGCGATAATAATGCAGCAGATGTGCGCCAGCGCGGTCATGTAGGCTGTGTTGCAGGTTTTGCGCGCCGGGTCAAGCGTTGCGGTGTGGCGCCCGGCGGCTCCCTCTCTGTGGACATCGCACAACCGCCATATAGTGTTCGCAACAAGGGGGCAAAATCTGTAATCTCCGGGCCATGAAAACGGTGGACCGTTGAAGGCGATGCGGCACGAGGCGAAGCGAATTCGACGGGCTTATGGGCGCTGCGGCGGGGACGGCGGCTGTGCGCTTTGGCTGGGGGCGCTGGCGCTGCTGCTGGCTGGCGTCGTTGCGATGCCGGGGCCTTCGTCGCATTTGCAGGCGCAATCGCTCTTCGAGTGGGAGCGTGATGCCTGGCGCGACGGCCGCCGCCAGGAGGAAGACCGCCGCTCACGCGAGCAGCGCCGCGCCGATTACTGCCGGAAACTGGAACAGCGGCTGGTGCAGGAGTGGCGTCGCACCAACCAGAGCCGGAGCGAACTCCCGGAACTTCGCAAGGAATTGCGCGATGCGGAGGACGCCTTCCGTGCCGCCAAGGCCAAGGCGGACAGGCGGAATTGCTACGAGAACACCTTCTTCTTCGGCCGCTCCCTGCGCCGCACGCCAGAATGCGTCGAACTCGACCGCGAGGCCCGCAAGGCCCAGCGGCAGGTCAATTCGCTGCGCGATCGGATCGACCGCATCCGGCGCTCGGGCAGCGCGCAAAGCCGTCAGGACGAGTTGATCGCCGAGCTTGCGCGCTACGGCTGCGGGGAGGATTACGAGCGCCAATACGAGGCGCGGCGACCCAGCTTCTTCTCGTTCTTTGACGACCGCGGCCCTAGCGTCCGCGAGCCGCGGCAGCGGCGCTCCCCGTCCGAACTTCCGTTCGCCACGTATCGGACCATGTGCGTGCGTCAGTGCGACGGCTATTACTTCCCGGTCAGCTTCTCGACGCTGCCTAGCCAGTTCCAGGCCGATGAGGCGCAGTGCCAACAGCGCTGCGCCGCACCGACCGAGCTGTTCGTCTACCGCAACCCCGGCGAGGACGTGGAGAGCATGGTCTCGCTGGAGGGCAAGCCCTACACCGAGCTGAAAAACGCCTGGCTGTACCGCAAGAAGTTCATCGACGGCTGCTCCTGCGACGCGGCGGAGTATTCCGAGGCGGAAATCGCGCAGTCGATGGCCGAATTGGACGGCCCGAGCGCACGGCTCGAGGAAGGTAGTGCGCAGGGCGCGCCCGGGGCGGGAGGGCAAGCAGGTGAAGGGGCCGCCGCCCGCGAGCAGAGCGGTGACGCGCACACTGACCGCGACGCGCCCGAAGACGACAGCTTCGACCCGCGTCGGCGGTAGGCCTGTCAATCCCGAAGTGCGCGCTTACACGCTGATTTCAACAAGAAAAACTCGGGTGTTTCCTCGTGCAGGGCGTTTTTATGCCATTTTTGCCGCCAAAAGTCTTGCCGGTTTGTCCGAACGCAAAAGTCGTTTCTATGTCTCAGCGTGTGCGTAACCCAGAGTTGTTCTTGGCCGGGATTTCGCTCCGACCGGCAAAGATCGATGATATTTCTGCTATCCGCTATGTTCACAGCGCGGCAACACGTGCCTGTGCTGCGCATCATCTTGGCGACGACGACGTCGAAACACTGGCCTCAGCAATCAACCGCGAGGAATACGTCCACGCCGTTGCCGGTAGCGATCTGACGGCCGCCTGGGTCGGGGGCGAACTGGTCGGTACGGTTGGCTGGAAGCCGACAGGCGCCGCGCCTGATGTTGCCCGCCTGCAGATGCTGTTCGTCTGGCCGCTGTTCGCCGGCGCGGGGATTGGCCGGCTCCTCGTCTCGCATGCGGAGGCCGACGCGCACGCCGCTGGCTATCGCAGCGTCAGGGTGCGCACGACTATCCAGCAGGCGCCATTCTTCAAGCGGCTGGGCTATGTTATGACGGCGCAGAGCGCGTTGCGCACCGGGTCGGGCGGACGGCTGCCGATCGCTTACCTGCGCAAGGATGAGATCTGCCCGGATTTCCCCATCACCGAGAGCGCCTGGGGCGACGCTGGCCGGCGTTACCATCACTGACGGGCTAAGGTTACGCCGCATTGCCCCGCAGACGGACGGCAACCTTCTCGCGGCCGATGAGCGGCAGGAGCGCGCCAAGCTCTGGTCCGGCCGCGCGCCCGGTGATCGCCAGGCGCAGGGGGTGAAACAGTGCGCGACCCTTCCGACCCGTTTCGGCCTTCACCGCGTCGATCCAAGCCTTCCAGGTGGTCCCGTCCCAAGGCTCCCGCGGGAGCAGGTCGGCAGCCGCCTCGCACAACTCTTCGTCCTCGATCACCGGCGTGACCGGACCTTGCACCACCTGCCACCATTCCAGCGCGTCGCTGAGCACCGTGACATTGCCGCGCACGGCCAGCCAGAAAGCCTCGCCTCCGCCGACCCCCAGCGCGGACAGTTCGTCTGCGACTTTCTCATATGGCCGTTCGTGCAGAAGTTTCGCATTCACCCCGCGCAGTTCCGACATATCGAAGCGTGCCGGCGCGCGCGAAACCTTGTCGAGGTCGAAGCTCTCGATCAGTTCATCCAGGCTCTGATGCGCGGTGACCGGGTCGGATGTGCCGATAGCCGCCGAATGGCTCAGGATCGCCAGCGGCTCCAGCCCGTCTTCGCGCATCTGGCGGATCGACAGCGTGCCCAGTCGCTTGCCAAGCGACTCGCCCTCCGCGCCGACCAGCATGTTGTGATGCGCGAACCACGGCACCGACCCGCCCAGCGCCTCGAAAATCTGGATCTGCGCGCCCGAGTTGGCGACGTGGTCCTCACCGCGGATGACATGCGTGATGCCCAGCGCGATGTCGTCCACAACGCTCGGCAGCGTGTAGAGATATGTGCCGTCCGCGCGCACCAGGATCGGGTCGGAGAGCGAGCCGGCGTCGATCGTCTGCTCGCCGCGGATCAGGTCGTCCCAGGCGACCTCGCGATGATCGAGCTTGAACCGCCAATGCGGCTTCCGGCCCTCCGCTTCCAGCTTGGCGCGGTCCTCGTCCGTGAGCTTCAGCGCGGCGCGGTCATAGATTGGCGGCAGACCCTGCGCCCGCTGACGCTTGCGGCGGCGTTCAAGTTCATCGGGCGTTTCATAAGCCGGGTAGAGCCGGCCGGCGGCCTTGAGCTTCTCCGCCGCCTCGGCATAGAGATCGAGCCGGTCAGACTGGCGCACTTCCTCATCCCAATCCAGCCCCAGCCAGTGCAGGTCCTCGCGGATCGCCTCGGCGTATTCCTCGCACGAGCGCGCGATGTCCGTGTCGTCGAGCCGCAGCACGAAGCGCCCGCCGTGCTTGCGCGCGAACAGCCAGTTGAACAGCGCCGGACGGATGTTCCCGATATGAAGAAGTCCCGTCGGGCTTGGCGCAAAACGAACGGCGATCTCGCTCATCTCAGGACTGGCCTTCGCGGAACTTGTTCGTGATGGGATAGCGCCAGTCGCGGCCGAACACCCGCTCGGTGATCTTCACGCCCGGCGCGGACTGACGGCGCTTGTATTCGGCGATGCGCAGCATGTTCTCGACCTGGCGCACGATGTTGTCCCCGTGGCCGCGCGCGACGATCTCGTCATGCGGCATTTCATGCTCGATCTTGCAGCGCAGGATGTCATCGAGCGCGTCATAGGGGGGCAGCGTGTCCTGGTCGGTCTGATCGGCCTTGAGTTCGGCGCTCGGCGCCTTGGTGATGATGTGCTCCGGGATGACCTCGCCCGCCGGACCGAGCCCTTCGATAGGCTGGTTCGCGTTGCGCCAGCGCGCGGCGGCGTAGACCTGCGTCTTGTACAGGTCCTTGATCGGATTGAAGCCGCCGTTCATGTCGCCGTAGAGCGTGGCGTAGCCCACCGACATTTCCGACTTGTTGCCCGTCGTCACCAGCATCGCGCCGGTCTCATTGGAGACCGCCATCAGGATGGTGCCGCGCGTGCGGGACTGCAGGTTTTCCAGCGTGACGCCATGCCCGCCGCCGTCGAGCAGCGGGTCGAGCGCGGAGATGAAGCCCTCGACCGGCCCTGCGATCGGCACGGTGTCGTAGCGCACGCCGAGGGCCTCTGCGCAGGCCGCAGCGTCGCTCAGGCTTGCCTCGGAGGTGTACTTGTAGGGCAGCATGATACAGTGGACGCGGCTTGCACCGAGTGCGTCGACGGCGATGGCGGCGGAGAGCGCGGAGTCGATCCCTCCTGACAGGCCGAGCACGACTCCGGGAAAGCCGTTCTTCTCGACATAGTCACGCAGGCCAAGTACGCAGGCTTGATAGGCTGCGGCGTCGCCCTCGATCAGCACGGCCTTTTCGCCCGGCGCGCAGGTCCAGCCCTCCGGCTTACGTTGCCACTCGGTGATGGCGATCTGCTCGCGCCAGTCCTGCATCTGCGTGGCAAGCGCCCCGCCGGCGTTCAGCACGAAGGATGCGCCGTCGAATACCAGCTCATCCTGCCCGCCGATCTGGTTGACATAAACGAGGGGCAGCCCGCTCTCGGCCACCCGGGCGACAGCGACGTTCTGCCGGGTTTCCCGTTTGGTCAGCGTGAAGGGCGAGCCGTTGGGCACGATCAGCAGCTCTGCCCCGGTCTCCGCCAGGCACTCGCAGACATCCTCGATCCAGATGTCCTCGCAGACCGGAACGCCGAGGCGCACGCCGCGGAAGCTCATCGGGCCGGGCATCTCGCCGGGGCTGAAGATGCGCTTTTCATCGAATACGCCATAATTCGGCAGCTCGACCTTGTGGCGGACATCGCGGACCTCACCGCCTTCCAGCAGCGCCACAGTGTTGTGCGGCTTGTCCTCGCCGGGCCATGGGGTGCCGATCAGCATGGCCGGGCCGCCAGCACCGGTTTCGGCGGCAAGCTCCTCGACCGTTCGGCGCGCGGCGTCGATGAAAGCGGGCTTGAGGATCAGGTCTTCGGGCGGATAGCCGCAGATGAAGAGCTCCGAAAAGCAGATCAGGTCCGCGCCCGCCTCCGCCGCCTGCGCGCGGGCTGAACGGGCGCGCTCGGCATTGCCCTTGAGGTCGCCAACGGTCGGGTTAAGCTGGGCTAGTGCGATTCTCAGGTGGTCGGTCATGTCGCCTTGTCGGTTGCGCCGGCATTGTCGGAAGGTGGCAAATCACCCGCCAAACGTAACCGCGCCGCGCTGTCGCGCAAGGGTCATGCTGCGGCGGCGGCGCGCTCTTTGGCTTGATTGCGGATGCGCTTGAGCAGGGCGTCCACCTGTTCGGTGCTGTCGACCCTGTGCACCATGCCGCCATAGACGAGGTATTTCCAGCCCAGCTGGTCAGTCTTCGCCAGTTCCAGTGGGCGCACGCCCATCAGGTCTTCCATGGTCGTTTTGTCATCGACCCAGGGCGCGAAGACCACATTGCGCCACGCCTCCTCGGCCATTTCTGAGGGGATATGCCCGCGCTCGACCGCCTCGCGCACCATGTCGATGAAGGCGAACTGGACGAAACCGGAGCATATGAACTCGGCCGGCGAAAACCCACCGCGACGCAGATATTCGCCCAGCGACGGGGCGCGGCCGAACAGGAAGCTGCGCAGCCGGAACCAGAAACGGGTATTGCGCGAGGCCAGGGCGGCGAGCATCGAGAAGTCGTAATCGTCGATGTCGAGGAACCGCAGCATCCGCCCGGAGACCATCGCACGGACCTGCGGCGTCGCCCAGGGCTGTTCCAGCCGCTTGATGCCGACGATGTATTCCGGCGGGCGGCCCGTGTCCGAATAGACCTTGGCCGGTGCGACGAACTCCCCGAACGCGCCCAACTCGACCCCGCCAAAGGTTGTTTCGATGACGTAGCTGTCGTCGAGGCCGATTTCGGAGCGCTTGGTGGCAAAGACAAGCGCGGTATGCGCGAAGTCGGAGCTGTCGATCTTGCGGCTCAAGAAGGAGAAGAAGCTGCCCATCCGCGAGGTAAGCACCACATCGCCGCAGTGCAGGAAATTGCCGTTGCGGAACTGCTCGACGGGCATGGGCCATTCCGCCGCGTCGGCGGGGTCCGGTGCCGGCGGCGCCTCGACGGGCCGCAGCACTTCCGCGGCCGTCTCGGCCTCGGGCGCGAGTGCGTCTGCCGGACCGCGCGTACGACGCGCCTCGGCCGCCTCGTGCATGACATCGCCGACTGATTTCTTGAAGATCGGATTGACGACCGTCGGCCGTCCCTGTGAACGCCGTGACATCGCCCCGTGCCCCCGTACAGGCGATCCAATGAAAGAGAGCCGCCCGAAGGCGGCCCTGTGATGTTATCCGGCGCTGGCCACGCGCGGCAGATCTTCGATGTGCTCGCGGCGAAGACGCTCGGCGATCAGGAAGGCCAGCTCCAGCGCCTGATCGGCGTTCAGCCGCGGATCGCAGTGCGTGTGATAGCGGTCCGAAAGGTCGGTTTCGCTGATCGACATGGCGCCGCCTGTGCATTCGGTGACGTTGTTGCCGGTCATCTCCACATGCACGCCTCCCGCATGTGTGCCCTCGGCTGCATGGATGTCGAAGAAGTGCTCGACTTCGCGCATGATCGCGCCGAACGGTCGCGTCTTGTAGCCGCTGGCCGCCTTGATCGTGTTGCCATGCATCGGGTCGCAGGACCAGATCACGTTACGCCCTTCCCGCTTTACCGCGCGGATCAGTTCAGGCAGGTGATCGTCGACCACGTCCGCACCGAAGCGGGTGATGAGCGTCAGCCGCCCGGGGATATTGTCCGGGTTGAGAACGTCAATGAGCCGCAGCAGTTCGTCCGGGCTCATGCTCGGCCCGCATTTCAGCCCGATCGGGTTCTTGATGCCGCGGACGTATTCGATATGCGCATGGTCCGGCTGCCGCGTCCGGTCACCGACCCAGAGGAAATGGCCAGAGGTCGCGTACCAGTCGCCGGTCAGCGAATCGACGCGCGTGAACGCTTCCTCGTAGCCGAGCAAAAGTGCCTCATGGCTGGTGTAAAAGCTCGTGCGATGAAGCTGCGGCTGGCTCTCCGGCGTGATGCCGCAGGCGCGCATGAAGTCAAGGCTTTCGCTGATGCGGTCGGCGAGTTCGCGGTAGCGCTCCTTTGCCGGGCTTTCCTTGACGAAGTCGAGCGTCCACTGATGCACACGTTCCAGATCCGCATAGCCACCCTGTGAAAGTGCGCGCAGAAGGTTCAGCGTGGCGGCCGCCTGTCGGTACGCCTCGATCATCCGGCGCGGATCAGGCTCGCGACTCGTTTCCGCGAAGTTGATGTCGTTAATGATATCGCCGCGGTAGCTCGGCAATTCTGCTTCGCCCTGGCGTTCCACCGGGGATGAGCGCGGCTTGGCGAACTGACCGGCGATGCGCCCGACCTTGACCACGGGGCAGCGCCCGGCGAAAGTCAGCACCACGGCCATCTGCAGGAAAACGCGAAAGAAATCGCGTGTCGTGTTCGGTCCGTGCTCGGCGAAGCTCTCGGCGCAGTCGCCGCCTTGCAGCAGGAACGCCCGCCCGTGTGCCACATCAGCAAGCTTGTCCATCAGCTCGCGGGCCTCGCCGGCGAACACCAGCGGCGGAAAGTTTCCAAGCTGCGCCTCGACCTCCTTCAGCGCGGCTTCGTCCTGGTAGGCGGGAAGCTGTTGCGCAGGCTTGTCGCGCCAGCTTTGCGGCGACCAAGGAGCTGCCATATCCAAATCCTCTCGAACGTGCGTTATGCAGGGCGACCATCGCGGGCTCGCGGACCCGCGTTCACATCGCCGTTTAGCGGATGGTATACGTCATCACAACCGGGCTGACCAGCCCCCGCAACCTTAGCGAAACCAACAGCCATGCGTCTTGAACACAGCCATTCCCCGCAAGCGATCGCCGATCGGCTTAGTGCCGGTCCATCCGTCAGCTATCTGCGAGACTGGATATATGGCGGCATCGACGGATTGGTAACCACCTTCGCCATTGTGGCTGGCGCCGTGGGCGCCGATATGTCGTCGCGCGTGGTACTGATCCTCGGCCTGGCGAAGCTGATCGCCGACGCGCTCTCGATGGCCGCCGCCAACTATACCGGAACAAAGGCCGAGCACGAGGAATACCAGAAAATCCGTGAGATGGAGGAACGCCACGTCGCGCTGCACCCCGAAGGCGAGCGCGAGGAGGTCCGCCAGATCTTCGAGGCCAAGGGCTTCAAGGGCCAGGACCTTGATCGGGTGGTCGATATCATTACCGAGGAACAGCACCGCTGGATCGACACCATGATGGCCGAGGAGCACGGGATGCCATTGGTAAACCGCCTGCCGTCCAAGGCGGCGCTGGCCGTGTTCGCGGCATTCGTGCTGTGCGGGTCGGTGCCGCTGCTGCCCTATCTCTTCGGCTTGGCGAATGCCCCGATCTACGCGCTGGTGATGACGGCTGTGACGTTCTTCGCGATAGGCTCGATCCGTTCTTTCTGGTCGCCTCGGCCATGGTGGGTGGCCGGCCTGGAGACCTTGTCGATCGGGTTGCTGGCCGCTGGGGCCGCGTATGCCATCGGTGATTTGTTGAAGACAATCGTGTAAAATAAGAAAAGGCGCGGCTTCGATGGCGGACGGTCCGCTAATGCTTTTTGACGACAAGAATTTCACGATCGGTATCGAAGAGGAATATCTGCTGGTTGACCCGGCCACGCGCGATCTGGTGGCTGATCCACCCGCGGAGATGATGGAGGCGTGCCAGAGCGCGCTCAGTCACACCACGCTCGGTGAAGTCAGCCCGGAGTTCCTGCGCTCGCAGATCGAGATCGGTACGCGGGTCTGCTCCTCGATCCAGGAGGCGCGGGAGACACTTGCCGAAATCCGCGCGACGCTCGCGAAGATGGCCGGGCAGCACGGCATGGCGCTTGTCGCCGCCTCGACGCATCCGTTCGCGCAGTGGAACGTCCAGGCCCACACGGATCGCGACCGCTACAACACGCTGGCGGAGGATCTCCAGGTCGTGGTGCGCCGGCTGCTGATCTGCGGGATGCATGTGCATATCGGCATCGATGACGACGATACGCGCATCGATCTGCTGAATCAGGCCGTCTATTTCATGCCGCATCTGCTGGCCCTGTCCTCCTCCTCGCCGTTCTGGAAAGGGGAGGTGACGGGGCTGAAATCCTATCGCCTGTCGGTGTTCGACGAGCTGCCGCGCACCGGCCTGCCCGCCCAGTTTGACAGTTATGGGGAGTATCAGCGCACGGTCGATGTGCTGGTCCGGGCCGGGGTCATCGAGGATGCCACCAAGGTCTGGTGGGACCTGCGCCCGTCCGCGAAGTTCCCGACGCTGGAAATGCGCGTGCCGGACATCTGCACGCTGATGGACGACGCCATTACCATCGCCGCGCTGTTCGCCTGCATCTGCCGGATGCTCTATCGCCTGCGCCGCGAGAACAAGCGCTGGCGCTCCTACACCAATTTCCTGCTGACCGAGAACCGCTGGCGCGCGCAGCGTTACGGGATCGAGAAGGGCATGATCGACTTCGGCCGCGGCGAGATTATCAGTTTCAGCGAACTCATGGAGGAATTGCTTGTGCTGATCGGCGAGGATGCCGATGCGCTGGGGATGCGCGTGGAAGTCGAGAATGTGCACACGATCCTGGCGCGCGGCACGAGCGCGGATCGCCAGCTTGCCGTCTATCAGGCTGCCCTCGCCAGCGGCCTGACCGAGCGGGACGCGCAGAACGCCGTCGTCGACCGGCTTATCGAGGAGACAGTTGCAGGCACCTCCGCCGCGCTCGGTCCGGGCGCCGCCGTGACGGCGGAGTAGGCCGGGACGAAGGCCCCGGCCTCCCACGGCTCAGCTTTCGGCCTCGTAATAAAGCTCGGTGTTGATCTCGATATCGACCCAGTCAGACACCAGCGGCGCGAAACGGCCGAGGTCAAAGTCGCTGCGAAGCACGCGCCCCGTGGCCTGGAAACCTGCGGCCTTCCGGCCCTTGTATTTCTCGTTGAACGGGGCGAGCGGATGCTCACCAGCGTAGTTGAGCGTCACGTCGAGCGTCACCGGCTTGGTAATGCCCTTGATGGTGAGGTCGCCGGTCATGCGGCCGGAGTTCGGCCCTGTCTTGATGACTTCGGTGGTCTCGAACGTGATCTCGGGATGCTCTTCCACGTGGAAGAAGTCGCTGCTCCTGAGATGGTCGTCGAAATCCGGCACGCCGCTGTCCACGCTTGCGGGGTCGATGGTCACGCTGACGGAGCTGTTCGAGACGTCCTCCTGATCGAAGGTCACGCTGCCGGAATACTCCCGGAACAGTAGCGATTGCTCGCTCAGGCCGACGTGATTCCAGCTAATGCGGATCTGCGTGTGGCCCTTGTCGAACTGGTAGGTCTGAGGTTCCGCCTGGGCGTCCGGGTCGGGCAGCGCCATGAGCGCGGCGCCGAACAGCCCGGCAATGGCGAACGAACGCGCGGCATGAAACTTCATCAAAGCCATCAAACTCTCCCTTTTCTCAAATGATTTCGCCGGCAGGCCGGGACGCAACCGTTGATCCTGTCACCGGCCGTCGCCATGCAGGTATCCTGCTATTGCGGCAGATCAAGCCGGCCGCGGTCACGAAAGTTTGAACGACTCAGGCGAGGTTCAGGCTCATGCCGCCATCGACCATGATGCCTTCGCCGGTGGTGTAGGCGGAGTCGTCGCTGGCAAGGAACAGGGCTGCCTTGGCGACCTCTTCGGGTGTCCCGAAGCGGCGCATCGGCATCTGGGCGAGCAGCGCCTTCGACAGATGTGGGTTGTTCGTGTAGCGGTCGGTCAGCGTGGTCGGGATGAAGCCGGGGCAGAGATAGTTGACGCGGATATTGTAGGGCGCGAACTCCACGGCCAGGCTGCGCGACAGGCCGGCAATGGCGGCCTTTGCGGTCGAGTAGGCCGAGAGTTGGCGCGCGTGCTGGGTCGCCATGATCGAGGAGAGGTTCACGATCGCGGCGCCGTCGGCGGCCTTCAGCAGCGGAAAGGCCGCGCGCGTCACGCGCACCGTGCCCCACAGATGCGGGTTCAGCACGCGCTCCCAATCGGCGTCCTCCATATGGCGGAAGTCGGCGCGCAACAGGTTGCCGGCGTTGTTGACGAGGACGTGGAGCTTCCCGTGCTCACGCTCGATATCGGCGAACACCCGCGCGATGGCATCGCGATCGGTTACGTCCAGCGATGTGTGTGATGCACGGCCGCCTTCGGCCCGGATTGCTTGCGCGCCAGACTGAATACCGTCCTCGTCGCGATCGGTCAGGATCACATGCGCGCCTTCCGCGGCAAACAGCTTGCACATGGCGAGGCCGAGCCCGCCGGCGGCGCCGGTCACGAGCGCGATACGGTCTGCAAGACGGCCCACCGCAGTCTCCCTTGCGATTGATGCAGCTTGTGAAAGCTCAACATGTCGCGGCGCGGGGACGGAGGCAAGTGCCCTGCGCGGTCGTCCTCAGGCGCGTTCGTCCTTTGGCGATTCCATCACGACGTAGGAGGTGATCGACGTAACTTGTGGCAGCGTGCCGAGCACGTCGGTGTGGAAAACCTTGTAGGCCGCGAGGTCGGCGACCTCGACGCGCAGCAGGTATTCGATCGTGCCCGTCACGTTGTGGCACTCCAAAACTTCCGGCGCTGTCGCGATCGACCGCTCGAATGCTTCCTGCGCGCCCTTGGAGTGATCGGACAGCCCGACGGCGACATACGCGGTGAAACCCGTTCCCAGAACGCTGCGATCCAGCACGGCGCGGTACTTGCGGATGACGCCGCTACGCTCCAATTCCTGGACGCGACGCAGGCAGGCGGAGGAGGACAATCCGACGCGTCTGGACAGCTCTGTGTTGCTGATCCGTCCGTCTTGCGTCAGTTCGCGCAATATTTTGTCGTCTATCGCGTCTAAATTCGCCATTTATTGCAAAAAGCCTTTCGTCGGCCCAAAGAAAGCAAGAAACCTGCGTCAATAATCGCATACCATGAAAACATGAGCTACGAAATTGTCGTTGCCCTTGCGGCATTTGCGTTTGTTTCCTCGATCACGCCGGGACCGAACAATCTCATGTTGATGGCTTCCGGCGCGAACTTCGGTTTGCGCCGGACGGTGCCGCACATGCTTGGCGTGGCGATCGGCTTTACCGTGATGATCGTGCTGGTGGGGCTTGGGCTGATGGAGCTGTTTGAGGCCTATCCCGCGAGCTACACGGTCCTGAAGGTGTTCAGCGTCGTTTACTTGCTCTACCTGGCCTGGAAGATCACCATTGCCACAGCGCCGAATGGTGAGGCCGGATCCGGCAGGCCCCTGACCTTCATTCAGGCAGCGCTGTTCCAGTGGGTAAACCCGAAGGCCTGGGCGATGGCGCTGACGGCGATCAGCGTCTATGCGCCCTCGAAGAGCCTGGTCGGCGTACTGCTTGTGGCGGCAGTCTTCGGGATGATCAACCTGCCCTCAATCAGCTTCTGGACAATGCTCGGCAAGCAGGCGCAACGCGTGCTGACGAATCCGGCCCGTCGCAAGATTTTCAACGGCGTGATGGCCCTGCTCCTGGTCGGCTCGCTTTATCCTGTTCTGGCATGGTGACTTATTCCGCTACCTGCGCCGTGCGCGGTTGCCATTTCTCGCGCATGGTAACGAGTTCCTCTGCCGCCGACGGGTGCAGAGCCATCGTCGCGTCGAAATCGGCCTTCGTCGCGCCCATGCGCATCGGGATCGCCGCGATCTGCGCCATCTCCGCGGCGTCGGGGCCAAAAATGTGCACGCCCAGCACCACGTCCGACTCCTGATCCACGATCAGTTTCATGACCATTTGCTCGTCCCGGCCGGACAGCGTGTGTTTCATGGGCTTGAAGCGCGCCATGTAGATGTCGATGGCGGTCTCGCGCTCGCTGGCCTCGGCTTCGGTGAGGCCGACGGTGCCGATCTCCGGCTGGGAGAACACGGCTGTCGGAATGTAGCTGTGATCGACTTCTTGCGGGTTGTCCTTGAACACGGTCTCGACAAAGCGCATGCCCTCGTCGATCGCCACCGGCGTCAGGGCGACCCGGTGCGTCACGTCGCCGATCGCATAGATATGCGGGACGGATGAGCGCGAATATTCATCCACCACCACGTAGCCATTCCAGCCACGCTCAACGCCCAACTCGGTCAGGCCCAGCCCTTCCGTGTTCGGGATGCGGCCCGTAGCGAACATCACCAGATCGGTCTCGATCGTGCCGCCCCCGCGAAGCCGTGCCCGGTAAACGTCGCCTTCGCGCTCGATCTCGGCAAGTTCGGTGTGGGTCAGGATGTCGATGCCCTTGTGGCGCATGTGATCGGCGCAGGCGCGCCGCATGTCGTCGTCGAAGCCGCGCAGGATTTGATCGGCCCGATAGGCCAGCTTCACGTCAGCGCCGAGACCGGCGAAGATGCCGGCAAATTCCACCGCGATATAACCACCACCGATGATCAGGATGCGCTTCGGCAGCTCGGGCAGGTGGAATGCCTCATCAGAGGTGATGCCGTGTTCCGCGCCCGGAATGTCCGGGATCCACGGCCGCCCGCCCGTGGCGATCAGGATGGTTTCGGCGGTCACCTCGCGGCCGTCGGCCGTCAGGCGGATCGTGTGCGCCCCGGTCAGCTCGGCGCGGCTTTGAAACAGCTTGACGCCCGCGCGCTCCAGGTTGCGGGTATAGGCGGCGTTGAGTCGGTCGATTTCGCGGTCCTTGTTGGCGATCAGCGTCGGCCAGTCGAAGCGCGCGCCTTCAACCGTCCAGCCGAAGCCCGCGGCATCCTCGATCGCCTCGCCGAACTGGCTGGCGTAGACCAGCAGCTTCTTCGGCACGCAGCCGCGGATGACGCAGGTGCCGCCGACACGATCCTGCTCCGCGATGGCCACACGCTTGCCGAGCTGTGCGGTGAGCCGGGCCGCGCGCACGCCTCCGGAGCCGGCACCGATGACAAACAGATCGTAGTCGTAATCGCTCATGCGGTTTCGCCCCGCCTGTCAGGTTTCGGCCGCCGGCTCGAGAACGCGCACGCCCTCGGCACCGGCGATCAGTGCCGCATCCGCCATGTCGATGAACAGCCCGTGTTCGATAACGCCCGGGATCATCGTGAGCATGTCGCCGAGCAGCGCCGCGTCTGGAATCGCGCCGAAGGCACAGTCGGCGATGTAGTGGCCGCCGTCGGTGCGGAACGGGCCGTCCGCGCCTTCACGCAGCTTCACCTCGCCGTCGCAGCCTGCCTCGCGGCCGACCATGCCGATCATCCTCAGCGTGGATTGCGCGCCGAACGGCTCCACCTCGATGGGCAGCGGGAAGGCCCCGAGGCCGTCGACCAGCTTGCTCTCATCCGCGATGACGACGAAACGCTGGGAGGCCATGGCCACGATCTTCTCACGCAAGAGCGCCCCGCCCCCGCCCTTGATGAGGCTGAGCGACGCGTCGATCTCGTCGGCGCCGTCCACCGTGAGGTCCAGCTCGCCGGCGCTGTTGAGGGTGGCGATCGGAATGCCGGCGGCCTTCGCCTGCGCTTCCGTCGCAGAGGAGGTGGCCACGCACTCGACGTCAAGGCCCTGACGCACCCGCGCGCCCAGCGCCGCGATGAAGGCCGCTGCAGTGGAGCCGGTGCCGAGCCCGAGCTTCATGCCTGGTTCGACTAGCCCAAGCGCGGCGTCGGCCACCTGGCGTTTGAGGTCGTCGCCGTTGCTCACCGGCCGAGCCCCGACATCATGATGTATTTCATCTCGACGAACTCCTCGATGCCGTGATGCGAGCCCTCGCGGCCGAGGCCGGACTCCTTCACGCCGCCGAACGGTGCAAGTTCGGTCGAGATCACGCCTTCGTTGACGCCGACCATGCCGAACTCAAGCCCCTCGGACACGCGCCAGGCCCGGCCCAGGTCGTTTGTGTAGAAGTAGGCCGCGAGGCCCGAGGGCGTGTCGTTTGCCGTGGCGATCGCCTCTTCCTCCGTGTGGAAACGGAACAGCGGCGCCACAGGGCCGAAGGTTTCCTCGTTCGCCAGTCGCATCTCGCTGGTGACGTCGGTGAGAATCGTCGGCTCGTAGAAGGTGCGGCCGAGCGAATGACGCTTGCCCCCGGTAAGCACCTTGGCGCCCTTTTCGACCGCGTCGGCCACATGCGCCTCCACTTTTTCGAGTGCCTTCTCGTTGATGAGCGGGCCCTGCATCACCTCCGCCTCGGTGGCGCGCCCCACCTTCATTTCGCGGACCTTCTCGGCCAGCTTTGCCGCGAACTGGTCGTACACGCCATCCTGTACGAGGATGCGGTTGGCGCAGACGCAGGTCTGTCCCGTATTGCGGTATTTCGACGCCATGGCGCCGGCGACAGCGCGGTCCAGATCGGCGTCGTCGAAGACGATGAACGGCGCGTTGCCGCCCAGCTCCAGCGCGACCTTCTTCACCGTGCCTGCGGCCTGCTCCATCAGCAGCTTGCCGACCCGGGTTGAGCCGGTGAAACCGATCATGCGTACCAGCGGGTTGGACGTCATCTCCGCGCCGATTGCCGCGGCGCCCTCCATGTCGCTTGTGACCATATTCAGCACGCCCGCCGGGACGCCCGCCTCCTCTGCAAGCTGCATCAGCGCCAGGGCGGTCAGCGGCGTATCCGGCGCGGGCTTGCACACCACCGTGTTGCCCGTCGCGAGCGCCGGAGCGACCTTGCGCGTGATCATGGCAAGCGGGAAGTTCCACGGCGTGATCGCCGCGACGACACCCATCGGCTGCTTAATGACGAGAATGCGCGCGTCCGCCCGCGGGGAAGGGATGGTCTCGCCATAGACGCGCTTGGCCTCTTCGGCGAAGAACTCGATGAAGGACGCACCATAGGCCACCTCGCCGCGTGCCTCGGTCAGCGGCTTGCCCTGTTCGGCGCTCATCAGATGCGCAAGCTCTTCGGAGTGGGCCTGCACGAGGTCGAACCAGCGGCGCAGGATCTGGCTGCGCTCCTTGGCCAGCTTGGCCGCCCATTCGGGAAAGGCGGCATGGGCCGCGTCGATGGCCGCCTTGGTCTCGGCCGCGCCAAAGTTCGGCACGCGGGCCAGCTCGTCGCCGGTGGCCGGATCGGTCACGGGCACGCTGGGTTGGCCGGTCCACTCGCCGTTAACATAGCACTGCTGGCGGACCAAGCTCTGTGCAATCTGATCCATATTGTCCTCCTGTCGTTATGTCGGGGTCGGCCTCGCCATGCCGGTTGCGTGGCTGGCGGGCGTGTTTATGTTCATGATGCCGGTTGCGACAATCGCTGTCACCCTAACCCAGGAGCCGCGCGCGGCGCGCAAAACTTAGCCAATGGACATTCATCCCAGCACAAGCGGCCTTGCCGGCGCGACGGTCGTTTTCGATCTCGACGGAACCATGATCCACACGGCGCCCGATCTGGTGCGCGCGACGAACCATGTCATGGCTCAGTCCGGTTTGCCACCCGCGCCAGCGGAAGTGATCACACCAGCAGTCGGCGGTGGGGCGCGCGCAATGATCACGGCGGCGCTTCATGCGGCCGGCCGGCCGCCGGACCAGGTGGAGATTGAACCGCTGCTCGATACTTTTTCGCAGTTTTACATGTCCAATATCGCCGAGGAAAGCCATCCGTTCCCGGGGCTGATCGACGCGCTGGACTTTTTCGCGGCGTCGCGCGTCTTCATGGGCGTATGCACGAACAAGCGTCACGCCAACGCCACGCTGCTGCTGGAGACGTTGCAGCTTGACGGATACTTTGGCGCAATCGTCGGCGCGGACGCGCTTGAAGTGCGCAAGCCGCACCCGGAGCACCTGCTGGAGACGATCAGGCGCAGCGGGGGTGATCCGGCGCGGGCCGTCATGGTAGGTGATAGCCGGCCTGATATCGAAGTCGCTCGCGCTGCGGGGGTCCCGGCCATTGCGGTGCCGCATGGCTATTCGCCGGAGCCGGTGGAAAGCCTCGCGCCGGACCGGATCGTCGATGATCTGTCCGCGTTACCCGAGGCGGTGATGGCGCTTCTGGCCGACCTTGGCCCGCGCTAGATCGGCGGGCGCCGGTGCGAAAGGCTTGACCGGCCGCGCCCTGGCGCACTAGATACCGACATGCCGGTACTCACCGCAGTTTCCGCAGGCAACAGGGCGCGTAGCTCAGCGGGAGAGCGTTCCGTTCACACCGGAAAGGTCACTGGTTCAATCCCAGTCGCGCCCACCATTCCCGTCATGTTGTTGTGCAGCCCCCCGCCATTATTGCATCTGCGCGTTCACACATGTGTCACGCTGGATTGAGTAGCGTCCTCGTTTGAAACTTGTAGGGTGGCGGTTCAACGAGCGTGGAGATAACAACAAGCATGGCGTCGGAAGACATGGGCGATTCGTCGGACCCGCTTATGGAACGAATAGCCGGGCTGTTCGGGGGGACAGTTCCGAATCTTTATCGGGTGCTCGCCAAGAGTCCGGCGGCGCTGCGCGCGTTCGTGGAGATGAAGGAAGCGCTGGATGCCGACGGCCATTTGAGCCCGGCTGAACAGGCGCTCGTGGCCCTTGAGGTCTCGGTGCAGACCGACTGCTCCTACTGCGAGTCGGTTTTCGTCGGGCGGGCACGCGAACTTGGCGTGGAGGACCAGGCGATCAAGTCGATCTGTTCTGGCGAAACGCCGCCTGCTGGCTCGCGGCAGGGGCTGATCCTGGCAACTCGGCGAATCACTCAAACACATGGCCGGCTCGGCCGTCACGAGATCGTCGAGTTCGAGGAGCAGGGGCTGGACGCGGCCAAACTCCTGGAAATCATAACGATCGTTTCGGCCTACACCCTGGCCACCTACACGAACAATCTGATGCGCACGCGCATTGATCCCGAGTTCCGGCTGCCGCCAGACGACGTGTGCGGTGAAAGTTAACCGGGTGTGACGGGCGCGTTTGCGGGAAGCGTCAATTCAAAGGTGCTGCCCTGTGGTCCCGTTTGGGCCAGAACCAGCTCCCCGTCATGGTTCTGAGCCAGTTCCCGTGAAATGATGAGACCGAGCCCGGTCTTGCCCGGCTGTGACGCGCCGGATTTTTCTTCGAAAAGCTGATCGACGATCTCCTGCGGTAATCCGGGACCGTTGTCGGTGATGCGGATTTTCAGGCTGTCGTGGCTCTGCTCGCAGGCCAGACTGACCCTCGTCGCCCCGGCGTCCAACGCATTCCGCGAAAGGTTCAGAAGGATGCGATAGATCTGGTCGAAGTCGGCATCGAGAACGACTCCCGCCGCTGCGTCCGGCACCTGGATCTGGGCGTTGTCCGAGTCGATGCCCAGCGAGTTGCGCACCTCCTCGACCACGTCGATCAGAAGGAAGCGCTCGTGCTGCGGCGCCGGCGCACTGCTGCGGCCCGCCCCAAGCGCCTGCCGGCTCATGTGCAGGGCGCGCTCGATCGCGCGGGTGATCGTCTCGGCATTGCGGCGGACGGTGCGGTCGCTGTGGCTCATCAGGCTGTCACTGAGAAGCTGGGCGGTCGCGAGCGTGTTGCGCAGATCGTGCGCGATCTTCCGGATGGACCGGCCCAGATCGGCAAGTTGGTCGACGCGGCGATCGCGGATCACGATGATGATGAGTTCGCGGTTATCCTCGAACGCGCGCGTGGCCCGGATTTCCGCGGGAACGAGATCGCCGCATTTGCGCCGGCAGGAGAGCTCGCCGGATAACCAGCGCCCCTTGGTGCGCACGGATTCCATGAAGTCGCGCAGCCGCGGAATCTCATGAGGGTGAATATCGTCTGGACGCAGTTCGCGCAGTTCCTCCGGCGAGTAGCCGAGAAAGTCGAGCGCCTCCTGGTTGGCGCCGAGAAACCGTCCGGTCTCGCCGTCGACCACCGCAACAGCATCGAACAGATTGGCGAAGACCGCGTTCAGCAGGCCATCGGGGGTTTGCTTGAAATCCACGAACACGCTTGCGGCTCTCCCCTCTACCGCAAAGGGTTATCGGCGCATTGCGTTCCAGCCCGCATCAGCTCGATATCTGAACGATACGCCTTTCGCTGCGCGGCAGCTTTTCAGGTTTTGGCGGTGACGTAAATAGCCCGGCTTTATGATATAACCGCGCGTGAGCGGTCTTTCGCGCGGCCGACAGAACAATGATAATGCAGACCCATGAGCTTTGAGCAGCAGCAAACCGGCCAGGGCCAGTTGAGCCCGGCCGCGCCTCCATTCCCGGAAAACTGGGAAGGCGAGCCCCGCCAGGTCGGGGTGGAGATCGAGTTCGCCACGGTCTCGCCGCGCCAGGCCGCGGAGTGCGTCCAGGAAATCTTCGGCGGCGACATCAAGACGCTGACCTCGCACCGCATTCAGGTGACGGGCACCAGCCACGGCGACTTCCAGGTCGAGCTGGATTCGCAATACATTCACCGCCTCGAATCGCCGCAGGAGTCACCAATCCTCGCGGCACAGCTCGACGAGTGGCTGCGCTGGTTCCAGAGCTCGCTTGGCGAGATCGTCGGGGAGTTGGCTGCGACCGTAATCCCGTGCGAGATCGTCTGTCCGCCAATGAGCCTGGCGGACATGCACCTGCTCGACGCAACGGTCGACGCGCTGAATCGTCGCGGGGCGACCGGCACACGCGAAAACCCGCTGTACGCCTTTGGCGCGCAGCTCAACCCGGACATTGCGCAAAAGGACGCGGCTTACGTCACGGCGATATTGAAGGCGTATCTGCTGCTGTCGCCCTGGCTGCGGGAGGTGATCGCGGTCGATATGACGCGGCGCGTGTTCGCCTTCGCTGATCCCTTCCCGAAAACGTATATGCGCCGCGTGACGGCCACCGACTACTGGCCCGGCTTCCCGCAGCTCATTGACGACTATGTCTGGTACAACCCGACCCGCAATCGCGAACTCGACCTGCTGCCGCTGTTCGCCTGGCTGGACGAGCCGCGGGTCCGCGCGGCGGTGACAGACACACGGGTGAAGAGCCGGCCTACCTTCCACTACCGGCTACCGGACGCGAATTTCGGGATGGCAGACTGGACGATCACCCGCGAGTGGAACCGCTGGGTCGAGGTCGAGCGGCTGGCCGCCGACGCCGACAAGCTGCGCATGGTCTGCGACGCGTATGCCGAACACGAGCGGCGCTTCTTCAGGGGCTGGTGGTCCGAACGTGTCGCGGACCTTCTGGCGCTGCCCGGCCCGGGCCGCATCTAGCCGCCTGTTTCGGCCAGAAAGTCTTCAACGGCCACTGACCAGTCGGGATCAGAATGCTTGTCCCAGTATGCCTTCGCGAGCGTGCATGTGATCGGGCCTGGGTGCCCGCTGCCGACAGGCGCTCCGTTGGCCTGCGTGATCGGGATGATGCCGCCGGCTGTCGATGTGGCAAACGCCTCGTCAGCCGCGAAGAGTTCTGTTGACGACACGGGACGCTCTTCCATCGGGATATTCATCTTGGCGGCGATCTGGATTGCCGATCGGCGTGTGATTCCTTCGAGAACGCCGCGATCAGGCGTTGCGATTGTGCCGTCCTTGACCACGAAGACGTTGAAGCCGGGACCTTCCGCGAGATTTCCGCTGCGATCCTGAAGGATCACGCTGCCCGCGCCGCGGTCATAGGCGTCATATAAGCCTGTTACGAAGTCGAGCCAGTGGTAATTCTTCACGGTCGGATCGACCGACTCCGGTGGGATGCGCTGGACCTCCGAGACGGCGACAGAGAGGCCGGTACCGTGCTTTTCGGGCGGCAAGACCCAGACGAAAGGGATGGAAAAACAGATGAGCTGGTTTTCCGCATCGCGCGGATCGCGTGAAAAGGTGGGGGAAATGCCCCGCGTGAGGATCATCTCGACATAGGCATCCTCCAGTCCCGATCGCACAACGCACTCGGCCAGGATCTCCGCGAGTTTGCCGCGCTCGACTGGCATCGTCAGATGCAGCTTTTCAGCGGAGCGCCAGAAGCGGTCCAGATGCGCATCCAGCCTGAAGACCCGGCGCTTCCAGACATGGACGACATCATACGTGGCATCGGAGTGGAGAAATCCCCAGTCCAGAACGGAGATCTTTGCTTCTGCGATGGGAACGAATTCGCCGTTCAGGTAAGCGACCCCGGGCGGCAGTGACATGGGCAGTGTCTCTCGGGCGTTTCAACAGAGGGGGGCATCAGGCACCGACCCAAGGCATGGCGCAAGCGAGGCATTTTCAAGCAAGGATACGCCGGCCTTGCCGCTTGCGCAGATGGTCCCGTGATCGGCCGGTCAGAACCCGTCCAGGCTGATCAGTTCGTGCCGGAAAACAGGTCGGCGCGCTCATCGAGCCGGCGGATGATCTGGGGCAGCGCTTCGCTCATGTCCTCCGCGATCATGCCGGGTCCGATCTCCTTCGCCGTCTCCCCGTGGATCCACACCCCCGCCATCGCAGCGTCCAGCGCGTCCATGCCCTGGGCCAGCAGGCCGGTGATGATGCCCGCGAGCACGTCGCCCGTCCCGGCAGTGGCCAGCCAGGGTGGCGCGTTCTCGACAAGCCCGGCGACTCCATTCGGCGCGGCGATCACGGTGTCCGGCCCTTTCAGCACGATAACGGCCCCGGACAGCTCCGCCGCGGCTCGAGCGCGCTCCAGCTTGGAGGGCTCTTCCGTCAGTTCCGGGAAGACGCGAGCGAACTCGCCCTCGTGCGGGGTGAGAATGACCGGCGGCTCGCGGTAATTGATCTGCTCGAAAAGAACGGTGGGATCATCCTCGAAGGAGGTCAGCCCGTCCGCGTCGATCACGACCGCCGAAGTGCTGTTCAGGACGGCGCCGACGTTCTGCTGGGTTTCCTCGGTGACTCCTGCGCCGGGCCCAATCATGACCGCTGTGATGCGCTGATCATTGAGCAGGTCGGCCAGTCCTTCGGGTCCGTCATAGGCATCCACCATGACGGTCGTGAGCTGCGCCGCATTGATGTAAAAGGCCGATTTCGAACTGGCCAGCGAGACCAGCCCGGCGCCCATACGCAGCGCAGCGCGCGCCCCGAGCCGCGCCGCCCCGGTGCGCTCCATGTCGCCGGAGACGACGACTGCATGACCGCGATCGTATTTGTGACCCGTCAGTTTCAGGCGCGGATAGTATTTCAGCCACAGTTCAGGCTGATCGGAGAAGGCGCGCGGGCCCACCTCCTTCATCACCGAGGCCGGAATGCCGATGTCGACGGTCGTGACGTCGCCGCAATAGGTTCGACCGGGAAACAGCACCTGCCCGGTCTTGCGCCGGTAGAAGGAAACCGTGCTGGTCGCCTTGAACGCTGTGCCCCGAATCTGCCCCGAGGTCGCATCAACGCCCGTCGGCATGTCGACGGCCACCACCGGCAGGTTGCGCCGTGTGGCATCCTCGATCATCTGGGCGGGGACGTCGCGCACGTCATCCTTGAGGCCGGAGCCGAATATCGCGTCAACAATAAGCTGTGCGCCGTCGAGACAGTCCGGCGTCATCGGCTCGATGGTCTCGTCCCAGCGTTTGGCCATCTCCTGGGACTCGGCCGGCAGCTTGTGCTTGTCTCCCAATAGCGCCAGGCGGATATGATAGCCCCGCTCACGCAGGCGTCGCGCGGCGACGAAACCGTCTCCGCCATTGCGCCCGGGCCCGCAGAGCACCACCACCTTGCTGCCCCGCGGGAAGCGCTTGACGACATCTTCCGCGACGCCGTTGCCCGCGTTTTCCATGAGGATGAGGCTCGACGTGCCGTTCTCCATGGCGAGTTTCTCGGCACGGATCATCTCTTCGGTGGTCAATAACTCAAGCACTTGTCAGCCCATGCACTATCCGGAAAACGTCGAGAGGGACGCCTGCAACGGCGCCGATGCGAATGCCGGCAGACCGAAGGGCAGGCAAGACCAGCGAGCCGCAGCGCCGCGCCGGGACACCCACGCATAATGCGGTGAGCCAATCCGTCACAGGCCGCGCGAGGCACATTAGGAGCAATACTGTGACGCCGCAACATTTAAAGAAACCGGCCACACGCATCACGTGCACAGGGACGGATTCACCCGCCCGAAAGGGAGTTATGCCCAATAAATAGTCACAACGCCTGCGATATGGGCAGAATTGCTGTCCTGAGCAGGTCACACGCGCCATTTGCGCCTCACAAAGCGGCACACTGCGTTTTTGGCACGACTTATGCTTCTCACGGCGGAGAAAGGCGCAGCGCAGCGAAGCCGCGCGGCCGCGCCGCAGAAATCACGCGGAAGGACGCCAGGGACATGAAAAAGATCGAGGCCATCATCAAGCCGTTCAAACTCGACGAAGTGAAGGAAGCGCTGCAGGAGATGGGGCTTCAGGGCATTACCGTGACCGAGGCCAAGGGCTTCGGCCGGCAGAAGGGACACACGGAACTGTATCGGGGCGCGGAGTATGTGGTCGACTTTCTTCCCAAGGTGAAGGTGGAGCTGGTGCTGGCCGATGACATGCTCGACAAGGCGCTGGAGACGATTCAGAGCGCGGCGCGCACGGGGCGCATCGGCGACGGCAAGATATTCGTGACCACGATCGAGGACGCGGTGCGCATACGCACGGGCGAGACGGGCACCGACGCGCTTTGACAGTCGGCGCGAGGCGAACATTCGCAAGCAGGCATTTTCGAGATACCGGTCGCGCTGGCGCGGCGGTTTTCCCTAGGGCCAACCCAAGTCATGAGAAGCAAAAGGGAGTGTCATGGCAGATCAAGCTGAAGTTCTGAGACGGATCAAGGACGAGGGCGTGAAGTTCGTCGATCTGCGGTTTTCCGACCCGCGCGGAAAGATGCAGCACGTCACTATGGACGTCTCGGCGTTCGACGAGGATTCCTTCACCGACGGCATCATGTTCGACGGCTCCTCGATCGCTGGCTGGAAGGACATTTCGCAGTCCGACATGCAGCTCTTGCCGGATGCCGGCACGGCCTACATCGATCCGTTCTTCGCGCAGTCCACGATGGTGCTGTTCTGCGACATCTTCGAACCGACCACGGGCGAGCGCTACGAGCGCGACGCGCGCGGCACCGCCCGCAAGGCCGAAGCCTACCTGCAGCAGACCGGCATCGGCGACAAGGCGTTTTTCGGCCCGGAGCCGGAGTTCTTTATCTTTGACGACGTCCGTTTCGCCTCGGATCCGTACAACTGCGGCTTCCGCCTGGACAGCATGGAGCTGCCGGCCAACACGGACACCGAGTACGAGATGGGCAATCTCGCCCATCGTCCGCGCACGAAGGGCGGTTATTTCCCCGTTCCGCCGGTCGACAGCGCGCAGGACATCCGCTCGGAGATGCTGAGCGTGCTGGCGGACATGGGCGTCGATGTGGAGAAGCACCACCACGAGGTTGGCGCGGCGCAGCATGAGCTGGGCTTGAAGTTCTCGACCCTGGTTGACGTCGCCGACCGCATCCAGAAGTACAAGTACGCGGTGCATAACGTCGCCCAGGCCTACGGAAAGACGGCGACCTTCATGCCCAAGCCGGTCTTTGGCGACAACGGCACCGGCATGCACGTGCACCAGTCGATCTGGCGCGGCTCCGAGCCGGTCTTCGCGGGCAGCCAGTATGCCGACCTGTCGGAGACCTGCCTGTACTACATCGGCGGCATCCTGAAGCACGCGCGCGTCATCAACGCTTTCTCGAACCCGACGACCAATTCCTACAAGCGTCTGGTTCCGGGCTATGAGGCGCCGGTGCTGCTGGCCTATTCCTCGCGGAACCGTTCGGCTTCGTGCCGCATCCCGCACGTGGCCAGCCCGAAGGGCAAGCGCATCGAGATCCGTTTCCCGGACCCGTCCGCGAACCCGTACCTGGCGTTCTCCGCGATGCTGATGGCCGGCCTGGACGGTATCCAGAACCGCATCCATCCGGGCGATCCGATGGACAAGAACCTGTACGACCTGCCGCCGGCCGAGCTGGAAGGCATTCCGACCGTCTGCGGTTCGCTGCGTGAGGCCATCGACGCGCTCGACAAGGACCGCGAATTCCTGAAGCGTGGCGGCGTCTTCACCGACGACCAGATCGACGGCTACATCGAGCTGAAGATGGAAGAGGTGGAGCGCTTCGAGCAGATGCCGCATCCGGTCGAGTTCGACCTGTATTACAGCGTCTAAAGCGCGATCCGAAAAAGCCTGTCCCGGACATGATCCGGGATGGACACCGGTTTTCGGAAAAATCGCGCTTAAAGTCAGAAGGCGCTGAGGCGTTTTTCTTCCTCCCCTGACAGGGCGGCCCCGGGTGGCCGCCCTTTTTTCATGGCGTGAATGGCTAGAAGGCGAACAGCTCGCCGAGGAAGGATTCGCGTTTCTTCTTGCAGGGCCGCTCCGGCTCCCGCGCCGGCGCAGTGCAGGAGGTGGCGGCCATGGAGCGCTCTATGGTGTTGTTTAGTTGGCCGCGGTCGAGCCTCACGCCCCGACATTTCGGGTATTAATCGATCTCGATTCCGTGGCGCTCGCTTATCATCAGCGTTTCATTGTCGACAGGAAACGTCATTTGTTTCTCTCTCCATTGCTCATTGCGGCCAGCCGCTAGGGCGTGATTTGACGGTCAGTTACCTTCAGCGAGGTAGGTTGGGCTCTCCCGCCGCCATAACGCCTGGCCAGGCCGGGACGTCGAAAAGCGGCGCCTTGTGTGCCCTGATGATCTAGGGTAACGCGCATCAAACGGCCCGAGGGTAATGTCGCCCCGTGCCAACCACCTCTTGGAGACCGTAATGGAAGATGTCGAACGCCTGCTGAAGGGAACGGTCGATGAACTCGACCGCCTGCTGAACGCGAAGAACGTGCTGGGCGAGCCGATCGAACGCGACGGCGTTACCATCATTCCCATGGTCAGCTACGGCTTTGGCTTTGGCGCGGGCGGCGGTGCGGACCAGAAGAAAGGCCAGGGCGCCGGCACCGGCGGGGCCGGCGGCATCAAGCCGGTCGGGGCGATCGTGATCGACCAGCATGGCGCGCGCGTGGAAGGCATGAAGGGCGCGATGACCAGCCTGGTCGAGACGATCGGCGAGGCGGCGAGCCGCGTGATGGAGCGGCAGGCAAGCCGACAAGAGGGGCAGTGACGGGCGCGCACCATGATCGCAGGCTTGCTCTGGGCGCTGCTGGCGATCCTTTTGCTGATCTTGGCGGGGATCGTCGCGGTCACCGTGACGCCGGTCAGGCTCCGTTGCGTCTTTTCCAGCGAACCGCAGGCGCGGGCGATCGTCGTGGTGCGCTTGTTCGCAGGATTGATCCCGCCGCTCCGCCTGTTTGACAGCGCGCGGCGAGAGGCGAAGCGCGCCGTAAGGCGGGAACCCACAAGGCCATCCCGGACGCCTCGACCTCGCACTATCTCCCGCGTACTGCGAGAGGTGCCGACGCTTCTGGCCGATCTGCTGACCCGCGTGCGCCTGCGCCAGCTCACGGTCGACGCGGATTTGGGTCTCGGCGACCCCGCCGACACCGGACAGCTTTTCGGGCTGTTTCAGGCGGTTCGATACGCTTGCCCGGCTGCACCCCGCGTGGCCGTTCAGGTCCGGCCGGATTTCGAGCAGTTGCGACTGGCCGGCCGGCTCAGCGCCGACCTGAGTTTCATCCCGGTGACGTTCGTGTCGCCAGTGATCCGCTTTGCCTGGCGCAGCTTCGGGCCAGGGCGATGACGGTTGCGCTTGACACGGTGCTGCGCGTTGGCGACATGGCCGTTACCGCAGTCGTGGAGCAAAAAGTCCAAGCATTCCACGCGGGCGATGCGCCGTCATTTCACGGAACGAAGCGGCCCCTCGCCATCCTCATCCGCCGCAGCGGCGTGACGCTCGCCTTCGATGCGACAGGGCGCGCCCTGGAGCTGGACGCCTTCGACCGGCGCTACCCCGGCCAGCGCCAAGATTTCGAGCAGCAAGCGGTCGCGCTCGGCGAGGCTGATCGGGGCGCCTGATGGCAAGGCCGAAGCTATAGGACGACGATCAGCACGAGCACCGAAATGATGCTCGTGGCGATGGCCGCATTGCTCGTCAGCCCGATCCTCTCAAGCGCCTCGGGCGCGTCCACCACGGCGGTGCGGACCATCGGAATGAGAAGCAGGAGGCCCAGGATCCCCAGAACATACAGCCCAACCGGGGGAAACGGGTAGACGCACCGGCAGCCGTAGGGGTCGACGAACATCAACCCCACCAGCGTTCCGGCGACCAGAAACACGATGAAGGACAGGACGCCGAGCGCGATCAATAAGGCAAAGCGGGCGTAATCCGCCAGCGTCATGCGCACCTCCCCCTAGCGACGCGGGAGAGTAAACGGCATTCGTCTAAATTTATCGCTAACGGCTTAAACAGGGTTAATGAAAGGTTAACGGCCCGAGGCTCAGGCCGCCTTCCATTTGATCGAGCAGCCCATGGATGGTGTCTGTTCGACAGGCCCGTGTCCGGTCTCGGCAACCTGCTTCATCGCCTCGTAAAGCTCACGTTTCGCGTCGGGGGGCGCCGGCGCCTTGCCGCTTTCGTCCAGCCTGCCGCGGTATTGCAGCTCAAGCTCCCGGTTGAAGCCGAAGAAGTCGGGGGTGCAGACCGCGCCATATTCTTGCGCCGCCTGTTGGCTCTCGTCGTGGAGATAGGGGAATGTGAAGCCGTGTTCGGCGGCGAAGCGCTTCATGTTCTCGAAGGAATCCTCGGGGTAATTCTCAGCGTCGTTCGAGCAGATGGCCGCCACCCCGATCCCGAGCGCCTGCAATTCGCGCACATCGCGCACGAGCCGGTCGATGACCCCGCGGACATAAGGGCAATGATTGCAGATGAACATGATCAGCGTGCCGTTCGTCCCCTGAATATCCGACAGCGTGTAGAGCCGCATGTCGGTGCCCGGCAGCTCGAATGCCGGTGCCTTCCAGCCGAAGTCGCAGATCGGGGTTTTTACGGCCATGAACATGCTCCCGCATTGGCTGTGGAGACGCGTGTGGACCGTGTAGCCTAAGGCGGCTGGCCGGGCATTTCAACAACAGTATTGACGCGCACGAATCAGAGGCGCATACTTTTCGTAACCAAGGAAAGGAGGTCTAGGAAAATGACTCCGCCCAAGGTTTCTCCGGCCGCCTGACAGTTGCGTTGGCTTTCCCTCGTGCTGGAGGGCGAATTTTCGAAAAAACGACCTGAAACGACAGGTGAAGGCGTTTGCGTTACCTGGTGGTTACTGTGAATGCCGCCTGTGAGAACTGGTTAAGATCAGTCGGCCGGTAAGGCGGTGCTATTGCGCCGATGCCGTGCGGGGCCCTGACAAACGGCCCGCAGGCAGTTTGACCGAAGCGACGCAAGAAGCCGCGCCGCTGAGCCGGCCAAAGCGAAAGAGTATGCGAGGACCTCGCGGCGCACCCGTGGAGGTCCTTTGCTTTTTCTGCTTCCGCTCCCCTGTTGATCTGCCTCGCGCGCACATCGCGCGGATTTGAGGCGATGTGACAGCACTCCTGACCCGCGAGATGGTATCCCGGCAGCAGATGCGGAGCGAACCTCCGCCGCGCCGTTAAGGGGAGCGTCATGGGAATGGAATTGGACTGGATCAGTTACATGACCATGGAGGGTCTTGACCTCCTGACCAAGCTGTTCGTGTTTACGGTCGGGCTCGGGGCACTGGCCATCGTGATTCTGTTCGTTATCGACGTTGCGCAGACTCAGGATGCGGTCCGGCGCAATTATCCGGTGATTGGTCGGTTCCGGCACATTTTCACGACACTCGGTGAGTTTTTCCGCCAGTATTTCTTCGCTATGGACCGGGAGGAGATGCCCTTCAATCGGGCGCAGCGCGACTGGGTCTACAAATCTTCAGCCGGTAGCGATAACACAGTTGCCTTCGGCTCGACCCATAACCTGACGGAGGCCGGCTCACCGGTGTTCGTCAACTGTCCGTTCCCGACACTGGAAAGTGACGGAGCGCCCACGCCCAGGGTCGTCGTTGGCGAATACACGCCCAACCCTTACGAGTTTGCCTCTCTCATCAACATCTCCGGCATGAGCTATGGCGCGATTTCCGACCCGGCCGTGCGCGCGCTGTCGAAAGGCGCTGGCATGGCGGGATGCTGGCTCAATACGGGCGAGGGCGGGCTGGCGCCGCAACATCTCGAAGGCGGTGCGGATATCGTGCTGCAGATCGGCACGGCGAAATACGGCGTCCGCACGCTGGACGGGCGGCTTGATGACGGAAAGCTCCGCGAGGTCGGTGCAATCCCGCAGGTGAAGATGATCGAGCTGAAGATGAGCCAGGGCGCGAAACCCGGCAAAGGCGGTCTGCTACCCGGCGTGAAGGTGACACCCGAAATCGCGAAGATTCGCGGCATCCCCGCCTATCAGGATTCCGTCTCGCCGAACCGGCACCCGGAAATCGACAATGTCCA
Source organism: Dichotomicrobium thermohalophilum (assembly GCF_003550175.1). NCBI lineage: Bacteria > Pseudomonadati > Pseudomonadota > Alphaproteobacteria > Hyphomicrobiales > Hyphomicrobiaceae > Dichotomicrobium > Dichotomicrobium thermohalophilum. Next base: position 107,155 of record NZ_QXDF01000002.1, read on the forward strand.
GCAGATGCTTGACGTCATTGGGCATATACGCGCGGTTTCGGGCAAGCCGACCGGCTTCAAGAGCGTCGTCGGCGCCTATGGCTGGCTTGAGCAGATGTGCGAGGAGGTAAATCTTCGTGGCGTTGAGAGCGCGCCCGACTTCATCACCATCGATTCGGGGGACGGCGGCACGGGCGCGGCCCCCATGGCCCTCATGGATCATGTCGGATTGCCGATCCGGGAGGCGCTGCCGTTGGTCGCCGACGTGCTCACACGGTACGGACTGCGAGAGCGTATCAAGCTGTTCGCGTCCGGCAAGCTGGTGACGCCGTCGGAGGTTGCCTGGGCCTACTGCGCCGGCGCCGATTCGGTTGTCTCGGCGCGCGGCTTCATGTTTGCGCTGGGCTGCATCCAGGCGCTGAAATGCAACAAGAACACCTGTCCCACCGGCATCACGACGCACAATCCGCGTCTCCAACGGGGGCTCGACCCGACGGATAAGGCGGTGCGGGTCATGCAGTACGTCGAGAAGATGCGCAAGGATGTCGGGATTATTGCGCATTCCTGCGGCGTACCGCACGCGCGCGCATTGAAGCGGTATCACTGCCGCATGGTCCAGCCCAGCGGCCGGTCGGTGCCGCTTGATGAGCTTCATCCGCCGGTCCAGCCGGGAAGCGCCCAGACCGTTGCGGCCTAACAAGAAGCCCGGCGGGTAGACCGCGCTCCGTCTCAGGCGGCGCGACGCTTCGGCAGATCGAGCACCGCCATCATGAAGTTGCTGCCGTCCTCGATGGCCTCGCTCCAGATTGACAAGTAGGTCGGGACGCCCGGCTGGACGCGGCCGATGACATCGCCGTGCTCGAACTGCAGGGACGCCTCGAACTTCTTGGCGACGCGCTGCATCTTCCGGTTCTCCAGCAGGCAGTTCATGTAGAGCCGGTCGATGCCCCGATTTCGCGCTGAACGCACCACACGCCCGAGCAGTTCGCTGCCGATGCCCTTGTTCTGGTAATCGGTCTCGACCGAAAACGCGGCCTCGGCCTCGCCGGACCAGTGATCGCCGATCCGGCGCAACTCGGCCGCGGCGCGCACCTCGCCGTTCACGACGAAGGCGTGGATGATGCTGTCCCAATCGCCAACGCGCGCGGCGTAGTCGCTGATGAACTGATCATTGACCGGCATGCCGAAGCGAAGGCGCCGGGTTTCCTTATCCAGCCTCAGCAGGTGGTCACGGAACTTCTCTGTTTCCGTTGGCCAGAGCTTTCTGAACGTTCCTCCCCAGAAGTCAGACTCAGTCATGAGAACCTCTCCCGGGTTGCGTTGCGTCATGGCAGAAACCGGGCGGCGCCCGGCTTTGCTGCGCTGCAGCATACACTGGGGAATGTGGCCTCGGTAAGACCCCTTAGCCACCGATTCAGGGGTGCGCGAGCGCATGACTGGCATGCCGGAACGGGAGAGCTTAGTCGGGCACCGGACACATGGAATGCGCTCCGCGTCGCCACAAGCGGCTTTCAATCAGTGGTTAATTCATGAAGGGGGAGAGGTGGCCGGATCCCGATGGGGGTAAGGATCCGGCCGTTTTGGGCACTAGAGAGGGAGAGGACTGGGCTATGAAAACGCCAGATGATCAGTCCGGCGCATTCTTGCCTTGTCCCAAACGCGGTACTTCTACGCTACGCACACGGTACTAAACCGTATGTTCGCACCCTTTGGACCCGGACATCCTTATCGTGAATGCCCTGATCCGCAGGGTCTGAACCAACCGGTGTGGAGACGTCGGGCAATGGTGACTGGCCGAAGGGAACGATCCGGCCATGAAAAACAATGCGGCGCCTGAATGTTTCAGGTGTAAAGACCGGCAAGTGTCCCTCAACATCTGCGCGGTCTCTGTTATCCCCGAACTCCTTTGGTGCCGATTGTCAATCTCGACCTCCCGCGTGCACGAGAGGATGTTTTTGCCCGTCGCGACCACAAACCAGTTGTGTCGTTCAGATGTCTGCACCTTATACGCGCATTATTACGCTTGCAAGCAAAAAATTATGCAACCTTTGATTGTTTGCCGCAGCCGATGGCCGGGTTTCCCCGTGTCCGGCGGACTCTCCGCGGGGTGACGTGCCGGCGGCATCTTTCGCGCACAGGTTGTGCGGATGTGCCAAAAAGCCTGCAGCGATACCACCTTCGTCAAACAGGCGCTTGGAATCGCCGCGATTTCACATACTTGAGCGATAGCGAAGGCCCGGGCGGACACCACGCTTGGAAATACCGGCAGGGCAGCTTAAATCCGCGAGCAGCGTGATGAGGCCGGCGCGGGCCGCTGACAGCCTTGTTGAAAACTCTGTGGACGCCATGCGCGGCATCCCTCGTCGCAACGTGTGGTGGCTGGATCCAACTCGCTCTGACCGGGCGGTCTTTCAGTTTCGGGAGGCTTTCGCAGCAGGATGATCTACGTGCAGCTCGCCGGTGGTCTCGTCTTGCTCGTCGTCTTTGGCGACGTCCTTGTGCGCGGTGCCGCAGACATTTCCTACCGCCTCGGCATCCCGCCGCTGATCGTTGGCCTCACGGTTGTCGCTTTCGGTACTTCGGCCCCGGAACTGGTGGTTTCGGTCAAGGCGGCGCTTGATGACCTGCCCGGCATCGCGATCGGTAACGTCGTGGGCAGCAACATTGCCAACGTCCTGCTGGTCCTGGGCCTGCCCGCGATCATCAGCGCAACGCGCTGCGACCATCACGCGCTCGACCGCAACACCTACATCGTGCTGGGCACGAGCATCCTCTTCACCGTCCTTTGTTTCCTGACGCCGATGACCTTCTGGGACGGCGCGCTCCTGTTCGGCCTGCTGATCGCCTTTCTGTGGCTCTCCGCGCGCCGGGCGATGCGCAGCCGGGCAGATGGGAGCCTCGTTCCGATCGACGATGATGTCGAGCCGCTGGCGGGACCTATCTGGGTGTCCATTGGCGCGCTTGTTCTCGGGCTGGTCGGCCTGCCGGTTGCCGCGCATCTGACGGTCGATGGCGCGGCCTCTGTCGCGCGTGTCTGGGGGGTCTCCGACGCGGTGATCGGCCTCACCGTCGTGGCGATCGGCACCTCGCTGCCCGAATTGGCTACGACGGTCATTGCCGCGATTCGCCAACACGGGGCGCTGGCGCTCGGCAACGTGCTGGGCAGCAACCTGTTCAACATGCTGGCCATCATCGGCATTACAGCTATGGTCACGCCGATCGAAATCCCGGCCGAGATTTTGCGGCTGGATATCTGGGTCATGCTGGCGGCGACCGTGATTCTGGTGCCCTTCGTGGTCTGGGAGGTGCCCATCGGTCGTATAGCGGGTATCGCGTTCCTTGTGGCCTATGTCGCCTATATCGGCTTTCTGCTCAGCCCGGGCGCGCAGGCCGGTCTGGCGGTTGTGCAATAGGCCCGCCGCACGACCCGGGAACGCCAGTCGACAGATGCAGCAGTTTCGATGACCGATCACAGTCCGCCCATCGCTCTCGTGACTGGCGCCGCCAAGCGTATCGGCCGCTCCGTTGCGCGTCGGCTCGTCGAGGAGGGCTGGGCGATCGGCCTGCATTACAATCGCTCGCGCCATGAGGCTGAGAGCTTCGCCGAGGAGCTACGCGCGCTGGGTGCCCGCGTTGCACCGCTGAAGGCAGACCTGAGCGATTACGACGAGACGCGGCGTCTCGTGCCGGCCTGTGCCGAGGCGCTCGGCCCGCCCGACTGTCTCGTCAACAACGCGTCGATCTTCGAGCGCGATTCGGTCCGTGACTTCACGGCGGAGAGCTGGGCCGCGCATCAGAACACCAACCTCCGCGCGCCGGTCATGCTCGCCCAGGCCTTCGACAAGGCGCTGCCCGCCGGGCAGGACGGCAACATCATCAATATCATCGACCAGCGCGTGCTGCGGCTCACGCCAACCTTCTTCTCCTACACGCTCAGCAAGTCCGCGCTCTGGACCGCCACGCGCACCATGGCTCAGGCGCTCGCGCCGCGCATCCGCGTCAACGCCATCGCGCCCGGGCCGGTCCTGCCCAACCATTACCAGACAGAGGCCGATTTCGCGCGCGAGTGGGAGTCAACACTGTTGCGCCATGGCGCAAAGCCCGAAGAGATCGCCGATGCCGTCGTCTTCCTCCTGCGCGCGCGCTCAGTGACCGGCCAGATGATCACCCTGGACGGGGGCGAACATCTCCAGTGACGTGATTGTCCTGCGCAGCACTCGCCTGCTATAGCCTTCGCAACAGCGTTAACAACGGGGACGCCGGCTCATGACGCAATCTGTTCTCGGCATCATCGGCGGCAGCGGAGTCTATGACCTGCCTGGCCTGACAAACCCGCAGGAACTTGCGATAGAAAGTCCATGGGGCGAGCCCTCGGCGCCGCCGGTCCGCGGAGAGATCGACGGGTTGCCGGTCGTCTTTCTGGCGCGGCACGGCAAGGGCCACCGGCTTGGGCCGACGGACATCAACTACCGCGCCAACATCGATGCGATGAAGCGCGCCGGCGTTACTGATCTGATCTCCGTGTCCGCCTGCGGCTCGTTCCGCGAGGAGCTTTCGCCCGGCACGTTCGTCCTCGTCGACCAGTTCATCGACCGCACCTTTGCTCGCGCCAAGAGCTTTTTCGGCGCGGGCTGCGTCGCGCATGTCGCTATGGCCGATCCTGTCAGCCCTGGCCTCGTCGACCGGCTGGAGGCTGCGGCGCAGGCGGAATCGATCAGCTACAAGCGCGGCGGCACCTATCTCGTAATGGAAGGCCCGCAATTCTCCACCCGCGCCGAATCCGAGCTCTATCGCACCTGGGGCTGCGACGTGATCGGCATGACCAACATGCCCGAGGCCAAGCTCGCCCGCGAGGCGGAGATCTGCTACGCAACCGTGGCGATGGTCACGGACTATGACTGCTGGCACGACGAGCACCGCGACGTGGACATCACCGACATCCTGCGCGTCGTCCGCGAAAACGCCAGCAAGGCCGCCCGCCTGATCGCCTGCCTGGCGCGCGACTTCCCGCGCGAGCACCCCGCCTGTCCGCTGGGGTCCGACCGCGCGCTCGACCACGCCTTGATCACCGCGCCCGAGGCGCGTGACCCCGCGCTGCTGGCCAAGCTCGACGCCGTGGCTGGCCGCGTCCTCAATGCTTCGTGACCACCTCAGAACCGGAGATCGCGATGACGACCCACCGAGCGAATGACGACCTCAAGGCGCTGGTGCGCACGATTCCCGACTTCCCGAAACCCGGCATCATGTTCCGGGACATCACGACCTTTTCCAGAATGCGCAGGGCTTCAAGAGCAGCATCGAGCGGCTCGCTGCGCCCTATCTGGATGCCGGTATCGAGGCGGTCGCGGGCATTGAGGCGCGCGGCTTCATCCTGGGTGGCGCAATGGCCGATCGGCTGAACACCGGCTTCATCCCGATCCGCAAGAAGGGCAAGCTCCCGGCCAAGGCGATCGGCGAGGAATACGAGCTTGAGTACGGCGTCGATGCGGTCGAACTTCACGAGGACGCGATCCGGCCCGGCGAGAAGATCCTCCTGGTCGACGACCTGATCGCCACGGGCGGGACGGCGGCCGCCGCGGCGCGGCTGATCGAGAAGGCGGGCGGCACGGTCGCGGGCGCGGCGTTCATCATTGATCTCCCGGATCTGGGCGGGTGCCGGCGGCTGGGCAAACAGGGCGTGAAATGCCACACCCTGATGGAATTCGAGGGCGACTAAGGTGAAAATCGACGGGCGGCATTACCGGACGATCTGGGTGGCCGAGGACGGCTGGTCGGTGGAGATCATCGACCAGACGAAGCTGCCGTTCAGCTTCGAGACGGCGCGGCTAACGACGCTGGACGATGCTGCCCGCGCGATCAAGACGATGCAGGTGCGGGGTGCCCCGCTGATCGGCGCGACGGCGGCCTATGGCGTCTGTCTGGCGCTGCGCGCGGACGCCTCCGACGCGGCGCTCGAAGCAGCATGCGAGGCGCTGCTGGCGACGCGGCCCACAGCGGTGAACCTGCGCTGGGCGCTCGACGAGATGCTGGCCGCGGTGCGCAACCAGCCGCGCGAGAACCGGGTCGCTAGCGCCTATGCCCGCGCGGCCGCGCTGTGCGACGAGGATGTCGAGACCTGCCGCAGGATCGGTGAAAACGGCTTCCCGCTGATCCGCGAGGCCGCCGAGCGCAAGCCGGGCGAGACGGTCAACATCCTAACGCACTGCAATGCCGGGTGGCTCGCCTGCGTGGACTGGGGCACCGCTCTGGCGCCGATCTATATGGCGCATAACGCCGGGCTGCCGGTCCATGTCTGGGTGGATGAGACGCGTCCGCGCAACCAGGGTGCCGCGCTGACCGCCTTTGAACTGGGCGCGCATGGCGTGCCGCATACCATCATCGCCGACAATGCCGGCGGGCACCTGATGCAGGCCGGCAAGGTCGATATGTGCATCACCGGGACCGACCGGACCACCGCCAACGGCGATGTTGCCAACAAGATCGGCACCTACCTCAAGGCGCTCGCCGCCTGGGACAACGGCGTGCCGTTCTATGTCGCGCTGCCGGGCAGTACGATCGACTGGACGCTGCAAGGCGGCGCGGACATACCGATCGAGCAGCGCGGCGCAGATGAGGTGACGCACATGAACGGGCGCACGGCTGACGGCGAAGTCATCACGGTCGACATCGCCGCGCCGGGTAGTCCGGCGGCTAACCCGGCCTTCGATGTCACGCCGGCGCGGCTCGTTTCCGGGCTCATCACCGAGCGCGGCGTCTGCGCGGCCACGCGCGAGGGGCTGGAAGATTTGTTTCGTAATGAGACGGATATGACAAGTCGTCGCAGCGATTAACCAAAATACTTCTTCGAAAAATCTGCGGACAACCTGGGCGCGTAAACATAACAGTTCGTAACCACGCTCAGGAGAAATCATGTGGTTTGAATTTGCTCTGCCTCCGCTTGCGGCGACAACTTTCTTCGCCATCATTCTGCTTAGCGCTGTCGAGCTTGTGCGTCACCGGACGGCGCGCAACGCGGAGGCGCAGGCCGCGCTCAAGCGGAAAACGATGCAGCAGTCCCGCTAAGCTTTTGCGGGCATAGACCAGCGATCATGGCCGGCGCGGGCGTCTCGCTCCGGCCTTTTTCATGCGAGCCGCCTGCACGCGCTTATTCCGTCAGGTGATCCGCGAGCGCGCTCGCGCTGTGAAAGGCGGCTTCCACGCCCCCGCCGACGCACCAGTCGCCGCAGGCGGCCAAGCCGACCTCCGGCGCAAAAATGCAGCCGTCCGGCAAGCCCGCATGCGCGTGAGCGTAGCGCCAGCGATGGGTTGTCGCGTAGGCCGCCGCGCCCGCGTCAATCCCGGTGATCCGCGTAAAAGCGTCCGCCAGAAGCGGCTGCACAGCCTCCGGCGGTTCGTCGATCCGCGGCTCCGACCAGTCGCTGCGCGCATGGATCACAAAAGCCGCGCCGTCGCCGGTTCGCCCCGGCTTGGCCGAGTTGCGGATGATCGAAGCGATGATCGGGTGATCGACCTCCGCTACGTCCCAGCCTGGTTCCGGCGCCTGCGTAAAGCCGAGCATAGTCGTGAACCCGCCGGTCATGTGATCCGGCGCAAGCGCGACCGGCGCCAAATCGCCGAACAGAGCCGCGGTCTGCGGCCCCGGCGCGGTGCTGACAATCCAGTCAAAACGGCCCAGCGCGTTGCCGTCGCTGTCGTGCAACTCATGCGGTTTTTGGATCGGCGCGATCTGAACCTGCGTTCGCAGCGGCGTGTCTTCGGCGAGGGTCTTGCACAGCGCGTTCATCGCGGGCACCGTGACGAAGCGTTCCTGATCCACAGCGTGCGCGGTCTCGTCCGCTGTGAGCCGCACAAAGCGCCCTCGCCACCGCGCAACCAGCCCGCTCTTGATACGCGGGGCGAGAAACGCGCGGAAGCCCGCGCTCTCGGCGAAGAAATACGGCGCGCCGTGGTCGAACGCGAAGCCCTCCGTGCGCCGGGTCGCCATGCGGCCACCCGCACCGCGCGATTTCTCGAAGAGCGTGACGGCGTGCCCCGCTTCGTGGAGCCGCCGGGCGACCATGACGCCCGCCAGCCCTGCACCGATGATCGCAATATCCAACTGCGCCTCCTCAGGCCATCAGTAGCAATACGATCAGCGCGGCAATAACGATCGCCGTGATCGCCGCGCGCAGTTGATAGAACCACGCTTCATGCCCGCCCGCGCGCCACACCGTGTGGTCGATCGCGAACAGAGCGGCGAAAACCGCAATCAGCAGCAACAGCGCCAGCCGAAGCGATGGCAGCAGCAGAGTGGCCCAGGCGGCCAACGCGCAGATATTGCTGGAGATGAACAGATTCAGCGGCAGCGCGGCATTGCGGTACAGGAAAAGGCCCCAATGGATACCGGAAACGAAGCTGGCGATCACCGCGCCGTAGCCCAGCACGGCCTGCCAGATCGACGCGGTCGCCTCTGCAGGCGCAAAAGGCAGCGCCACGACCGCCGCGATGAAGGGCAGCGCGCCCGCGAAGGTCAGGATGCGCGCCAGAACCCGCTCGTTCATGATGCTCCCTCGCACAGATGCGCCCGCACGCTGTTGTACTTGGCTAACAGCGCCGGGTGGATTTTCCAGCGCTGGCCTCGAGCGCGCGGCTCTTATCTTGTTTCGTTGCAGGCTTGGTTCTATAAATAGACTCAAAGTGCGATGAAACCCGTCTTTTCTCGTGAAAGGCGGGAGGATGCATTTGTTCTCGTTTCAGCAACAGAGGAGATACCAACCATAGCACGCCGACCATTCAAGCGGCCCGCGCAGCGGGAAGAGGGGCCGCGCATAAACGACGCGATTACAGCTCGTCAGGTCCAACTGATCGACGAGGAAGGGCAGAACCACGGTGTGGTCGATCTGCAGGAGGCGTTGGACCGCGCGGCAGAGGCCGGCCTTGATCTTGTGGAGGTTTCGGGTCAAGCCGAGACTCCGGTCTGCAAGATCATGGACTACGGCAAATACAAGTATCAGGCGCAGAAGAAGGCCGCCGAAGCCCGCAAGAAAACCAAGACCGTCGATGTGAAGGAAATCAAGATGCGCCCGAACATCGACGCGCATGACTACGAAGTGAAGATGCGCAACATGCGGCGTTTCTTCGAGGCGGGCGACAAGGTCAAGGTGACGCTGCGCTTCCGCGGACGCGAAATGGCCCACCAGCAAATCGGCATGGACCTGCTGCACAAGGTGCGCGACGACACCGAGGATTTCGCCAAGGTCGAACTTGAGCCGAAGCTCGAAGGCCGGCAGATGATCATGGTCCTGGCGCCGCGCTGAGCCGCGCGCAGGATCACTCGCCCGAAAACAGTTCTGCGTACTGGTCGCGTAGTTCGTTTTTCTGCACCTTGCCCATCGCGTTGCGGGGCAGGACATCCACGAAAATCACGCGTTTGGGGACCTTGAACTTCGCAAGCCGTGCGGCCAGCGTCCCAATAATGTCGGCCTCGCTCGGCGGCGTACCCTCGCCGCGCGTGGCGACCGCCACAACACCTTCGCCGAAATCGGGATGGGGCACGCCGATCACGGCTGATTCGCCGATGCCTTCCAGGCCGTCCAGCTCGCGCTCGACTTCCTTGGGGTAGATGTTCAGGCCCCCGCTGATGATCATGTCCTTCTCCCGGCCCACGATCGAAAGGCGCCCGTCCTCGGAGAGCACGCCCTGATCGCCCGTGATGAAGAAGCCGTCGGCGCGGAACTCCTCGGCGGTCTTTTGCGGGCGGCGCCAGTAACCCTTGAAGATGTTGGGTCCCTTCACCTCGACCATGCCGATCTCACCGGCGGGCAGCACATGGCCATCCTTGTCCGTTACGCGCACGCTCACGCCCGGAAGGGGATAGCCGACCGTGCCGGGGATACGCTCACCATCATAAGGGTTCGAGCAGATCATGCCGGCTTCGGTCATGCCGTAGCGTTCCAGGATCTTGTGGCCGGTGCGCGCCTCGAAGGCCTCGTGCGTCGCGGCGAGCAGCGGTGCCGAACCCGCCGTGAACAGGCGCATATGCGCGGTCAGTTCCCGGTTGAGCTCGGGCCGCTCCAGCAGGCGCGTGTAATGCGTCGGCACGCCCATCATCACAGTCGCGCGTGGCAGTGCCGCGATAATCTGGTCAAAGTCCGGCTTCGGCAGCCAGATCATTGGCGATCCATTGTAGAGGGCGGTGCCCATCGCCACGAAAAGCCCGTGGACGTGATAGATCGGCAGGATATGCAGCAGCACATCGCCGGGCTGAAAGTGCCAGACCTCCCACAGCGCGTGAATGTTCGTGCTGACATTTCCATGGGTGATCATCGCGCCTTTCGGCTGGCCGGTCGTGCCAGAGGTGTAGATGATACAGGCGGTATCATCCGCGCTGCGCGGCTCCGTGCCCGCCTCGGTTGGCTCGACATCGGCCTTGTCGGCCAGCGAGCCTTGGCCGGCGCTGTCCAGCGTCTCAACGGCCTTCACGCCGTACTCCCCGGCCATCTGCCGGATCGGCTCGTGCTTGTCGGGTGGCACGACGACGAGGCTCGGCTCGGCATCAGACATGAAATAGGCCATTTCGGCGAGCGTATAGGCCGTATTCAGCGGGTTGCCGATCGCGCCAATCTTTAGCACCGCAAGGAACAGGGCCACATTGGCGATCGACTTCTCGACCTGGATGGACACGCGGTCGCCCGGCTGCACGCCCAGATTGCGCAGCGCGTTCGCGTACTGGTTCGTCAGTCCCACCAATTCGGCATAGGTCATCCGAAAGGCCGGAGCGTCAGCCGTCGCGGGCTGATCGAAGGCCAGCGCATCACTTTCGGGAAAGCGGCGGGCCAGGATGTCGTAAAGATTCTCGTTGGGCATTCGCTGGCGTTGTCCTCGGTTCTTGTCTTGTTGGTCGGCTTGCCCAGCCTAGCCACTGCCGGCCTTGGCCATGTCGCCGGGCGACTGCAGGTATTCCGGCGGCACACTGGAGACGAGCGCGGCGAAGTTGCTGCCCTGCACATCGATATGCTTGCGGGTGACCTCTTCGGCGCGCGGCGCGTCGCCCGCGGCGATCGCTTCAAGTATGTCACCGTGCTCCCGGAAGGATTCCAGCGGACGATTGTTGCGGCGCAGCTGGAAGCGGCGATACGGCGCCAGCCGGTTTCGCAGGAACATGGTCTGCTGCGCGGCATAGCCATTGTGACTGGCGCTATAGATCGCTTCGTGGAAGGCCGTATTGGCGTGGTAGAAGCCGTCCGCATCGCCTGCTTCGGCATAGCTCAGGCAGTGCTGATGCGCAGTGCGAATGGCTGCGATCTCTTCCGCCGAGGCACGCTCGGCCGCGAAGCGCGCGCAGACACCTTCAAGCGCGGCCATGAACTCGAACATTTCCAGAAGCTGCGGAATGCTCAGGCGCGACACCTCCGCGCCGCGATGTGCCTTGATCTCCACCAAACCGGAGGCCGCGAGCTGACGGAGGGCCTCACGCACCGGCGTGCGCGATGTCCCGAAACGCTGGGCAAGACCAGCCTCGTCCAGCTTGTCGCCCGGCTGCAGCCTGAGCAGGAAGATGTCCTTTTCGAGGGCGAGCCGCACACGCTGAGCAGTCGATTGCGTCATTTCCCTTAGGAACTCCGTCCGATCCTCTCAGACAGGTTTTTGCGGTCACCCGGTGGTGCTCTGGCGCGCGGATCATTCGCGCCGGCGTGTGCCAATCATGGAAGTGTTGTATACTTCGTTCAATATGATGTACACAATTCGACAGGCGCGTTCAATAAGCGCCGCGCAGCCAAAGGAGGAGACGTCATATGTCCATGCTTTTTAAGGGAATTTTCGCCGCCGTGGGCGCATTCGCGCTTGTGGCGGGGACCGCTCAGGCCGAGACCCTGCGTGCGTCACACCAGTGGAACACCAACGACGTCCGCCACAAGATGGTGGAGATCATCAAGACCGAGGTCGAAAAGGCCGATGTCGGTCTGAACGTGCGGATTTATCCGTCCGCTTCGCTCTACAAGCCGAAAGAGCAGTATGCGCCGCTGACCACCGGCCAGCTCGACATTTCCGCCTTCCCGCTCGCCTACGCGGCCGACCGGCACCCGCAGTTCGACGCGACGCTGATGCCGGGCCTAGTCAAGAACCACGACCATGCCAAGCGCCTGAACGACTCCGAGTTCATGCAGGAGATCAAGCAGATCATCAATGACTCGGGCGTGATCGTCCTGGCTGATACCTGGCTGGCCGGCGGCTTCGCCTCGAAGGAGAACTGCATCCTGGAGCCGGAAGACATCGAAGGGCAGGTCTCGCGCGCGGCCGGCAAGGCGTTCGAGCAGATGCTGGTGGGCGCGGGCGCCTCTATTGCCTCGATGCCGTCCTCGGAAATCTACACTGCCATGCAGACCGGCGTTCTGGATGCGGCGAATACCTCTTCGGGCAGCTTCGTTTCCTACCGCATCTATGAGCAGGTGAAGTGCCTGACCGCGCCGGGCGATCATGCGCTGTGGTTCATGTACGAACCGATCCTGATGTCGAAGAAGAGCTTCGACGCGCTGACCGAGGAGCAGCAGGAAGCGCTCATGGCGGCCGGGCAGGTGTCGGAAGAGTATTTCTTCGAGCAGGCCAAGAAGCTTGACAAGACGATGGTCGACACCTTCAAGGAAGCCGGCGTCGAGGTCGTGACCATGAACGCCGAGCAGGCGCAGATGTGGCGCGACATCGCCCAGGAGACCTCCTACGCCGAGTTCGCCAAGAACGTGGAAGGCGGCCAGGAGCTGATTGATAAGGCGCTCGCCGTCGAGTAAAGCCACACACCGCCACCGGGGCTGCGCGCGGCGCGGCCCCGTGGCACCAACTCACACATGCCGCCGGCCGGCGCGAACGGTTTGTTCGCTTTTCACCGGGCATGATCGGGGCTACGGAACCAACGGGGAGAGACCGTGCGCGCTTTCGTAAGAGCCGTTAACGCGCTGTCCGTTTTCTTCGGGATGATCGCCGCAGCCCTGATCGGCGCGGCCATCCTCATCGTCTGCCACATGGTCTTCGTCCGCTACGTGCTGAACGGTTCGACTGCCTGGCAGACCGACACCGTCATCTTCATGCTCATCGCCGCCACGCTTCTTGGCAGCGCCTATGTGCTGCGCCAGGGCGGACATGTGACGATCGACCTGGCCTGGGAGGCCGCCGGTCAGGCAACCCGCCGCTTTTTGCGTGTAATGGCCAATATCGGCACATTCCTTTTCGCAACCGTGCTGGCGGTTACCGGCGGGCACTATTTCTGGCAGGCCTGGGAGGGCAACTGGCTGTCGGAAACGGTCGCGGAGATTCCATTGTGGATCCCGTTCCTGTCGATGCCGGTCGGCTTCGGGCTTCTGGCGCTTCAGGCGCTTGCGCAGATCATAGATACGCCGCGCGCGGTAGATGTGCACGGGGCCGCAGTTCATGCCGCCGAGGAACTCGGCGAGGAGCAGACCGCTGCGATCAAAGAGGGGCATTAGTTCATGGCGCCGGAAACCATTGGGCTGCTGATCGCCCTGACGCTCATCGGCCTCATGATCATCGGGGTGCCGGTCGCCTTCGCGCTGGGGCTGACCGCGCTGATCTTTCTCGTGGCCTTTGAGGGCACTGGCGCGCTGCCCGGCGTTGCGGAAACCTTCTTCGCCGGGCTGGGCGAGTTCTCGCTGTTGTCGATCCCGATGTTCATCGTCATGGGCGCGGCCGTCGCCGCTTCGCCCGCGGGCCGCGATCTTTATGAGGCGCTGGATCGCTGGCTGAACCGCGTGCCCGGCGGGCTGGTGATCTCCAATATCGGCGCGTGCACCATCTTCTCGGCGCTGTCCGGCTCGTCGCCAGCGACTTGCGCGGCCATCGGCAAGATGGGCATCCCCGAGATGCGCAATCGCGGGTACCCGGATGGCGTGGCGACCGGAGCGATTGCCGCTGGCGGTACACTCGGCATTCTGGTGCCGCCGTCGATTACGATGATCGTCTACGGCATCGCCACCGAGACGTCGATCGGCCGATTGTTCATCGCGGGCATCCTGCCGGGGCTGATGCTTGCCGGGCTGTTCATCGCCTGGTCGCTGTTCTTTGCCTGGTGGAACGGCTACAAGCTCACCGGCCTGCGCAACTTTTCGTGGCGTGAGCGGTTCAGCGTGCTGCCGCGCGTTCTCCCCTTCATCGCAATCATCGTCGGCATTCTTTATGTGCTTTACGGCGGCGTCGCCACGCCATCGGAAGCCGCAGGCGTCGGCGCGCTGTTCTGCATCCTGCTGGCCATCATCATCTACGGCCTTTGGCGCCCCTCCCACATCTGGCGCATTCTCTCGACCAGCATGAACGAGAGCGTGATGATCCTGATGATCATCGGCGCCTCGGCGCTGTTCTCGTTCACGCTGTCCTGGCTGTTCGTCACTCAGTCGATCGCCGAGGCGATCGTCGCGGCCGACCTGAACCGCTGGGTGCTGATGGGTGTCATCAACGTGTTCCTGCTGGTCGCCGGGCTGTTCCTGCCGCCCGTCGCCGTTATCCTGATGACCACGCCGATCCTGCTGCCGATCGTTACGCAGGCCGGATTCGACCCCTACTGGTTTGCGGTCGTGCTGACGATCAACATGGAGATCGGCCTGATCACGCCGCCTGTGGGGCTGAACCTGTACGTGATCAATGGTATCGTGCCGGAAGTATCATTGCGGACGATCCTGCTGGGCTCGCTGCCCTACATGCTGTGCATGGTGACGGGGATCATCCTGCTGTGCATCTTCCCGGAGATCGCCACCTGGCTCCCCAATCAGATGATGGGCGCGGCAATCAGATAGCGAACGCGGCGACATGAACACCTCGTTCTTTCAGGAACTGCTGAGCGGCATCGCCGAGCGCGGTCGCCAGCTGATCGATCTGTCCATCGGTGGCCACGGCCACACCGATTCGATTGAGGAGCTCTCCCGCGCGCTGATGTCGTCACGCGGGGAGGCGGCAGGTGTGGCGCTGGCGCGGCGCATCCTTAACGCGTACGCGGCGCTGCCGCGCGAGAAGCGCCTGGCGTTCTTCAGCTTCCTGAATGAGGCCTTCACACCTGATTCGGAGCGCGTGCGTGAAGCAGCCGAGCAATACCTGAACGAGCCGGGCGAAAAGACGCTGCAGGAGTTGACCCGAAGCGTTGAGCCGCCGATGCAGGAATTCCTGCGCCGCCTGAACATGGCGCCGGGCGCAACAGCCGAGATCGTCGCGATGCGTACCGACCTGCTCGACTTCCTGAAGGAGCACCCGGAGCTCAAGCCGGTCGACGACAACTTCGTCCACCTGCTGGGCTCCTGGTTCAACCGCGGCTTCCTGGTGCTGCAGCGGATCGACTGGTCCACGCCGGCGAACATCCTGGAGAAGATCATCCGCTACGAGGCGGTGCATCAGATCAAGGACTGGAGCGACCTGCGCCGCCGGCTCGACCCGCGTGACCGGCGCTGCTACGCCTTCTTCCACCCCTCGCTGATCGACGAGCCGCTGATCTTCGTGCAGATCGCGCTGACGGACCGAATCCCCGGCTCGATCCAGGAACTGCTGTCCGAAGAAAGCAAGATGGACGGCGCGCGCGAGCCCTCGACGGCGGTGTTCTACTCGATTTCCAACTGTCAGAAGGGGCTGGCCGGGATTTCGTTCGGCAACTTCCTGATCAAGCAGGTGGCCGCAGACCTTGAAAAGGAAATCCCCTCGCTGCGCACCTTCGTCACGCTGTCACCGCTGCCCGGCTTCCGCCGCTGGCTGGAGCGCGCCCGCGAAGGCCACGACCTCGACTACCTGAACGAGCAACAGCGTGCCGCGCTGGAGATCGCCGACAACGACCACTGGTGGAGCGACGAGGACAGCGCGGAGGCCTTGCGGCCCGTGCTGATGGCTGCCTGTGCGCATTACCTGCTGCTGGCGAAGACGCCATCGGGGATGCCGGCGGACCCGGTGGCGCGCTTCCATCTCGGCAACGGCGCGCGGCTGGAGCGGATCAACTGGCTGGGCGACGTGTCCGAGAAGGGCTTGCGCGAATCCTACGGCCTGATGGTCAACTACCAATACGTGCTCAAGGACATTGAGCGGAATCACGAAGCCCTTGTGAATCAGGGCACCGTCGCCGCCTCGAAGGCCGTACGCAGCCATCTGCTCACCAGCGAATCGTCCAAAGCCCTCGTGACGACGGGCTGAGTCGGCTTTTCCCGCCGTTCCAGCCCGCTGAATCCCCTGCGGCCCCTTTCCGGCGCGCTCCACAGGCGCTGGTGTTATCCACACCTCACAGTGGATGATGCAGAAACACAACAACTTATAAGTGTTTCCCGCGCAAGTTGCGGTTTATGATTGAAGCAACCATGAGCCCGCGGTACGCCTGCATCTGCAACCTGAAGATGCGGTTCTGGGCGTGGCTCCCGTTAAGCGCGTCCATCGCTTGAGGGCAAGCGCAAAACTGAAAAGCGCGTCGACCTCTGCACGGATCAACTGACTGCAACCACCGAGTGGAGAAAAGGATGATCGGGGGACTTATGAAAACAAGCCATTACGCACTGGCCGCGGCGGCTGGTCTGTTCGTGGGCGCGCTCGCGTTCACGCCGGCAAAGGCGGCAGACCTGGGCGGCGACTGCTGCGCCGACCTGGAGGAGCGCGTCGCGGAACTGGAAGCGACCACGGTCCGCAAGGGCAACCGCGTGGTCTCGGTCCAGCTCTACGGCCAGGTCAACAAGGCGCTGTTCGCCTGGGACGACGGTGTCGAATCGGACCTGTACGTGGTCGACAGTGACATCTCGTCCACGCGCTTCGGCTTCCGCGGCAGCGGCACGATCGACCCGGGCTGGACTGCTGGCTACCGGATCGAGATCGAAATGCAGTCGGCGCCTTCGAACGAGGTCAGCCAGGATTACGCAGGCCTGCCGGGTGACGATGGCGTCGACGGCGAGGGCGACATCGCGACCCGCCGCGCCTCGGTCTATGTTGATAGCGATCGGTTCGGGCGTGCCACGATGGGTCTGACCTCGTCCGCCACGGACGACCTCGTCTATACCTATCTGGGCAGCGTCAATGTGACGGGCGCCGAGTTTTTCGGCGGTGGGCTGCGCGTCCGCACCAGCGATGGCGGTTTTGCCGGGACGAATATTCCTTTCGAGCAAGACTTTACCGGCTCGATTGCGTTGTCCGATATCGCGACGGACACCGATATCGGCCGCTGGGACGGCGTGCGCTATGACAGCCCGTCGCTCTACGGGTTCATCCTCTCCGCGGCCTGGGGCGAGAGCGACAATTGGGACGTCGCCCTGCGCTTTAAGCAGGAATGGAACTCGATCCAGTTCGTGGCCGCGGCCGGATACCGGTATGAGGGCGATACAGACAAATCGTTCTTTGATGGCACGCGTCTTGATGGCGGCGATGCCTTCGAGGTCAGCGATAAGGAAAGCTTGATCCTCGCGGCGGGTATCAAGCACGTCCCGTCCGGCATCTTCCTGAATGGTGTCTGGGTCCAGCAGGATCGTGACGAACTGGATGCGCAAATTGTCGATCAGGCTCTCGCCGAGGGGGTCCAGTTCGATGGTGCAGCGATCACTGACGCTGATGCCCGGTTTGCCGAGGATTCCGCGACCTACTGGCAGGTCTTCGGCGGTATCGAGAAGAACTGGACCGGCTACGGCCTGACCTCCTTCTTCGGCCGCTATATCAGCTATGAGGGCTTTGGTGCAGGCCAGTACGGCTACTTCGGACTGGCCGACGGGGTCGTTGCAACCGATGAGGACAATATCAATGGCTTCATCACCGATTCCGAAGTGAACGTCTGGGGCTTCGGTATCGAGCAGGACTACGACGCCGCGGCGCTTGAGTTCTACGCCCACTACAACTACTGGGAGGTCGATAGCATCTCCTATCGTGCCGATACAGATCCCACTGATGATACGACAGATCCAGCCCAAGTCGAAAACGGGAAGGTCAACGGTCTCGAAGACATGTGGACCGCCTATCTCGGCACCCGGATCAAATTCTAGGCTCGCGTTTCCTCCTTCCTAGCGGGGCCGCCGGACTTGAGCCGGCAACTTGGGGCCATCTTCGGATGGCCCCTTTTTTCGTCTCCGCCCGCGCCGACGAAACGCCCACGCGCTCCGTCATTGCGAGCGAAGCGACGCAATCTAGCTTCGGGCACCAGCGCTGTTTTGCTTCGGCCCTTCTGGTCTCGCAAGGACGGTACGGCACGCTTTGCTGTCATCGCGAGCGTAGCGAAGCCGAAGGCCGGCGCGAAGCGACGACGCGATCCAGCCAAGAACGCCGTACCGTGCCGCTGAAGCCGAAGGCGGGCGCGGAGCCGCAAGGCCGACGCGAAGCGGCGAAGCGACCTCTTTGCTTCGGCCTGACGGCCTCGCAATGACGGTTACGCCGTCATCGCGAGCGCAGCACGGCGTTGACGCTGAGGCGCGCTCTACCGTCATGCCCGTTCTTGACACGGGCATCCAGAGGTTGCGCCGACCCCTGATGGGTAGATCAACGGGTTCCCCGGATCAGGGTCCGGGGACAGGCACGGCCGGTGGTGACGCCGGACACTGCTGTTACGTCATTGCCGGGCCAAGCTGTGCTCGGGCTTGACACGATTAACCCGGCAATCCAAAGAAACGCGCCGAGGCCTGGCCGCTGGATGCCCGGATCTTCGTCCGGGCATGACGTCGGAGACTGTTGCCACGTCATTGCCGGACGTGATTCGGCAATCCAGAGGTTGCGCCGAACCCTGATGGGTAGATCCCCGGGTTCCCCGGATCGGTGTCCGGGGACAGGCACGGCCGATGGTGACGAAAGATTGGCCACCCGCGAGCGCCGTCCAGGTCATGAACCATGTGAGTGAATGAAGCGACGAACCGCCCTGGCAGCCGCCCCCGGTTGCGGATTGTTAAGGACGATTGTGCCTTCCCACGCTACAAAATAGCATAAACCTGCAAAGGTTCCCGAGAACCGCTGGGTCAAGGGAGGCGATTGAAATGACTGCGAATGTCGGACGAATCGACCGGATCATCCGCGCTGTTGTCGGTGTGGTTCTGCTGGCGCTCGGCCTCGGTTATCTCGGCGCGGGTGTGACGACGCCCTGGGATTGGATCCTGGGCATCGTCGGTGCGGTCCTGCTGGCGACAGCGGTGTTCAGCATCTGCCCGGCCTACGCGCTGTTCGGCGTGCGTACCTGCGAGCAGTAAGCGCGCTTTGGCCGGCTGCTAGGGCGTTTTGAATCTGTGAGAAACGACCCGAGCGTCGTCATTGCCGGACTTGCCTGTGCTCGGGGCCTGACCCGAGTAATCCGGCAATCCAGCTTGTAGGCTCTACGGCTGCCGTTATGGATGCCCGTGTTCCCCGGATCGCCGTCCGGGGGCAGGCAGCACGGGCATGCCGAGGGGCAAACCGATTGCAAAGCGCGCGTGCCGCTACTTGCGGATAACGCCGCCGGTCGCTTTTTGCACCGCCTGAATGATCCGTTTCGCGACGGCGTCGATCTGGTCGTCGGTGAGTGTCTTTTCCCGCGGCTGCAATGTGACCTCAACCGCCAGCGATTTCTTGCCCTTGCCGAGCGCCTCCTCGCTCTCGAACACGTCGAAGACGCTCGCCTCGGTGATGAGCTTCTTGTCCGCGCCGCGCACGGCCGTCAGCACATCGCCCGCCGCCACATCCTGGTCCACGACGAACGCGAAGTCGCGCGTGACCGCCTGCAGGTCGCTCAGTTCCAGCGCCGGGCGCTGCGTGCCCTTGCGTTTCGGCTTTGGCAGCGCGTCCAGATAAATCTCGAACGCCACGACCGGCAGCGCCACGTCAAGCTGCTGTGCGACTGCCGGATGGACCACGCCGAACACGCCCAGCCGGTTCTTCGGGCCGAGCTGAATCGCCGCCGACTGGCCTGGATGAAACCAGTCCGGCACCTCGCGCGAGAGCTTCACCGTGGCGGTTGACAGCCCCAGCGCCTCCAGCAGCGCAAGCGCGTCGGCCTTTGCGTCGATCCACGAGACCGCCGCGCCGGTCTCATCCCAGTGCCGGCCCGCGCCCTGAAGCCGCGCCGTTCCCGTGCGCACCCCGGCCACCGCCATGATCTGGTCGTCGGGCTTGTCGCCCTGATAGATATTGCCGACCTCGAACAGTGCGGCGTCGCGGAAACCGCGATTGGCGTTGCTCCGCGCAGCCGTCAGCAAGCCCGGCAGCAGGCTCGGGCGCATGTCCGACATATCGGTGGAGATCGGGTTCGCCAGTTCCAGTTCGCGCTGTCCGCCGCCGAAAAGCTCCGCCTGCGCCTTGGGGATGAACGCCCAGTTCACTGCCTCGGCCATGCCGCGCGCGGCCAGCAGCCGCCGCGCCCGCGACATGCGGCGCTGTGTCGGCGTGAGCACAGGCTTCGCAACACCCGAAGAGCGCGGCAGCGGCGCTCTTGGCACCTGATCGACGCCCGTTATGCGAATGACCTCTTCGACCAGATCGGCGCTCGCCCCGACATCCGGCCGCCAGCCCGGCACCTTCACCTGCAGCGACGGCTCACGCCCCGTGATTTTGAAGCCGAGCTTGGTGAGGGTCTTGGTGATTTGCGCGGGCTTCAGGTCGACGCCGGTCAGCCGCTTTACTTGGCGCGTATCGAATGAGACCATATGCCCCGTCGGCGGCGCGGCGCCGGCCTGCTCCAGCTTGCTTGGGCTTCCGCCGCAGAATTTCAGGATCATCGCCGTGGCGAGGTTCGCGCCCACGGTATGCGAGGTCGGGTCGATGCCGCGCTCAAAGCGGTAGCGCGCGTCGGACTGTACGCCGGTCTTGCGCCCGGTCATCGCGGTTCGCACCGGGTCGAAATAGGCCGACTCGATGAAGACGTTGGTGGTCTCCTCGGTGCAGCCGGTCTCCGCACCCCCGATCACGCCGCCCAGGCCCAGCACGCCGCGATCATCGGCGATCACGCACATGCTCTCATCGACCTCGTACTCGGCATCGTCGAGTGCCAGGAACGTCTCGCCTTCCTTGCCCAGCCGCGCGCGGATCGCGCCGCGCAGCTTGTCCGCGTCATAGACATGCAGCGGACGCGCGCGGTCGTAGGAGATGTAGTTGGTGACGTCGACAAGCGCGTTGATCGGGCGCAAGCCGATGGCGCGCAGGCGCTTTTGCAGCCAGTCCGGGCTCGGTCCGTTCTTCACGCCGCGAATGACACGCCCGGTAAAGACGGGGCACGCGTCGGCGTGTTCCGGATCGAACTCCAGCAGGATGTCGATCGGGCAATCGAATTCGCCCTCGCCGTCATAGCCGCGGTCCGCGCGCTTCAACTTGCCCAGCCCCGCGGCCGCCAGATCGCGCGCCACGCCGCGCACGCCGAGGCAGTCCGGCCGGTTGGGCGTGATGGCGATATGGATCATCGGATCGTCCAGCCCGGCCGCTTCGGCGTAGGGTTCGCCGACGCTTGCGGCATATTTCTTCGGAAGCTCGATGATGCCTTCGTGTTCATCGGAAAGCTGAAGCTCGCGCTCCGAGCACAGCATCCCCGAAGATTCGACGCCGCGAATGCTCGCCTTGGACAGCGTCAGGTCGCTGCCGGGAATGTACGAACCGGGCGGCGCGAACACGCCTAGCATTCCGGCCTTCGCGTTCGGCGCGCCGCAGACGACCTGCACTGTGTCCGTGCCGGTGTCGACCTTGCACACCTTCAGCTTGTCGGCGTTCGGGTGCTTTTCGCACTCCAGCACGCGCGCGACACTGAACGACGCGAGCTTTTCCGTCGGATCGACGATTTCCTCCACCTCCAGACCGATCAGGTCAAGCGTGGCGCGGATATCGTCGAGGCTCGCCTCGGTCTGCAGATGATCCTTGAGCCAGGACAGCGTGAATTTCATCGGCTCAGACCCCCGGCCAGCGTCGGCACATCGAGCATGGAAAAGCCGTAATGGCGCAGCCAGCGCAGATCGCTGGCGAACATCGTTCGCAGGTCCGGGATGCCGTATTTCAGCATGGTGATGCGGTCCAGCCCCATGCCGAAGGCGAAGCCCTGATATTTCTCCGGATCGAGGCCGACACCCCGCAGCACGTTCGGGTGAACCATGCCGCAGCCCAGGATCTCCAGCCAGTCGTCCTGCTTGCCGATCGCCTCCGCGCTGATGTCCACTTCCATCGACGGCTCGGTGAACGGGAAGTGGGACGCGCGGTAGCGCATCTTCACGTCGTCGACCTCGAAGAACGCGCGGCAGAACTCCTCCAGCACCCAGCGCAGGTGGCCCATATGGGTGGTCTCGTCGATCACCAGTCCTTCGACCTGGTGGAACTGCGGCGTGTGGGTCTGGTCGGAGTCGGAGCGGTAGACGCGCCCTGGCGCGATAATGCGCATCGGCGGCTTCCGCTCCTGCATCGCGCGGATTTGCACCGGACTGGTATGGGTACGCAGCAGCGGGCGCGAGCCGTCGTCCTTCGGGTGGAAATAGAAGGTGTCGTGCTCCTGCCGCGCCGGATGCTCCTCGGGGATGTTGAGCTTGGTAAAGTTGTTTTCGTCGGTCTCGATGTCCGGGCCTTCGGCGACCTCGAAGCCCATATCGGCGAAGATCTCGGTCACCTCGTCCCAGACCTGGCTGAGCGGGTGAATGCGCCCTTCAAGCTGCGGGCCGAGGCGGACGGGCAGGGTTACGTCGGCCTTTTCACGTGCCAGCTTCTCGGCCAGCTCGCGCTCCTTCAGCTCGGCCTTGCGCGCCTCGATCTCATCGCTGACCTTGCGCTTGAGTTTGTTCGCCGCCTTGCCGAAGGTCTGCTTCTCCTCCGGCGGGAGAGTGCCAATTTGCTTGGTGAGCGCCTGGATTTCACCGTTTCGGCCCAGAAGCTCCACGCGCACGTCCTCCAGCTCGGCGAGCGTTTTGGCGCCGCGCACTTTCTTCAGAGCGGATTTTTCCAGCGCCTTGAGATCCTGGCCGGATGCAGTTGCGACGCTCATCGTGGTCCCGTTCGGTGCAAGTGTGGTCGAAGCCGCCAGAGCGGCACGATCAGGCGCTGACGGCGTCGCGCGCCTTGGTCACGAGCGAGGCGAAGGCGTCCGGCTCCCGCACGGCCAGATCGGCCAGCACCTTGCGGTCCACCTCGATACCGGCTTTCGACAGGCCGTGAATGAACCGCCCATAGGTCATGCCGTGTTCACGCGCCGCCGCGTTGATCCGCTGGATCCAGAGCGCGCGGAAATTGCGCTTGCGGGTCTTGCGGTCGCGATAGGCATATTGCCCGGCCTTCTCGACGGCCTGGTTGGCGATGCGGAAAGTGTTCTTGCGCCGGCCATAATAGCCTTTGGCGGCCTTGATGACCTTGCGGTGGCGAGCGTGCGTGGTCACGCCGCGTTTGACACGAGCCATTGCTGAAACTCCTTCAAGTCAGGATGTCGCGCGCTTGCTGCGCCGCTCCTAACGCTTTGCGTAGGGGAGAAACTTCTTGACGATCCGCGCGTCGCAGTCCTCCAGGATGCGCGTGCCGCGCATCTGGCGGATGAACTTGTTGCTGCGCTTGATCATGCCGTGGCGCTTGCCCGCGTGCTGGCCGCGGACCTTGCCGGTCGCCGTCAGGCGAAATCGCTTCTTCGCCCCGCTTTTGGTCTTGAGTTTGGGCATTTGCTTTCCTTTTGATGTCTGGAAGAGGCCAACCGGCCCGATCTTTCTCGTCCGCGCGATGCCTGCACCCGAGGCGTCGAGGTCCGCGCCGCTTTGCTTTGGTGAAAAGCGTTAAAAGCCGCCTCGGCATGCCCTGTACGCCGGACGGCTTAACGGTGCGTGAAACTATATCCAATCGCCTTGACGTGCAAGGGGCTTGGCGTGCGAGAAACGCCGTTTTGTTGCGCCGCAGCGTGGCGTTTTGGCGCCATGGAAAGCGAAAATGCGAGCCAGCCGGTCGGAACATGTTGCCGGATGGCCCGCAGTGCGCCTAAAGGCAAGCTGCGCGCGGTGCGCCGATGGCAAACAAGGTGGGCGAATGGCAATGCTTTTCAAGGCGAAACGGGTTTGGGTTGTGGCGTTCGTTCTGGGGCTAGGCCATGCGACGGCCTCGGACGTGCAGGCGCGCGAATGCACGCGGTTGGCCTTTTCCGTGAATGATTACGGCATAGAGATCCCCCGTCGCGACTCCCAGCGCCTGCTTGACGCGTACATCAAGGAGTGGACCGCCGAGCGCGGCATCACGAATTACACGGTCGGCAAGAAGGAAGTTTCCTGCGAGCTGTTTCTCGACTTTGGCTTCTTTGATGAGCACACCTGCCGCGCCGAAGCGCCCGTCTGCTGGTAGCGCCCTCCAGGGGCAACGCTCAGGCGAAGTCCGATTCCCTGTTCGCGTTTTGCGCGACGGTCCTTTTATTTGGCCTCAAATCTATCTATATTACGTGTGTCAGCTTGGCTGACTATGGCGATAAACGGCCGTCGGAATAAGCCCATCGGACCCGGGGGCAGTACCCGGCGCCTCCACCATAAACCCGCTCTCCACAGGCGCGCTGCACGGGCGGACGCGGGTTTTTGATGGGGGCGAACTAGGATCGACGAGGGTGTAAAGGACGGACCTTCGCCCGGCATGGTACCGCCGTTACAGGACCACAAACAGTAGTTGCGAACGACAACTATGCTCCGGTTGCTCAGGCTGCGTAAGGCAGCTTAGGCACCGAAATTCAAAGTCCTGGGCACTAAGCACGCCCAGGCGCGGTACGGAGGGCACCGGGCAACAGAAGCCCTCCATCTTATTATGTGCCGGCTTGTATGGGCACGCTGATCTCAGCCTGGTCCGAAAGATGTCCAACGACGAATTCCGTTACGACATTCTTGCGCAAGAGGCTTTGCGCGGCGTTGTGCGCACCGTGTTGCGCCGTGTGGAGAAGCGGGGCCTTCCGGGCGACCATCATTTCGTTATCACCTTTGACACCACGGCGCCGGGCGTTTCGCTGTCCAAGCGGCTGCTCGACCGCTATCCCCACGAGATGACGATCGTCATCCAGTATCAGTTCTGGGGCCTCAAGGTGTACGAGAATGCCTTCGAGATCGGCCTGTCCTTCAACAACGTGCCCGAGACGCTGGTCATCCCCTTCCGCGCGATGAAGAGCTTCCAGGATCCGAGCGTCGGCTTCATGCTGCAGTTCGGCGGACTCGAGGGGCTGGGCGAGTCGGCAGCGCGCGAAGAGGCGGAGACAGAAGGTATACCGAGCGAGGAGACTTCGGCGCCGAGTGGTTCGAAGTTGCCGAGCCCGGCCGAGCCCGCCCTGCCGGGCCCGAGCGAACCGGCGCTTGCGGGTGCTGGTGATGCGGAGACGGCCGGCGAAACCGGTGATACTTCCGCGGCCCCCAGGGAGGGCCAGAAAACGGACGAGGAGTCCGATGACGAGAAGAAAGGCGCCGAAGTGGTCCACCTCGACGCCTTCCGCAAGAAGTAGCGCAGCGCGATTTTTTTCTAGAGATTCGTGTAGTTCGGGCCGCCGCCGCCTTCCGGCGGAACCCAGTTGATGTTCTGTGCCGGATCCTTGATGTCGCAGGTCTTGCAGTGCACGCAGTTCTGCGCGTTGATCTGGAACTTCACTCCGTTTTCCGTCGAGACCACCTCATAGACCGCCGCCGGGCAGTAGCGCTGCGCCGGCTCGTCGAATTTCGGCAGGTTCTCCTCGATCGGGATCGACTCGTCGCTGAGCTGCAGGTGGACCGGCTGGTCCTCCTCGTGGTTCGTGCCCGACAGATAGACCGATGACAGCCGGTCAAAGGTCAGCACGCCGTCCGGCTTCGGATACTCGATCGGCTGGAACTCCGAGGCGGGCTTGAGTGTCTCATGATCCGGCTTGCCATGGCCCAGGGTGTAGCTGAGAGACGGGATCAGCGTGTTCACCCACATATCCATGCCGCCCAGCACCGTGCCAAGGCGTGTGCCGAACTTCGACAGCAGCGGCTTCACGTTGCGCACCTTCTTCAGATCCTTGGCGATCGCGCTGGTCTCATAGGCGCGCTCGTAAGCCTCCAGCCGGTCGTTCGCGCGGCCTTCGCTGACCGCCTCGAAAGCGGCCTCAGCCGCCAGGATGCCCGACAGCATGGCGTTGTGCGACCCCTTGATGCGCGGCACGTTCACGAAGCCCGCGCTGCAGCCGATCAGTGCCCCGCCAGGGAAGGTGAGCTGCGGCACCGACTGATAACCGCCTTCGCTGATCGCGCGCGCGCCATAGCCGATCCTCTTGCCGCCCTCCAGCATCGGTGCGATCGAAGGGTGCGTCTTGAATCGCTGTAGCTCGTCAAATGGCGAGATGTACGGGTTCTCGTAGTTCAGATGGACCACGAAGCCGACCGAGGCCAAGTTCTCGCCCCAGTGATAGATGAACGACCCGCCGCCCGTGCGATCATCGAGCGGCCAACCAAGCGTGTGCTGCACCAGCCCCGGCTGATGCTTCTCCGGCGGCAGCTCCCAAAGCTCCTTGATGCCGATGCCGTATTTCTGCGGCTCGCGGCCCTCGTTCAGGTGGAACGCCCGGATCAGCCGCTTGGCGAGCGAGCCGCGCACGCCTTCGGCGATCAGCGTATACTTGCCGTGCAACTCGATGCCGCGCTCGAAGCCGGGCTTGGGCTGGCCGCGTGAGTCGAGACCCATGTCGCCGGTCGCCACGCCGATCACCGACCCCTCGCTGTCGGTCACCAGTTCGCTCGCCGCGAAGCCGGGATAGACCTCCACGCCCAGTTCTTCGGCCTGCTCGCCCAGCCAGCGGCAGACGTTGCCAAGGCTGACGATGTAGTTGCCGTGATTGTTCATCAGCGGCGGCATGGCAAAGTTCGGCAGGCGGATGGCGCTCTTCTCGCGCAGGTACAGGAAGCGATCGTCCGTAACCGGCGTGTCCAGCGGCGCGCCCTTCTCGCGCCAGTCCGGAATGAGCGTATCCAGCCCGATCGGGTCGACCACGGCGCCCGAAAGGATGTGAGCGCCGACCTCCGATCCTTTTTCGAGCACAACAACGGAGATGTCCTGATCCTTTTCGGCGGCAAGCTGCTTGAGCCGGATCGCGGCGGACAGGCCGGCCGGGCCGGCGCCGACGATCACGACGTCAAACTCCATCGCTTCGCGTTCGGGCAACTGCGTGTCTTGTTCGCTCATGGAAACTCCCTGTTGAATGCCCGGAGATACTTGCGGGTTGCGGTGGCGTCAATGCGTCAACTCCGCTTGCGCCCCGCGCGCGTTCCGCGGCACATTATCACCGCTCCGGGGGCGTTGAAGGGCGCTTTGCGACCTGCTCTTGGCGCGCGGGCGGCATGGCGCAGGATTGGTAGACCCGATGGCCGACATCTCCCACACGGACAAGGTCCGCGCGATGCTTGAGTGGTATCAGGCCATGGGCGTGGACGACGCCGTAGCCGAGACCCCGCTGGATTGGGCCAAGGCGCGGTTCGAGATGCCTCGGCCAATGCAGACGCCCACCCAAAGCGCCGGCGGCAAACTCGCGCATATCGACACGCTGGAGGCGCTGCGCGCCGAAGTCGCCGCATTCGAGGGCTGCGGCCTGAAACGCACGGCCAAGTCGCTCTGCTTTGCGCGCGGCAACCCCGATGCCCGCGTCATGCTCATCGGCGAAGCGCCGGGCCGCGACGAGGACCTGCAGGGTCTGCCCTTCGTCGGCCGCGCCGGCCAGCTTCTCGACCGGATGCTACGGGCGATCGACCTGACTGCGGACAACGCGTATATCACGAACGTTGTCTATTGGCGGCCGCCGGGCAACCGCAACCCTTCGCCGCAGGAGGTCGAGGCTTGCCGCCCGTTCCTGACGCGGCAGGTCGAGCTGGTCGCGCCAGAAATCATGGTGCTCCTCGGGGGCGCGGCGGCGAAGCACATACTTGGCGCGACCGACGGCATCATGAAGCTGCGCGGCAAGTGGCGCGACGTCACGATTGGCGGACATGCGTGCCGCGCCATCGCCACGCTGCATCCGGCTTATCTGCTGCGCAATCCCCTCGGCAAGCGGCTGGCCTGGCGTGACCTGCTGATGATCCGCGATGCGCTGGATACCAGCGGCTAGAGAAGTCTGCGGACCTCGGCGCGCAGGTAGGGCACGACCTCGTCCTCGAACCAAGGATTGCGCTTCAGCCAGGCCGTATTGCGCCAAGACGGGTGCGGCAGCGGAAGATGGCGCGGCCGTTCGTGCCGCTCGGCGTAATGGCGCCAGTCGGCGACCGTCTCGGTCAGCGTCGGGCGGGCTTCACTGCCCAGATGCCATTTCTGTGCGTATTGGCCGATCAGCAGGATCAACTCGAACCGGGGCAGGGCCTTGAACAGCTCCGCTCGCCAGGTTGGCGGGCACTCCTTGCGCGGCGGCAGATCACCGCCCTTGCCGTTCGTCCCGGGGAAGCAGAAGCCCATTGGCACGATGGCGACCCGGCTTTCATCGTAGAACTCTTCTCGCGTGACGCCCATCCAGTGGCGCAGCCGGTCGCCGGAAGGGTCGTTGAACGGAATGCCGGTTTCATGCACGCGCGTCCCCGGCGCCTGCCCGCAAACGCAAAGCCGGGCGGTGGAACTGACGCTCAGGACGGGTCGCGGCTCATGCGGGAGCGGTTCTCCGATCGGCTCTTCGACGCAGACGCGGCAGGCGCGGATTCGCTTGACCAGCGCCTCCAGCCGGTCGGTCATCGGCGCGCTCAAACCTCGATCACCATGCCGTCCTCAGCAAGCGAGCAACGTGCGTCTGTCACCTCGTGCTGTTCCGCCAGCATGGCATCGCTCATGTGAGTCAGCAGCACCCGCTTCGCGCCAATGTCGTCAAGGCGGTGGTGAATGGTGAGATAATCGAGATGCATATCCAGCCGCTTGTCGTATTGGAAGCATTCCATAATGTAGAGGTCGGCGTCGCGCCCGGCCTCGACCACGGAATCGACCCAGCCTGTGTCGCCCGTGTAGGCCAGCACCTTATTCTCCAAGGTGAAGCGCAGCGCGTAGGACGGAGCGCCGGAGTAATGTTTGACCTCGAACGGGGTGACGCTCACCGCCCCGACCCTGGTCGTTTCGCCCGCGTGCAGCGGCACAAAGGTCATCTCGAAATCGCGCTGGTTCTCGGTGGCCAGCGGGAACATCGCCTCACAGGCGATATGAAACCGCGCCTCCAACTCCGCCGGGCCGACCAGCGTGAGCGGCTTGGTCCGCTTGGCCATGAACATCGCGTCGATGAGGAAGAACGGCAGCCCGCCGAAGTGGTCGCCATGCAAATGGGTGATGAAGACGGTGTCGACGTCGTTCGTGCTCAGCCCTGCCTTTTTGAGCGAGATGAGCGCCGACGCGCCGCAGTCGATCAGGAAGCCTGTTTCGCCGCTTTGAACATGGAAGCAGGTGTTGAGTCGGCCGCCCGACCCGAAGGCATCGCCGCTGCCGGTGATCGTCAGTTTCATGCGCTAGATTCCTGCTTGCGCTACGCTTTCGCGCGCTTTGACCGCGTCGTACCACCGCGCGAGATGACCCAGCCCCTCGGGCAGCGCCATCCGCGCCGGCTTCATGAAGCCGACCGCCACGAAGGCAGTTATGTCGGCAATCGTGAATGTACCGCCTGCTACATAGTCGCTCTGCACGAGCTGGTCATTCAACAAACGCAAGCCCCGGCCAGCGCGCTCACGATTCACATCGGCCCATTCCGGGATTTGCGGTGATTCGAGGGCGGCCATGCGCGGATTGGTGTGACGAAACACATTGGCGACAGGCCAGAACAGGCTGAACTCCATGCGCCGGTTCCACATCTCGATTCGCGCGGCCTCAAGCGGTTCCCGTCCGAACAGCGCGGGCTCAGGCGTCAGCGCCTCCAGATAGCGGCAAATGGCGACCGTCTCGCTCAGCGCTTCGCCGTCATCAAGGACCAGCACGGGCACGCCGCCATAGGGATTCAGTTTCTCGAACCAGTCACTCCTGTGTTCGCCGGCCATCAGGTCGATGCCCTCACAGGGGATGTCCAGCCCCTTCTCAGCGGCGAAAATGCGGACCCGCCGGGGATTCGGTGCGCCCCGCGCCTCGATGATTTTCATGCGCAATGACCTCGCTGTCTGCCGGCGCACTCATCTCCGCCCCAGGCCGCATTTGCGTCAGAATGACGCAATTTGACGCGGCGACAGCCGGAGATTGTGCAATTCGACCCCACACGTAAACCGTCTATTAGGCATTCTCACTGAAAACTGTACCAATTCGGCTCGGTGCCTTCATCCGGTCAGTGGCCGCGATTATCGTCCCGGGCCTGCAGAAAATGAGCGGCTTCGCGCCGCGCCAACCGGCATTGCAACATCATGAGTGTGGACCACGCCGCCGAGGCGACCTTCGACGGGGACGGTCGCCCGGTTCCAAGAGTTTTGCTCCGGGAAAACGACGACCACCGCAACGCCGTTGACCGGGACGCGGCCGCGACTGGGCCCAGCTTCGAGTATGAGCGGCTGCGGATGTTCGCAGCCAACGAGTTGTCGGCCTGGCCGGCGATGCCCCTCCTGGCGCTGGTGGTGTGTCTTGCGCTCGTGAACTGGGCGCCGATCGAACAACTCGGCCTTTGGCTGGCCGCCGTGCTCATGGCGAAAGGCATCGTCCTGGCGCTGTGCCGGCAACTTGAAAACGGGCCGGCCGATGCTGACGCTTGGCGCGGGAAGCTCTGGGCCGCTGAATTCCTGTACGGCATGACCTGGGCGGGGCTCGCCTTTGTCGACATTACCAGCCATCACCAGGCGGCCTATTTCCTCATCTTCGCGGCGTTCGTCATCGTCGTCGCCAGCCGGATGATCTTCGCCTCGACGGTCATGCCGCTACTCTATCCCGGCACGATACCGTTGACGGCTGCGCTTGTCCTGCGCTCCGCGCTCATGGGCGAGATGTTCTACTTTTCATTAGCAATCGTGGCCACGGCCATCCACGTCTACTTCATCCTTCTGGCGCGCGGACTGAATGCTACCCTGCTCGACATGCTGTCGTACCGCGCGCAGAAGGATGCGCTCATCGCCGAACTGGAGCAATCGAGGGCCGTTTCCGAAGAAGCGCGGCGGCGCGCGGAGAATGCCAGCATGGCGAAATCACGCTTTCTCGCCACGATGAGCCATGAACTGCGCACGCCGCTCAACGCCATCCTCGGCTTTTCCGAGGTCATGAAGGACGAAGTGCTCGGCCCGCACACAACCCCCACCTATCGGAATTACGCCGCCGACATCTACGACAGCGGGCAGCATCTGCTGCACCTGATCAACGAGATCCTCGACCTTTCGCGCATCGAGGCCGGGCGCTACGAACTGAATGAAAGCCGCGTGCCACTGGCGGAGGTTATGGAGGATTGCCGGCGGCTGATGATCATGCGCGCAGAGGAGAAAGGCATCGACTTCGTCGAGGACTACGATGGGATGCCCGAGGCGATCTGGGCTGACGAGCGCGCCGTGCGCCAGATCTGCTTGAATCTGTTGTCGAACGCGATCAAGTTCACGCCGCGCGGCGGGACCGTCACGCTACGCTGCAGCGTCAACGAGGGGGGCGAGCCGTTCCTGAGCGTATCGGACGACGGCCCTGGCATTCCCGAGCACGAGGTGCCGCTGGTCCTGCGCTCCTTTGGCCAGGGCGCCTTTGCGCGCGAGAACGCGGAGGGCGGCAGCGGCCTTGGTCTGCCGATCGTCAAAGGCTTGGCGGAGTTGCACGATGGTCGGCTCGAACTGGAAACGCGTGAAGGGCAGGGTACCACCGCCATCGTCATTTTCAGCTGGAAACGGCTCATTGGCCGCTCAAATAGTGAGGCGCTGGAAAGCGGCGAAGACAGCCGGCTAAGCAAGGAAAACGCCGCCTGATCCTGCAGCTCGCAAGTTATTCTTTACCATCCGCACGTGTAAATGACCTCCGCAAGCTTGCCAGACCCGTGTTTTGTCATTGCGGGAGCCGAGCTTTCCGCTATGCTGAAAGCTTGCGGATACCTCCAGGAGCGGCGCGATGGCCCGCGGTCGGAGGGATTGAACGCTCATCGTATTCGCAGAGATTTTTGAAGTATTCATCGAAGGGTCTCTGTATAACGAGACGCTTGAAGGCGCGCTGCCAGCCGATTGCGCCATTAAACTGCAAACCGTCCTGATTGACCGCAGAGGTTGATTCTCGGCTTTGCTTGTTAGGGGTGGCGGGTGTGCTCGGCTTGTCTTTTCGCGGCATTTGGGGCTGCGCAAATTTGTCGGTTTGACTGCCGGCGGGAAGCGGTGTACCGTCTGAGCCGGAATGCACACACACCTACTGCTTCAACGGCTTCAACCGCGGGCTGAGCAACATCATCTGTCCTGATATGACGCAATCGCGCCGCTGGATGGCGCATCTGGCTCGGCCGCTGGCTGCTCCCTGATGCTGTTATTGTCACATCACCAACGACCAAATAGCGAAACGCATGAGCTATAAACTCACCGCAGAAAACGTCTATAAGATTTTCGGCCCTGAGCCGGACAGAGCGCTGGAGATGTCCCAGCAGGGCGCTAGCAAGGACGAGGTCTTCCGCGAAACAAAGAGCGTGGTTGCCGTCAACGATGTCTCCTTCAAGGTGCCCGAGGGCCAGATCTTCGTGGTCATGGGCTTGTCCGGTTCGGGCAAGTCGACGCTGATCCGTTGCCTGAACCGCTTGTTCGAACCCACCGCCGGCAAGATCTACATTGATGATTTCGACATCACCGCCGCTAACGAGGAGGAACTTCGCCAGGTCCGGCTAAAGCGGATGGCGATGGTGTTTCAGCATTTCGCGCTGTTCCCCCACATGAGTGTGTGGGAGAACGCCGCCTATGGCCTCAAGGCGCGCAACACCGATGTCTCCGAGCGTCGAGAGCAGGCGGTCGCGGCGCTGAAATCGGTCGGACTGGATGCCTGGGCAGACTCCTATCCGAAAAACCTCAGCGGTGGCATGCAACAGCGCGTCGGCCTTGCGCGGGCGCTGGCGGTTTCGCCGGAAGTGCTGCTGATGGACGAGCCGTTTTCCGCGCTCGACCCACTCATTCGCCGCGACACCCAGGACGAATTGATCGAAATTCAGGAACGTTTGGGCAGCACGATCGTTTTCATCACGCACGACCTGCAGGAGGCCCTGAAGCTCGGCGACCAGATCGCCATCATGAAGGACGGCCGATTCGTGCAGGTCGGCACGCCGCAGCAAATCGTGATGGACCCGGCCGACGACTACGTCTTCGAGTTTACGCGCGATGTCGACCGTAGCCGGGTGCTCACCTTCGGCAGCATCCGGGACGAGGCCGAGACGCTGACGGGCGAGGAGCCGCTGGACGAGGTCACGCGGCGCTTTGAAGCGAACGAGAATCTGAAGGGCATGTTCGTGGTCGATGACAAGAACAAGCCGGTTGGTCTGGTCGACCGCGACAGGATCGGCGAAGCCGAGGAGGGCGCGACGGCCCGCAGCCTGATGGATCGGCATTTCGCCAAGGTGCGCCGCTCGAGCTACATTTGTGAAAGCTTCGACCGGCTTGGGGATCACAAGCTGTTCGCCGTGGTCGACCGCGAGGGCAAGTTGCGCGGCGTGGTCGATCCGATGAATGTCTTCCAGCATCTCGAGCCGCCCACCGAGGAGGATGCGGTTCAGCCGGGCGGCCGTCCGGGCGAGCGCCCCGATGACTTGGAGGCGGCTTCCCAGCCCGTTGCGCAGGAGACGGCCTGATGTCTGATACCAATGCGACTTACGCGCAGGTGACGGCCAGCATGGAAGTGTTGCGTCCTTCGAACTATTTCCGCGTCCCCATGGATGATTGGGTGGACAGTGGCGTCGACTGGCTGGTCGACAATTTCCGCCCGGCTTTCCAGGCGGTCAAATGGCCGGTCGAGAAGGTGCTGAACGGTCTTGACGGACTGCTGCAGGCCACGCCTTTCATCGTGTTTACCGTCCTCGTGGCGCTCCTGGCATGGCGGCTGGCAGGCCGCGGCGTGGCCATCTTCACGATCATTTCGTTCCTGGTGCTCGACGCTGTGGGCGTCTGGAGCGAGACGATGACCACGCTGGCAATGATCCTGACAGCGGTGGTGTTCTGCGCCGTGATCGGCATTCCGTTGGGGATTTCCGCCGCCGCGAGCGACCGGTTCGCATCGGGCATCCGCCCCGTGCTCGACATCATGCAGACGATACCGCCCTTCGTTTATCTGGTGCCGATCGTCATGCTGTTCGGCGTCGGGCTTGTGCCGGGGGTTATCGCGACGATCATCTTCGCGCTGCCGCCAATCGTGCGTCTTACCAATCTTGGGATTCGACAAGTGCAGGGTGAGCTCGTGGAGGCGGGCTACGCCTTCGGATCAACGCCGCGCCAGGTTCTCTGGGAAATCCAGATTCCGTTGGCGCTACGCACCATCATGGCGGGTCTCAACCAGACACTCATGCTGGCGCTGTCGATGGCCGTTATCGCTGCCTTGATCGGCGCGGGCGGACTGGGCCTGACCGTCTACACGGGTCTTGGACGCCTGGACGTCGGCCAGGCCTTCCTGGGCGGTCTCGGCATCGTGCTGCTGGCCATCGTGCTTGACCGGATTACGCAGGCGCTTGGCACGCAGGGCGAGGAAAAACAGCCCGGATGGACCTTTAAGGGCATCCTGCGAATGCTGACAGGTCAGGGCCGCGAGTCCTCTTCCGAAGAACGGGAAGGGAAGGCGGCCTCTTCAGCCGCGGAATAACGCGGCATCCTGCGGCGAGCGGGCCGCAGGGTTCGTTAAACGACGTGGACGGCCGCAAATGGTTGCCACGCCGTTCTTTATTGCAGAAGCAGATTTGAACAGAGGAGGAGTTAGCATGAACGCTGTTAAGTTCTTGTCGCGGCTTGCTCTCGGCGCCGCGGCGGCGTTCGCGATCACGTCGACCGCCATTACGAGTGACGTCGCTGCCCAGGAGCCGGGTGAAGGCAAGTCGGTTTCGATGGCCCGTGCCACCTGGGACACCGGCTGGTTCCAGGCCGAGATTTACAAGCAGCTTTTCGAGAAGCTCGGTTATGACGTCGGCCAGGTGCGTACGCTTGACAACCCACCATTTTACCAGGCTGTCGGCCAGGGCGACATCGACCTGTGGGTGAACGGCTGGTTCCCGCTGCACGACACCTATCGTGATGCCTTCGAGGAAGGCGCCTCGATCATCGGTTACGTTGCCAAGGGCGGCGCGCTTCAGGGCTATCTCGTGGACAAGAAGTCGGCCGAAGAGTACGGCATCACCAACATCATGGACTTCACCAAGCCCGAGATTAAGGAAGCCTTCGACGCCAATGGCGACGGCAAGGCGGACCTGGTTGCCTGCCCGCCGGGCTGGGGTTGCGAGAAGAAGATCGCCAATGACCTCGACGAACTCGAGCTTCGCGATCACATCAACCCGATCAAGGCCGGCTATTCATCCTCGATGGCGGACGCGCTCGGCCGCTTCAGGCAGGGTGATCCGATCCTGTTCTACACCTGGACGCCGAACTGGACGGTCGGCATTCTTCAGCCGGGCAAGGACGTCGTCTGGATCGAGATGCCGAACGCGACCGAGGAAACCACGGTTGCCGGTGTCGAGGGCTGTGTGAATGATCCCTGCGCTCTCGGTTGGAAGGCCAACGACATCCGTCCGGTCGCCAACGACGAGTTCCTGAACAACAACCCGGCCGTAAAGACCCTGCTGGAAGAAGCCCGCATCCCGCTCGATGACATCTTCGCTCAGAACGCGAAGATGAACCAGGGCGAGGATTCCCCGGAAGACATCCAGCGCCACGCGTCCGAGTGGATCGAGAACAACTCGGACCTGGTCGACGGCTGGATGAAGAAGGCGCGCGAAGCCGCGATGTAATCGTGAAAACGGGGGCGGTCGGAGACCGTCCCCGGCCTTCGCCGCAGCGGTAAGGGATGGCCCTGCACCGCAAAAGAAAGGGCGCGATCACCGCGCCCTTTTTATTTCTTTCGATATTTTTCGGTCGTAAGGCGCCTATTCGTCGCGATAGATCTTCTCGCGCTTCTCGTGCCGCTCCTGCGCCTCGACGCTCAGCGTCGCGATCGGCCGGGCATCAAGCCGCTTCACGCCAATGGGTTCGCCCGTCTCTTCGCAATAGCCGTAGGTACCGTCCTCGATCCGCTCCAGCGCCGCGTCGATCTTGGCGATTAGCTTGCGCTGCCGATCCCGCGCGCGCAGTTCCAGCGCCCGGTCGGTTTCCGAGGAGGCGCGGTCCGTCAGGTCGGGATGCTGTTCGGAGTCCTGAAGATTGTCGAGTGTCTCACGGCTTGAGCGCAAAATTTCGTCTTTCCAGTCGAGGAGTTTCCTCCGGAAATATTCGCGCTGCCGGTCGTTCATAAACGGTTCGTCTTCCGACGGCCGATAATCGTCCGGCAGGTCCGTCACGCCCATGCATGCCTCTTTGAAAGTGATTGGCGTCTCAACGCACACGTTTCGAATTCGGCCGGCGCGGGGCCGATCCACGGTCGCTTGAAGCTGGCGGTTCGTGGCTTCATCCAGCCCTGGGGAGGCTCTCCCTCTGCTCGCCGGCGTCCGACGCTTCTCATCTGCCCAAAACGAAGCGGTCTTTGTGTGGGACCGATGCCACAGATTTCCGCTGTCTATGTACCGTTATGCCGTAGGGTGTCAAGTCTTGGGAAAGGGGGGCGGTTCAAGCGGAAGGCAGGTCAGCTTCCTGCGCCGAACCGCATCACGCTGCCCAGCGCATGTCCTCGCGCGGACCGCTGTCGGCAAAGGCAGCGACGCCCAGAAGACCGACCCGACCGTTATCGAAACAGCCCAGAACCCGGCCGTCTTCGCGTAACGCCACCTCCCGCAGGGCGGCCTGCGGCCAGCCGTTCTGTGAACAGGCGAGCACCTTGATCAGTCCTGTGCTGTCCGGGAATTGCGTCAGGCCACAGCGACCGAATTCGAAGCTCACTGGATCAAGTCCGCGCCCGAGATCCAGCATCACGGGGACGTGGTCAGCCAGTCGCCCGCGCGCATCGAAGGCGAAGTCCTGATCCACGGCCTGCCACCCGCGGGCAGCCGCCGGCGTCGTGAGCGCATCGCTCATGACGCGGTAAAGCAGCCGCCAGCGATCCGCCCCGATTTTCGCCCAGCGTAGCCGGACTGTGACGGCGCGCCCGCGACTGTCGAAAATGCGGATCTCGCCGCCAGCCAGCGCCTGTTGCGCGAGCGTGTCGGGCGCGGTGTCCAATTCTTCGCCCGGCTGTGTCGCCGGGTTGCTGGGCAGGTTCGCCTTGTAGCGGATCGTGCTTGTGCCGCGCGCCGGCATGACGGGGCCTTCCTCCAGGCGGATCGGTGTTAGGCGCAGCCCCTGCGCCGGCCCGTCGCTATCGTCCGCCCGACCCATCAGCACCAGGCCCTCGTCATTGACCAGATAGCCGAGGCGGTCGGGCACGAAATCAAGCTGGCTTGTCAAGCGCGGCGTGGTATCGAAGATGAGTTGATCGTCCTCCATGGCGACCGGCGCGCCGGCGTAAACCGGTCGCGGCGCCGGAGCTTCCTCGCGCGGCGGCTGTGCGGTCCAGGGGGCGGAAGGCGCATCGGGCTGGAGATAGCGCGCAATATCCTCAAGCCGTGAGATCGGCTTGCCGATCTGGCTCATCGCGGTGCTGAACAGGCGATAGGCCCACATGTCGCTACTCCCGACAATCTCCGGTGCCGTGCGCTACCCAAGGCGGCAAATTTCAATTTGACACGAAAGTGATTAACGAATTGACAACGCATGACTCACCCCGGCCAGCGGATTGCCGTGCATGAGCCTCACCGATTTCACCGGCAAACCGACTGATGCGCTGCGCAACGCCGGCGCGTTGGCCAGCGACCTCATACGGCCGACCGTGCGTCTCGGTGTGACGGGGCTGGCGCGCGCGGGCAAGACGGTGTTCATCACCTCAATTGTGCACAACCTGCTGCATGGCGGGCGCCTGCCGTTTTTCGATCCGATGGCGCAGGGCCGGATCGTGCGCGTGTACCTGGAGCCGCAGCCGGACGACGACGTACCCCGCTTTGCTTATGAGGACCACCTGGCCGCCATGACCGGCGCGGACCGAGACTGGCCGGAGAGCACGCGGCATATCAGCGAACTGCGCCTGACGATCGAATACGAGCCGGAAGCGTTCTGGCGGCGGCAGCTTGGCCCGGCGCGGTTGCACATCGACATCGTCGACTATCCGGGCGAGTGGCTGCTCGATTTGGCGCTTCTGGACATGAGCTATGAGACGTGGTCGCGCCTCGCGCTGGAGATGGCCGAGCGGCCCGAGCGGGCTCAGGCGGCCGCGCCGTTTCGACGGTTTCTGCGCGAGGTTGATCCATCCGGCGCGCAGGAGGAGGCGCAGGCGCGGGAGGGCGCGCAACTCTTCACCGACTATCTGCGTGCAAGCCGGGATGCCGCGCTCGGGCTGGTGGCAACGCCGGGGCGCTTCCTGCTGCCCGGCCAGTTCGAGGGGACGCCTGCCGTTACATTCTGTCCCTTGCCGCCGCCGGAGGGCCAAAAGCCGGGGCGCGGCACGCTTTGGGCGATGATGGACCGGCGCTTCGAGTCCTACAAATCCGCGGTGGTACGTCCCTTCTTCCGCGACCACTTTGCGCGGCTGGACCGGCAGATCGTGCTGGTCGACGTGCTGTCCGCGCTGGCGAACGGGGCGCAGGCAATGGCCGAGGTGGAGCGGGCGCTGGCACGCATTCTCGAATGCTTCAATCCGGGTGCCAAGAGCTGGCTGGAGCTGGTGCTGGGCCGACGGATCGACCGGGTACTGTTCGCCGCGACCAAGGCCGATCATGTTCACAGTGAAAGCCACGACCGGCTGGAGGCGATCCTGCGGCACATGGTGCGCGCGGCGTCCGGACGGGCGGAAGGCGCGGGGGCGGACGTCGATGCGGTGGCGCTGGCGGCGGTGCGCGCGACGCGGGAGGCGGAGGTGCGCCAGGGAGGCGAGCCGCTGCCAACGGTGGTGGGCTGCCCCCGCGCAGGCGAGCAGGTCGGCGGCGAGAGCTTCGACGGCACGCGCGAGGCGGCGATCTTCCCCGGCGACTTGCCGGCGGACCCGGCCGCCGCGCTCGCGCCGGACTTCACCCTCACGGATGCGTCTGGTGGCGAATTCGCTTTCGTTCGCTTCCGCCCGCCGAAACTGCAGCGAGGCGCCCTTGGCGAACTCCCGCCGCTGCCGCATATCCGGCTGGACCGCGCGCTCAACTTCCTGATCGGAGACCGCATCGCATGAGCAAGCCGCGCAAGCCCGCCGTGTTCAGCGCCGACGACCCCGCGATTCGCGTGAGCGCGCCGCCTGAGCAGGATCCAGAGGCCGAACTGCACGCGCCCGAACCGGCTCCGAAGCGCGGGTGGCGCTGGGGCGCGCTGCTGTTGTCCGCGCTGGGCGGCCTGGTGGTGCTGGCGCTGACCTCCTGGGCGACGCAGACCGTGTCAGCGCTGTTCGTCAGGGGCGGCTGGTTGGGCTGGCTGGCGCTCGGTCTGGCGATCCTCGCGGGTTTTTCAGCATTGATGCTGCTCATTGCCGAGATTGCCGGGCTGATGCGTCTGGGGCGCGTCACGCGGCTGCGCGCGAAGGCCGAAAGCGCACTGGCCGCGGCGGAGGACGCCGCAGAGCCGGAGCGACGCCGGCTGAAGACGGTCCGGGGCGTCGTCAGCGGCCTTGAGCGGCTGCTTGATGACCGATCGGATACCGCGTGGCAGCTCCGCCGCTTCCGCGAGCATCGCGGCGATGTCATAGCCCCGCGCGGGATAATGGTGCTGGCTGAGCGCGAGCTGCTCCAGCCGCTCGATCAGCGGGCCAGCGCCATGATTGCTGCATCCGCCCGGCGAGTCTCCGTCATCACGGCGATCAGCCCGTCGGCGCTCGTCGATGTCGGTTTTGCAGCCTACGAGAACCTGCGGTTGATGCGCCGGCTGGCAACGCTCTACGGTGGCCGGCCCGGCTTTCTCGGTTTGATGCGGCTAGCGCGCATGGTGATCGCCCATCTGGCCGTAACGGGCGGTGTGGCCATGGGCGACGATGTCGTGCAGCAGGTCGTCGGCCACGGCTTGACGGCGCGGCTCTCGGCCCGGCTGGGCGAGGGGATCGTGAACGGCGCCTTCACCGCGCGGATCGGGATTGCCACGCTGTCGCAGTGCCGCCCGCTGCCCTATATCGAAGCGCCGCCGCCGCGTTTGCGCGCGCTCATCGCTGATCTTATCCGCCGCGAGCGCCGCGCCGCGCGCACCGAGCCGTCTAACGCCGGATGACGATGCGGGTCCGGCCTGGGCCGTGCCTTCGGACAAGGTAAAACAGCGTGCGTGCCGCGCGCGGATGCAGCCTGACGCAGCCATGGGAGGCGCGCCGCCCAAGCCGGCTGACCTCATGCGTGCCGTGGATCGCATAGCCGCGATGGAAGAAGATTGAATAGGGCATCGGCGAATTGTTGTAGCGGCTGGAATAGTGCATCCGCCGCATGACCGTCGGGCGGAATGTGCCGCGCGGCGTGCGGTAGCGCCCCCGCCCGGTGGAGACTGGCCACGAGTGGCGCAGGCGGCCATCCACGTAAACATTCATCTGCTGGGCGCTGAGGTCGATGCGGGCAACAATACCGGCGGAGGCCGGCGCAACCATCAGGACAAGCGTCAAAGCGGTGACAAGCACCGTGAGGACGCGAAACATACTAGCCTCCCGAACCCGTCAGAACTGTGCCAAAGGATAACACGGAATGCCTGGCCGAATAACGCGGGAGAACCGGCAAAGTTTCGGGAATATGGTGGAGAGAAGGGCGAGAGACGGAGCCCGAGCGGGGGGCGGGGTATGACGGGCACGGTGGCTCCGTCTCTCAACTCGGTGTTCTGGGCGCGCCGTGCACAAGTGAGGGGCGAACTTGCGCACGGCGCTATCAGGGGCACGCGGGAGCCGCAAAAACGCGCGGCAGGGATACGCAGTTGTTATAGTCGCCAGGCCGATCCGCGGCTTTTCGCCTGAACCAGCCTGGCTTTGTATTGGCCAGAGACGCTTGGCCGTTGCCGGTCAGTCGGAAGCAGAACGGCCACTCACCGCTGCCTCCCTGCGCCGCAAACCTGCTCGGCGTCTCGGATAAAGGCCTTTGACGCCACTCGCACTTCACGCAACTTTAACACGCGGGCAACGCAACGCTTACGCCGACGCAACGCTTACGCGACCCGTGGCGACTCTCAGGAGAGCCGCAAAGCCATCGAGGGATCCGGGAAGCGGTCGCGCACCTGGCGCGCTTCCTGCAACGCCTCGGGATCGTCTGAGCGCAGGCACTCTGCAATCAGTTCCAGCAGCGAGGCGTGCATCTGCCGCTCTGCATTCGTCTGGGGCGGCGTCTGTGCCAGGAACCGCAGAATTTCACCGTAATCAGGCATCTCGCTCGACCCGTTCCGCTGCTGTTTCGCGCCTTGCTTGGTCGTGTATTCGGTTGCTGCGCTGTCTGTTGTGATATTTGTGTCCCGCGCGTGTGACGAAAAAAAGGCCGAGGCGAGAAAATATCTTGACACGTGCAAACACCACACAGCCACACTGCGGCCCCGATGCGACACTGCGTTGTTGGGGAGAACGGCGCGCTCCTTTCATCCAGCAGCCATACGTCGCTGGCAGACTGGTGCGCATAGGTTAGTCTTGGCGTCAAAACGCCCAACAGATCGCAGTTTGAGTTCGTTGATGCCGATAGGTTTGTCCGAAAAAGAACACGTCTTGACCAATGCGCGCGTCGTGCTGCGCAACTCCGTAATCGAAGGATCGGTCGTGCTTCGCGACGGCGCGATTAGGGCGGTCGATGATTCGCCGAGCCACCTGCCCGGCGCGGAGGACTTTGAAGGGGATTTGCTGCTGCCCGGTCTCGTCGAGTTGCATAGCGACAACCTGGAGCGCCATGTGATGCCGCGCCCGGGTACGCAGTGGCCGGTGGATGCTGCGGTGCTCAACCACGACCGTGAAATGACCGCCTTCGGGGTGACAACGGTCTGCAATGCACTCTCCGTCGGCGAGGTTCACAGTCAGGCGATGCGGCTGGCCCTTCTGGAGGAGATGGCGAGCGGGCTCGACCGCCAGATCGCTGCGGGCACGCTGAAGGCCGACCATCACCTGCACTGGCGATGCGAGCTGAGCTACG
Organism: Dichotomicrobium thermohalophilum; assembly: GCF_003550175.1. Taxonomy (NCBI): domain Bacteria; kingdom Pseudomonadati; phylum Pseudomonadota; class Alphaproteobacteria; order Hyphomicrobiales; family Hyphomicrobiaceae; genus Dichotomicrobium; species Dichotomicrobium thermohalophilum. The sequence goes on from NZ_QXDF01000002.1 coordinate 149,111, forward strand.
GTGGGCTGCTGGAGTTGCTTGAGCCGCTGCTGGAGCATTCGCGCCTGCGCATTCTTTCGCTGATGGATCACACGCCGGGGCAGCGCCAGTTCACCGACGAAGAGCGCTACGCGACCTATTACCAAGGCAAGTTCAACATGTCGGATGCCGACCTGGCCGCGTTTATCGCGGAGCGCAAGTCGGACCAGCAGCGCTACAGCCAGCGTAACCGGGCGCAGACGGTGCGCTGGGCGCATGAACGCGGTCTGGTGCTGGCGAGCCATGATGACGCCACGCTCGCGCATGTGGCCGAAGCCGCAGCGGACGGCGTGGCGGTTGCAGAGTTTCCGACAACGCTGGAAGCCGCACGCGCCGCGCATGAAGCCGGGCAGGCTGTGCTCATGGGCGGACCAAACATCGTCCGGGGCGGTTCGCATTCCGGTAACGTGAACGCGCTTGAGTTGGCTGAGGCCGGGACGCTCGACGTTCTCTCCGGCGACTACGTGCCGGCGGCGCTGGGCCACGCGATGCTGCTGTTGCCGCGGCTATGCGAACAGATCAGCTTGCCGCAGGCGGTCGCGATGGCGACGCGCAACCCGGCGCGGGCGATCGGATTGGAGGATCGCGGTGAGATCGCGGCCGGGCAGCGCGCCGACCTGGTCCGCGTGCATGACCGCGACGGGATGCCGGGCGTGCGCGCCGTCTGGTGCGTGGGCGAACGGATTGCGTGATGGCGGGCGCGAAGGAAGCCGGGCCGGGCGTTCTGGTGCTGGTGGCTGGGCCATCGGGGGCGGGCAAGGACACGTTGATTGGCGCGGCCCGCGCGCATTTTCACGGTGATGAGCGGTTCGCATTCCCGCGGCGCATCGTGACCCGGGCGAGCGATGGCACCGAACAGGTCCGCGAAGTTTCGTTGGCTGAATTCGATGCGATGGAGCATCGTGGCGGGCTTTTCCTCGCCTGGCGCGCGCATGGGCTGGCCTATGGCGTGCCAGTTGACGCCCGCGATCATCTTGGCGAAGGACGCGTGGTCGTCGTCAACGTCTCGCGGCGGATTATCCGGGCGGCGTTCAGCGTCTGGCCGCGCAGCCATGCCGTGTACGTCCATGTCGCGCAGGAGATCTTGCAGGCCCGGCTACAGCGCCGGGGGCGCGAGACCGCCGAGCAGATCGGGGCCCGCCTCTCTCGTGCCGCGACAATGGCCGGGTCCGCGAGCCATGCGCCGGAGGGCACTACCGTCATCGACAATTCCGGCCCGCTGGAGCACGCCACGCGCGCTTTCATCGACACGCTCGAAGCTCAGGCGGACAGGGCGCAGCGCGCGATGAGCCGGAAGGGCGCGGCCTGATCCGGCTCGCCGAGCAGGCAGAGATCGCCAATGTTAAGCGGTTCGCCGGTGAGGGGGCCGAGGCGCGGGGCGAGCGTGGCCTGGACCCGGTCAAGCTGCTCCGGCGCGAGCGGGCCGGCGAGCGTGATGTGAAAGATGAACTCGCTCAGCACATAAGGATAGCCGAAGTCGCGCACATTCTGTCGCTGCCGTTCCGAATGCTGCTCGGCCGGGTAGCGCGCGAGATCGGCTTCCGTGGTCGGCGCGCGGAAGGCGTTGAAATGCGTCACCGCCTCGGCCGCCAGCCAGTCAAGCCGCGCCGTGCCGCCCTCCGGGATCAGCGCCAGATGGCGCGAGAGCCGCCAAAAGCCCAGCGGCCCCGTTCGCCGGACCGCGCGCCGCGCGCAGAACACCCGTAGTTCGTCGGCTAGCGCCTCGCCGCTCACGCCCTCGGCTGGCCGGAACGGCGCGACGACCGTGCCATGCAGCGTGTAACGACGCGGCCGCTGGATCGCCTCAGCCGCCAACTCTTCGGGCAGCCCAAAAGTCGCCGGCGCTCCGACCTCGCCCCGCTCCGGGCACGTTCCGAACCATTCGCGCCCGAATGCGGCCAGCGGGCTATCCGCCGGCGGCAGCCAGAAGATGGCGTAGCGCTGGAAGCTCTCGCTCACGCCGCACCCCTCAGCGCCTCAGCCAGCCGCTTCAGAAAGACGCGCACTTCGTCCGGGTCGTCCAGCCGATATTGCGCCGCAGTCTCGCGGTCGGTTTCATTGACCAGAATGCCGATGCCCTTGCCCGCGATGGCCCGGAATGCGTCCTCGTCCGTCACGTCGTCACCGATATAGAGCACGCCTTCAAGCGGCACCTCCAGCCGTTCGGCCAGCAGCGCCACCGCGCGGCCCTTGTCCCAGTCGATGCGGGGCTGAAACTCGGAGACCTTCTTGCCCTGCAGCACGCGCAGGCCCGGATGCTGCTCCTGCAGTTCCGCGACCAGTTTGCTGACCTTCGGCATGTCCTCCGGTGCGGCCTTGCGGAAATGCACAGCCGTCGAGAAGGGCTTGCGCTCGATCATGACGCCTTCGATGTCACTTGCTCCTTCCTCGGCCGAATCCGCGGTGTCGGAAATGGCCTCGCGATAGGCTTCGGCAGGCTCATAGGCCTGCGCGGGTTCATCGGGGAATTTCAGTTCGAAGCCGTGGCTCGCGGCGTAGATCAGGTCGATGTCGACCATCTGCCGCGCATCGCTCAGTTCGCGCCCGGTCACGATGGCAACCGGGCTCTGCTCAGCCAGCTTGACCAGCGCCTTGCGCATCTCGTCACCCAGGACTGCTTCCGGCGGCGAAGGGCGTATCGGCGTGAGCGTGCCATCGTAATCCAGGCAAATGACATGCGCCTGACGGGTGAGGTGCCGCGCGATGTCATCGACCCGCGCCAGCGCGTGTTCGGTCGTCATTTTGGCTTGTCCCGTGGTCGGTGATCCCGTCCGGCAGTTGAGCTTGCGTGCAGACAACAGGTGTGGCGCCGCAGGCTCCCTTTAAACCGGCTTCTGCGCTGCAACAAGGCGAAATCGCGCAGGCGGGCGCTAGACCGCGGCGCGCTGACACCCTAACTGAAAAAGAACCGTACATTGAAGCCAAGGGGAGAACCGTGGCCGACCTCAGCAACAGTTCGCCGGCGCGTGGCACAAGCCGATTTGCATCAGTGATCACCTTCGCGCTGCTCGCGGCGGTGCTGTGGCGCGGCCCGGCAGTCGCGGAGGTCTATCAGTCCGAACAGCATGACTACCGCGTTGTAACGGTCGCAAGCGGGCTGGCGCACCCCTGGGGCATGGCCTTCTTGCCCGGCGGCGAGATGCTTGTGACCGAGAGGGACGGGCGCCTGCGCGTGGTGCGCGACGGCAACCTGGATCCCGAGCCGGTTTCCGGGCTACCGCGCATGATGGTCGGTGGGCAGGGCGGCCTGCTGGATGTGGCGCTCGACCCGGATTACGAACAGAACGGCTTGATCTACTTCGCCTATGCCGGCGGGCGGCCCGGCAATGCGGGAACGGAAGTCGCGCGCGCTCGGCTTGATCTCGACGCGATGACGCTGCGCGACGTGGAGACGATCTTCGCGGTCGAGCCGAAGACGCCGGGCGGCGCGCATTACGGCGGGCGGCTGCAGTTTCACCCGGACGGCACGCTCTTCGTTACACTCGGTGACCGCTACAGCTACATGGATCAGGCGCAGAGCCTCGAAAACCATCTCGGCACCATCGTGCGCATCAACCCGGATGGCAGCGTGCCGGAAGACAACCCGTTCGTCGGACGTGAGGATGCTCAGCCGGAAATCTACACGTACGGCAATCGCAACGTGCAAGGCATCGCGCTGCGCCCAGGCACGTCGACGATCTGGTTTCACGAGCACGGGCCGCGCGGCGGTGATGAGCTGAACATTCTCCAGGCTGGCGTAAATTACGGCTGGCCGGAGATCACCTACGGTATCGACTACTCCGGCGCGATCATCTCGGAGAAGACCGAAGCACCGGGCATGGAACAGCCGGTCGTCTACTGGGACCCGTCGATCGCGCCGAGCGGGATGACGTTCTATAACGGCGAGGCATTTCCGAACTGGCGCGGCGACATTTTTTTGGGCGCGCTGGCGCACCAGCATCTGCGCCGCCTTGAGATGGAAGGTAACGAGGTTATCGGCCAGGAGGAACTGCTGACAGCGTTGAACGCGCGCATCCGCGATGTTGTCGAGGGGCCTGACGGCATGCTCTACGTCTTGACAGACGCAGCGAACGGGCGGATTTTGCGCCTGGAGCCTGCCGAGGAGTGAGCGCACGGGCGCGTGGAAGGCCGCAACGCCGTACAGCGCGATGAGGCCGTTGTCCGGTTACCTCGCAGGGCCGATTATGCCGGCTTAGCTCAGTTGGTAGAGCGGCTGATTTGTAATCAGTAGGTCGCGGGTTCGAATCCTGCAGCCGGCACCAATAAGTTTCAGGGTTGTGGCAGTCTGCAGCCGAATAGACGTTTCCGCTTTCTGTTCGTGTCGGAACGGTACTGGAAAGAGCGCCAAGGTACTTGCTGCCAAGGGCCGGGCCGGGTTTGTGTGTTGCTCTTACCGGAGCTGAGGCCCCGAAGCATGGCAAAAATCCCAAGCCATGCAGAATCCCGCAAGCTACTGTTTCTGTCCGGTTTTTCTGCGACGCTCGGCCTGTGCTGACTGAGCCGAATTTTCGCGGAAAAGGCGTTTCGCCCCCCGGACGCGCATTTGACTGTCATGAGGTTACCTGACCGGGGCCGCCTTCCGCCCCCACTGAGGCGAGGTCTGCGGATGTCGTGATGACAGACAATATCCCGGCTCACGAGGGCGCTGGCACGCGCGGGAGCCGAATCCGGCGGCGCGGGCTGCTCGATCTGCTGCCCTGGTTGCCCGATTTCAACTGCGTTGAGATCGCCTTCACGAGGCTCAAGGTCTTGCAGCAAAACACTGCCGCCCGGTCGGCCGATGAGCCGTGGGAGGCTATCCCCCCAAGCCTCGACGCTCTCACACCAACCAGATGCGCCAATAGCTTTGCCGCCTCCGGTTTTGCCCCGGATCAAGTTGAGTCGGTTCTAGCAGACTCATTATGGGAATAAACCGCTGAGGAAGGCATGAAGACGGTGCATTACAATGGGTTTGTCAAGCAGCGGCGTATCAGCATATTTCTCGCTGAGTCCCTCTCGCCCGAAACCTGAAATGAAGATGAAAGGGACGTTGCGTTCCAGAAGAGCATCCGCGACAGGGTAAGCCATTTCTCCGCCGAGATCGATGTCCAGAAGTGCCGCGTCCAACGAGTCGGCCGTGCGGGACAGGCGCAGCGCCGCGTCGATCGAGGCGCTCGGCCCAAGGATTTCAGCTCCGTTCTTTTCCAGTTCCTGCCGAAGCTCCGTGGCAATGAAAAATTTGTCTTCGGCAACCAGAATTCGCCGTCCCTCAAGATTCGTCACCTTTTCTCCCGCTCCTGTGCAATAACGGTGCGCGTGAACATCATTCCACCCGATCTTCCCGACGAGTTCGCCGCAGTCAGGATAAGTTTTAAACAGCTATCATGGCCCGGCTGAAAAAGTCTGCAAAGCCCGAAAATGGGTCTGCGCGTGACAAAATTTTCCGGTCAATCTAGCATCTGCCAAATCGTTAGATGAAAACCCGGCCAATGCGCCGTGCTGGAGAACGACCCTCAAGGCAACAAAGGTACAATGGATAACGATAATGGCCTGAAGGGCCTGGAAGCCGGCGTGATACCAGTATGCGCCATCGGCGCATCAGCCGGTGGTCTTGCTCCCCTTCAAGACCTGTTTAACAACCTCGCGCCGGATCTAGGCCTCGCTTACGTCGTTGTCGTCCACCTGGCGCCCGAGCAGCCGAGCGAGCTTGCAAGCATTCTGGGCGGTTTCACCACGATGCCAGTGCAGCAGGTGAAGGGCAGCACCAAACTCGAGCCAAATCGCGTGTACGTCATTCCGCCGGATCGCGCGCTGTCGATCGACGGCAATGAATTATCGCCCGCGCCCTTCAAGGAACCGCACGGCAAGCGCGCGCCGATCGACATGCTCTTGAACTCGATCGCCTCGGGGCGCGGCGATGGCATGGCCGTCATCCTCAGCGGTACCGGCTCGGACGGCGCGCTTGGCGTGCGCGCGATCAAGGAAGCGGGTGGCATCATCCTGGTGCAGGACCCTGAGGAAGCTGAGTACGGCATGATGCCCCGCGGGGCCATCACAACCGGCGGGGCTGACTTTATCGGCCCGGCCAGCCGGATTGCCGAGCGGATCGGTGAACTTGCGCGGGGCGAGACGGAACTGAAGCGTCAAGCCACGGAAAACGCGGATGAGGTCGTACCGCGAATCCTTGGCCTTCTTCACAACAGGACCGGACACGATTTCTCGGGCTACAAGCGAAACACAATGCTGCGCCGAATGGCGCGGCGTTTGCAGGTGACCCGCTGCTCAAGCCTGAACGAATACCTTGTATATTTACGCGAAACACCCGCCGAGACCCAGGCGCTGCTGCAGGACCTTCTGATCTCGGTCACACACTTCTTCCGGGACCCGGAAGCCTTCGACGCGCTGGCCGAACAGGCCATCACACCGCTGTTCGACAATGTGGGCGAAGAAGGCATTCGCGTGTGGGTGGTCGGCTGCGCAACCGGTGAGGAAGCCTACAGCATCGCGATCCTGCTGCTCGAGGAAGCGGAGCGGCGCAGAATTAGGGTGCCGATCCAGATATTCGCCACGGACCTGGATGAAGCGGCCCTGGAGACCGCGCGGGAGGGCCGGTACCCGGCGACCATCGAGGCGAACGTTTCGGAGGGGCGGCTGCGGCGGTTCTTCGACAAGGATGGCTCCGTGTACAGCGTCAAGAGCGAGGTCCGTGAACTGATCATCTTCGCCGTGCATGACGTGCTGAAGGATCCGCCATTCATGCGCCTGCACCTGATCAGTTGCCGAAACCTGCTGATCTATCTTGAACGGCAGATGCAGCGCCTGGCCTGCTCGATTTTCCATTACGCGCTCATGCCGCAAGGATGTCTTTTCCTCGGCTCGGCCGAGTCGATTGACAGTGTGCCGGAACTGTTCACGCCGGTCCGCCAGAAGGAGCGTATTTACCGGCCCCGTATCGGCACTGCCGTCGCCCTGCCCCAGTTGCAGCGATCCGCGGATCACCTGTCATACCGATATGGTCTGCATGAGGAGCCGGGTTTGGCGTTCCGGGGGCGCGCCGAGCGCGACCAGCGTATCGGCAAAATGCACCTTGCGGCTCTCGAAGAGGAAGCGCCGCCCAGCGTCCTCGTCGATGAGATGCGCAACGTCCAGCATCTTTCGCCGAGGGCCGGCTACTTCATGGGGCCACCCGGCGGGCCGTTCTCGGCCGATTTGAGTACGCTTGTGCGTCCCGAGCTGCGCATGGACGTCGCCATGGCGCTGAGACGTGCGCTGGAACACGGGGAGTCGATGCTCACGGCGCCGGTTGCCGTCGGCTTCAACGGAACGAAGCGCCGCGTCGCGATCCACGCGGTCCCTGTGCGCGAGGAGACGGACACCCACGCGGGTCCGCCGCAGGCGCTGGTTTTCTTCCTCGATGGCGGCCCCATCGAGGAGATGCCGGCAGAGTCGCCGACAGAGACGGCGGACGAAGAAAAAATACGGCGCCTGCGCGAGGATTTGCGCGCGGCGGAGGAGCGGCTGGCCGCAAGCCAGAAGGAGCAGGAAGACACAATTCAGGAATTGCGCATCGCCAACGAGGAACTGCAATCGACCAACGAGGAGTACCGTTCCGCCTCGGAAGAACTGGAGACCTCGAAAGAGGAACTGCAGTCGATGAACGAGGAGTTGCAGACCGTCAACAGCGAGCTGAAAAGCAAGCTTGAAAGCATTTCACAAGCGCACAGCGACTTGCGCAACCTCGCCGCGGCGACGGAGATCGGTACGCTGTTCCTGGACCCTCAACTCCGGATTCGCATGACGACGCCGCCGGTGGCGGGGCTATTCAACGTGACCGAGGCGGATGCCGGCCGGCTGCTTTCCGACTTCACCCACCAGCTACGTTACAAGGGTTTGATCAGGGATGCGGAGCAGGTCCTGAGCGACCTTACGTCGGTCGAACGCGAGGTGCAAAGCGATGACGGGCGCTGGTTCGCCGCACGTCTGCGGCCTTACCGCACGGTGGACAACCGGATCGACGGCGTGGTGGTGACCTTCGTCGACATCACCGAACGGCGCAAAGCCCTGGAAATCATGCGGAAGAGTGAAGAGCGGTTCCGCGCCTTAACCGAGGCAAGCAGCGATGTGATCTACCAGATGAGCCCCGACTGGAGCGAGATGCGACAACTCTCCGGCGGCGGTTTCCTCGCAGATACGCCGGGCCCGATCACCAATTGGCTGGACAAATATATTCCCGCGGAGGATCAGCCCGAGGTTATGGCGGCGATCCGCGATGCCATCAGGACCAAAAGTGTTTTCGAACTCGAACATCGTGTTCGCAGGTCAGACGGTACAGTCGGCTGGACCTTCTCGCGCGCGGTGCCCATCGTCCGGGACGGCGAGATCAGCGAGTGGTTCGGTGCCGCAAGCGACGAAACCGATCGCAAGATGCTCGAAGAGCAACAACAACTCCTGATCCGTGAACTCAATCACAGGGTTCGGAACATGCTTGCGGTTGTGCAATCCCTCGCGGAGCAAACATGGCGGACCGCGGAAACAGAAGAGGACTTCCTTGAGCGCTTTCGTCAGCGCCTGCGTGCTTACAGCGAAACGCACAGCTTACTGACCCGCAGCAACTGGGAAGGCGCGAGCCTTGAGGATTTGGTGCGCGAGGTCGGTTCGACATTCTGTGAGGAGGGCACGACCGTGGGCATCGACGGTCCCACGGTGATGCTGACCCCTGACGCGGCGACGACACTGGCGATGGCGCTGCACGAACTCGGCACCAACGCGCTCAAATACGGCGCCTGGTCACAACCGGGGGGCCATGTCAATATCACCTGGCGGTTCGAGAGTGAGCCGGCTGGCGGGGACCGCCTCCATCTGGAATGGGGCGAGCAGGGCGGACCAAGCGTCTCTCCCCCGGAGCGCCGCGGTTTCGGCTCGGAGGTGCTCAAAGGGGCGCTGGCTTACGAGTTCGGCGGGACGGTCAACCTCGATTACCGCCCCGAGGGTCTTCTGTGCACCATGGACTTGCCGCTTGACCACAAGCTGTTCCGCGGCTGACCCGAAAGCGGCCGCTGTCGATCCGTTTTTTGCCTGGATGTGGATAGGACAGCGAAAGCGAACATCAGCTGCGGATCAAAAGGAACATGACAGGTGGCTCACCGCCAATCGGTGCGCCAAGCGGGATTCAGATTAATCGGCGCTGGCGTCGGGCGGCCAGGGCCACGATGTAGCCGCGTCCTCGGGCGACCAGGCCATACCCGTTATCAGGCCCTGTGCGCGCGAAAAGTTGGCCGCATAAGCGATATTGCCGGCATACTCTCTTTCGATAAGCGCGCTGATGGCGGAGGCCTTGTCATGGAGCTCGCCGAGAAATGTTGTGCTCGCGCCGGCGCCGGCATCTGCGCCAACAGGCAGATCAATGGTCGCGGCCTTTGAAAGGCCAGCACTCTCTTGTGCTCTCGGCATGTGAAGTCCCTCACTCGGTATTGTGGACTGGGCGTAAGCGAGGGTAAGTGTGCTGGCGAAAGATGCAACCCAAGGGTGTGGACAGCGGGGATATCCGCCCTGGGCGGCGCCGTTCTCATCCGCCGGGCCCTTGGCGGGTTGGCCGAAAGATGACGGCTGCTCCGTATCATGGGCGTCTTGCTGCCGGGCGCCCCCATGACGGCCCGTCGATGCCGTAATCCTGATTTCCGCCGCCCGAAGCTGGCCGCATTGGGGGTCAATTTGCCGCGTTCCCGGCAGCGGCCAACACGGAACACAGCGGCGGTCGGTGACGTTTTAAGGGTACGGAGGGCAGAGCCATCACTTATTTCTGGCGGCTGTCAGCAGCCGGTTTTGCCGCGACCGCCATCAGCTTCGGACCGGCGCGAATGGGGTTTGGTCTATTCGTGCCCGAGTTCAGGTCGGCGTTCTCGATCTCGACGTCCGCCGTCGGCTTTGTCTCCTCTCTCGGGTTCCTCGGCTTCTTTCTGGGACTGATCGCAGCTCAGACCTTGCTGATGCGGCTGGGACCGAGATTGCCCATTTTGAGCGGTCTCTTCGCCGCCACGTTCGGCATGATAATCGTGGCCCTCGCCACGAACACCTACATTCTCGCGATCGGGGTGTTCCTCGCCACCTCAAGCGCGGGGTTTGCATGGACCCCGTTCAACGACGCGGTTCATCGCACGGTCAATGACGCGCAGAGGCCCGCCGCGCTGTCGATGATCAGCACGGGCACCGGCGTGGGCATCGCGGCGGCCGGCGCCGCGGCGCTGGCGCTGGTCCTCACGGGGCTCTCATGGCGCGTTTGCTGGACGCTGTTTGCGATCGCAAGCTGCGTCGTGCTTCTGGGCAACCGCGCGGCCTTGCGCGGCATCGGCAAGGCTCGCCACGGCAGACCGCCGGACGCCTGGAAGGAGCTTCTGGATTTCGCGGCCCTGCCTCTCTACGCGGTCGCCTTTGCCTACGGGGCCAACTCTGCGGTCTACATCGCCTTCGCTGCGGACCACCTGGTCGGTGGGGGCGGCGTGCCGGGCCTTCCGACGGCTGCGACGCCCGCCCTCCTCTTCATTTCCTACGGTGTCTTCGGTCTCGCCGCGCTTGGCACGGGGCGCGCGAAGGCCGCCCTTGGCCTGCCAATGCTCCTGCGCCTGATCATGCTGGCTGGAGCGGCTTCGGTTGCGCTTGTGGCAGTTCTGCCGCCGACATGGGGCGGGTTGGTCCTGTCGGCCGGGCTTCAGGGGCTGCACGTGATGATGACGAGCGCGGTTCTCGCGTTCTGGTCGGACCGTCTTTTTCCAACGCTACCGTCGCTGAGCTTCACGGCGGCGCTGCTGGCCACCGCCACGGGCAACGTGATCGGCCCGGCGGTCGCCGGGGTCGTTTCCGACGCTTTCGGAGCCGAGGCGATGTTCCTTGGCACGGCGCTCCTGCCGGCGATCACCGCAGCAGCCATGCTCGACCGCGTCGTTCATGAGCGTCCTGTCAGAATTGCAGGTCCTGAGCACGAATAGCCCGCAGTGACACGGGTTAGGGGCGAAAGGCTGAACGCCGAGGGCAAAGGAATGCCGATGCTCTCCAATAAGCGGGTGTCGGCTTCGGCATGCAGTCCAGCAAGCCGCCTGGCTGCGATGCGCAATGCTGTCGCCGTTGGTCCCGCCATCATGGTGCGACAGCGCAATTTCGTGCCGCTCTAGGGCTGGAATGGCGCTTTGAGAAATTCGCGCGCATTTTTATGGCCGAGCAGGCGTTGATGAGTCCGTGGCGAACCCTTCGCCGGAGCAAATGTTCGCCCGCTGGCAGCCGGCGAATGATACTCCCGTTCAGATGACCCGGTTGAACAGGGCAATGGCATCATCCTTCGTGAAGCTTCGGGGATTCCCGCCGGCTGTGGGATCGACCACCGCCATATCGGCCATTTCTTCGATCCGGTTGGTGTCAACGCCAAGCTCGGAAAGCCGCGCAGGAATGCCCAATTCCGCGTTAAGCGCCTCGATCCAGGCAATGACGCCGTCGATCCCGCCCTCCAGGTCAAGATATGCTGCTGCGCGCGCCATCTTGCCCTCGATTTCGGGGCGGTTGAAGCGCAGAACGGTGGGCATGACCACCGCGTTCGTCGTGCCATGATGGGTGTTGTAGACCGCGCCGACGGGGTGGGACAGCGCATGAACCGCACCCAATCCTTTCTGGAAGGCGACAGACCCCATCGCCGCCGCGCTCATCATATGCGCGCGCGCTTTGATGTCCTGCCCGTCCCGGAAGGCGGTCAAAAGGTTCTCCTTGACCAGCCGTAGACCTTCGAGCGCGATCCCGGCGCTCATCGGGTGATAGTGTGGGCTGCAATAGGCTTCGAGGCAATGCGCCAGCGCATCCATGCCTGTCCCGGCCGTGATCGCAGGCGGCATCGAAACGGTCAGCTCCGGATCGCAGATTGTTACCGCCGGGAGCATCCTGGGGTGGAATATCACCTTCTTGCTGTGCGTGGCGGAATTGGTGATGACCGAGGCGCGCCCGACCTCCGAACCAGTCCCGGCGGTGGTTGGCACCGCTACATTGGGAACGATGGCGTCGGCATCGGCCCGCTTCCACCAGTCACCGATATCCTCGAACTCCCAGACGGGCAGAGTCTGCCCCTGCATGAAGGCGACGCATTTCGCAAGGTCGAGACCCGATCCGCCGCCGAAGGCGACGACGCCGTCATGCCCGCCACGCCTGAAGGCGTCAATTCCTGCTGCAAGGTTCACCTCCGTGGGGTTCGGGTCCACTTCGCTGAACATCGCCCGGCCGAGCCCCTCACCTTCGAGGACGTCGAGGGCATGCTGGGTGATGGGCAGATTGCTCAAGCCCCGATCTGTGATCAGCAGCGGATTCCCTATCCCGGCGGAGCGGCAGGCGTCGGCCAGTTCGCTGATCCGCCCGGCCCCGAATCGGATTTCGGTTGGATAGGACCAAGTCGCAGTAAGCGTCATTCGCCTTTCCTCAGGTGATAGGATTTCGGACGGGTCACGGAATGGAAGCCGAGCACAGAAAGCGCTGCGCCGCGGCCGGTGTCTTTGCAGCCTGTCCAGCACAGCGCCGGATCCAGATAATCGCAGCGGTTCATGTAGACCGTGCCCGTGTCCAGCGCGGCGCCGATATGAGAAGCGGCTTCGCTGTCAGCGGTGTAAATCGCAGCCGTTAATCCGTAAGGGCTGTCGTTCATCAACTCGATCGCCTCGTCATCGCCTGCCACGGGCATGATACCGACGACCGGCCCGAAGGTTTCCTCACGCATCACGCGCATCTGGTGGGTGACGTTGGTGAGAACCTGCGGCATCAGGTAAGCGCCGCCGTCGTCCTCGGGGAAGTCGCCTCGGTCGATGTGGGCGGTCGCGCCGGAATTGACCGCTTCTGCCACCTGGACCCGGGCCTCCTCCGCAAAGCGGGGGTGTGCCATCGGGCCGAGGGTCGTCTCGGGATCAAGCGGGTTGCCCAGCTTGAGCGCCCGAGCCCATGCGACGGCTTTCTCGACAAAGGCCTCAAAAAGATCGGCGTGAACATAGATACGCTCGATGCCGCAGCAGCATTGGCCGGCGTTGAACATGGCACCGTCCATGAGCCCGTCTACAGCGCTGTCCAGGTCGGCGTCGGCGCGCACATACCCAGGGTCCTTCCCTCCCAGCTCAAGTCCCAGGGGCAGGAATGTTCCGGCTGCCGCGCGCTCTATCCGCCGGCCGGCAGCGACGGATCCGGTAAAGGACACAAAGTCGAACGCGCGCGCCTCAATCAGGGCTTCTATCGTTGCATGATCTCCGAAGAACGGGGCGAAGATCTCTTCAGGGACGCCGCAATCCGCGAAGGCGCGGACCATGCGCTCGGCGGTCAGCAGCGTCTGCGTCGCCGGCTTGAGCATCACCGCGTTTCCGGCGATTAGCGCAGGTGCGACCGCGTTGATGGCGGTCATGTAGGGATAATTCCAGGGGGCGATGACAAGGCAAACACCGTGGGGCTCGCGTTCGATCCGCCGCTCGAAGCGTTCGGAGGACTCGACAACGAGCGGTGAAAGCGCCTCCGCCGCGATGTCGCACATGTAATAGGCACGCTCGGTCACGCCGCCGAATTCGCCACCGTATCGCACGGGGCGGCCCATCATGCGGGCAAGTTCCTCCACAGCGTCGTCCATGCCCGCAAGGCGCGCGACGCCCTCGCGGACAGCTGTTACCCGGTCTTCCAGCGGCCGAGCAGCCCACTCGGGTTGGGCGCGGCGGACGCGCTCGAGGAGTGCGCCGGCCTGCGTTTCGGTCAAGGCCTCGCGCTCCGCGACGACGGCGCCATCAATCGGCGACACACAGCTTAACGTGGTCATGGTCCTCGGTCATTCGAAGGTAGAGCCGGCGCCGAGCACTCGGCCCCCGGCAAGCCTCGGTACGGCAAGATCAAGTTCGCGCGTTTGCGCGGTCAGGACCGCTCGAACCCGCGGTTGATCTCCCAGTCGGTAACGCGGCGGTCATATTCGCTTTGCTCCCAGCGGGCGGCGTGCACATAGTGGTCAACCACATCGTCGCCAAAGGCGGCGCGCAGCATCTCCGAGCGATCCGCTGCCGCCGCGGCATCGCGCAGGGTCCCCGGGATCACCCGACCGTCGCCGGAATAGGCGTCCCCCTCGAACTCCGGTTCCAACGCGTAACCTCGTTCAATGCCTGCCAGGCCCGCTGCGATTTGCGCGGCAAATGCTAGGTACGGGTTCAGATCAGCACCACCGACCCGGCATTCGACGCGCACTGCTTTTGTTCCTTCTCCGCAGATGCGGTAGCCCGCGGTGCGGTTGTCGCGGCTCCAGACCGCCTTGGTCGGCGCAAAGGTTTGTGCCTGGAAGCGCTTGTAGGAGTTGATGTTCGGCGCAAGGAAGAGGGTGATCTCATCCGCATGCGCCAGCTGTCCCGCAAGATAGGCGCGCATCATGGCCGACATGCCGTACTCACCAGCAGGATCGAAGAATGCCGGCGTGTCCCCGCGCCAGAGCGACTGGTGCAGGTGGCAGGACGAGCCTGCCGCGGCGTAGTCGTACTTGGCCATGAAGGTGGCAGCGCGGCCTTGCTGCCATGCGATCTCCTTTGTCGCGTTCTTGACGAGCACATGGGTGTCCGCAGCCTCCAGAGCATCGGAATATCTGACGTTGATCTCCTCCTGGCCGGCCCAGGCTTCGCCCTTGGTGTTCTCGACCGCTATGCCCGCGCCATAGAGGCCGTTGCGCAGGGCGCGCATGACATTCTCTTCCTTCGAGGTCTGGAAGACGTGGTAGTCCTCATTATAAGGCGCGATGGGGTTCAGATCGCGATAGCCCTTTGCGTGCGCCTCCTCAAAGCTTTCCTGGAAAAGATAGAATTCAAGCTCGGAAGCGAACTTCGCCGTCAGCCCTTTTTCGGCGAGCCGGCGCATCTGGCGCTTCAGGATCGCGCGCGGCGACACGGGGATTTCGTGGTGACCGTGATGGTCAAGGATGTCGCAGAGAACGACGGCCGTCCCCGCCATCCACGGCGTGCGGCGCAATGTCGAGAGGTCCGGCTTCATCATGTAATCGCCGTAGCCCTGTGACCAGGAGGCCGACTTGTAACCCGGCACCGGCTCCATCTCGGCATCGACGGTGAGCAAGTAGTTGCAGGAGTGGGTCTCGTGCACGCCGCTATCAAGGAAATGCCGAGCGTGGAAGCGCTTGCCCATCAACCGGCCCTGCATATCGACCTGAGCCATCACGACCGTGTCGATTTCGCCCGCCGCCAAGGCTTCCTCCAGCTGTTCGACGGTTAGGTTTCCCGGCATGTCCTGTCCTCATACGCGTTTTTGAACGACCTTCCGGTGCCCTCAGAGGCCGCCGGAACAGAATCCAAGCGGCCCCGGGAGCAGAGAGGCCCCGGGGCCGATGACATCAGGCGTACCGGTAAGGCCGGCCCGCCTTACGCATCACGTCGTTATAGTCCTTGATGATCTGGACGACCTTCTGCCGCGTTGCGTTGTCGCCCGCGATCTCGTCCCAGAAAGCCTTGGCCTCTTCCTCGACCTTTGCCCATTCTTCATCGGGAATGGAGGTCAGCTCCATCTTCTCGCCGCGCACGCGAAGCTCGGCCTCGCCACCCCAGTACCACCACTGCCGGTAGTAGTGACTTGAGTCGAACGTGACGCGCAGGAGTTCCTTCAGGTTGTCGGGCAACTCGTTCCAGCGGTCCATATTGGCGAAGAAGTGACCGATCCAGGCGCCGGAGATGTTGTTTGTGAGGAAGTAGTCGGTCACATCGGCCCAGCCCACGGTGTAGTCCTCCGTGATGCCGGACCAGGCGATCCCGTCGAGCTCGCCGGTCTGAACCGCGACCTCGATGTCCTCCCACGGCAGCGTCACCGGCACCACGCCGAAGCGGCTCAGGAAGCGCCCAGCCGTCGGGAACGTGAAAACACGCTTGCCGTTCAGATCCGCTAGGCTGCGGATCGGTTCCTTGGTTGCGAAATGGCAGGGGTCCCAGGCACCCGCGGAGATCCATTTGACGCCGACATCCGCGTACTGCTGATCCCAGATTTCGCCTAGGCCGTACTGGTTGAACAGCACAGGCACATCCAGCGAGTAGCGCAGCGCGAAGGGGAAGTAACCGCCGAACACGCGTACATCCGTGGGCGAGGCCATGGAGTCATCGTCCGACTGAACCGCGTCGATTGTGCCTTGCTGCATGGCGCGGAACAGCTCACCTGTCGGAACAAGCTGATCAGCGAAGTACAGCTCGATCTCCATCTGGCCTTCCGCGATCTTGTTAAAGCTGTCTACGGCTGGCTTGATCACGTGCTCGGCCAGAGCGGGCCCCGCATAAGTTTGCAGACGCCAGCGGATCGGGGACTGCGCTTTGACGTATGGCGCCGCAAGCGCGCCGGTTCCAACGGCGGCACCGGCTACACCGGCTTTACGGAGAAAGTCGCGCCTTGTGGTCATGATGTCCTCCTTTTTTGACTCTCGACCTACGCTCACTTCCCGTAGACCGTCTGCGGCAGCCACAGCGCGATCTGCGGAAACGCTATCACGATCGCCAGCGCCAGGATCATGACTCCGACGAACGGGACGATGGACCTGTAGATGTCACCGATGCTGATCTCCGGGGGCGCCATCGCGCGCATCAGGAAAAGGTTGTAGCCAAACGGCGGCGTCATGTACGCGATCTGGCAGGTGATTGTGTAGAGGACCCCGTACCAGATTAAGTCGTAGCCAAGGCTCGCCACCAACGGAACATAGAGCGGGGCCACGATCACCAGCATGGCGGTGTCATCGAGAAAGGTGCCGAGCAGCAGAAACGAGAGCTGCATCAGTATCAGGATCATCAGCGGATCAAGCGCGAGCCGCTCGACAAACAGCGTCTCGATGGCCCGGACCGCCCCAAGACCATCGAACACGGCCGCAAAACACAGCGCCGCGACGATGATCCACATGAACATGCAGGAGATGCCGAGCGTCTTGGTGACCGAACTCTCGAAGACTTCCCAGGTCAGACGTCTTTTCAGGGCGGCGGCGATCAGCGCCGTGAGTGCCCCCAATGCGGAACTCTCCACGAGGGAAGTCCATCCATTCACGAAGGGCACCATCATGACCGCAAAGATCGCGAGGGGGAGGATGCCGGCGCGCAGTAACCGGAATTTCTCAGCCCGCGACACATTGCGTTCGTCCGCTGGAAGGGCGGGGCCCAGCTTGGGCTGAAAGCGACAGCGAATTGCGATATAGAGGATGAACAGCGTCGCCATCATCAGCCCCGGGATCAGACCGGCAAGCCAGAGTTGACCCACCGGCTGGCGCGCGATCATGGCGTAAAGAACAAGTACGACAGAAGGCGGAACCAATATACCAAGCGATGAGCCCGCCTGGATTACGCCGGTGACCATCCGCTTGTCATAGTTGCGGCGCAGGAGCTCCGGCAGGGCAATCGTGGCGCCGATGGCCATACCCGCGACGGAAAGCCCGTTCATCGCCGAGATCAGGACCATCAGCCCGATCGTGCCGATCGCCAGCCCGCCGTTTACCGGCCCCATCCAGACGTGGAACATCCGGTAAAGGTCATCGGCAAGCCGGCTCTCGGCGATGATGTAGCCCATGAATATGAACATCGGCAGGGTCAGCAGCGGATACCACTTCATGGCCTTCATGGCGGCCGTGAAAGCGAACTGTCCGCCTCCCTCGCCATAGAGAGCAAGCGCTGCAACCACCGCGACGAACCCTATGACGGCGAAGACCCGCTGCCCCGTGAGCAGCATCACCATCATGGAAGCGAACATGGTCAGCGCGATCGCCTCGTATGACACGCTCAAATCTCCTCGCCGCGGGTTATAGCGATGTCACGGATCAGGCACGCTATGGCCTGCAGAAGCATCAAGACGCCTGCCAGGACCATCAGGCTCTTGATCGGCCACATCAGGGGCGCCCAGGCGGAATAGCTACGCTCGTTGTATTCAAGGGCGTAGGTCGTCGATGAAATCCCGCCCCAGATGAAAACGCTCAGATAGACCAGCAGCGCGACGATCGTGAACGCGTCGACCCAGGCGCGCTGACGCCGTGTCCAGCGGCTGTAAAGGAGATCCATGCGGACATGCATGCCCATCTGCATCGAGTAAGGGCCGCCGAGCATGTAGTAGGCGACAAGCGTGAATTGCGCCATCTCCAGCGTCCAGAGCGAGGGCAGGAAAAAGGTCTTGGAGATGGAGGACCACAGCAGGATCGCCATCATCACGAAAAGCAGGTAGATGACGATGCGTCCGATCCGATAGTTGAGACCTTCAACCCAGCGGACATAAGCGCGCGCCCATCCCGGCATGGCTCAGTCCTCCTCGTCCAGTGCGTCGAGGCCGGCACGTACCAGTGCTGCGAGGTCCCGCCCCACGCGATCCTGCGAGTGCGCGTCGGCCACAAGGTCCGAGCGAATTTCGAGCATCACGTTTGGAAGGCCCCGAGGGAGGGCGTGACTGCGCAGGGTGTGTGTAACGCCGTCAGCCGGGCCGTATGGGGCATTGCGTTCGGATCTTAGCCCGGTGACCTGCGTCGCGCGGGCCAGCAACGCGTCGGCGAGACGGCTGTCCGCGTCGTGCAGAACCCCAAGCTCCACCTCACGCCGCTGGCCGTGATAGACCGGCGTGAAGGTATGGACACTGACCAACGCCCGCGGCGCCTTGGTCTCGATCATCGCGACGAGGGTGTCGCGAAACGGCTGAAAGATCGCCGCCGCGCGTCTTTCCCGCTCCTGATCCGAAATACCGGCGTTTCCGGGCACCTCGAACCGCTCACTTTTTGCGGTGATGGCATCAGCGCGTTCGGGTGAACGGTTGCAGTCATAAGCAAGGCGGGAGAAACGCGCAGCAACCAGAGCAGCGTCGAGGTCCTTGGCCATGGTTCGCGCGACGGCGAGCGCTCCGGGGTCCCAAGCCACATGACTTTCCAGTGCCCGGGGCGACAGCCCCAGATCGCCCAATGCCTCCGGCAGCGCAGCGCTCGCATGTTCGCAGACCAGCAGCACATCGCCCTTGCCGGTCTGGTTCTCTACCATCACCGGCGGGCCATCGGAGGGCGTTAACAGCGGATTTAAATTGCTCCCGTCCAGCACCATGTGTAAAGAATTGTTCAGGCTGCTGCGGCCTGTCAATTATTTTATAAGAGAATGCTCCAGCCTCATCGGGCGCGCACGGCAATGACCGATACCACCACCGTCGAGGAACGTCTGCGAGCCAGCTACGACCGGCTTACCCGCGCCGAGCGCCAGGTCGCTGCGGCCCTGCTTGAAAGCTACCCGGCGCTCGGACTGTCCTCGATCACGCATCTCGCGGCGACCGCGAAAGTGTCGACACCGACGGTGCTGCGGCTGGTGCACAAGCTCGGTTACGACGGTTTTGGCGCTTTTCAGGATGCGCTGCGCACGGAACTGCAGGCGCGCATGTCGGGCCCGATGGACAAACGCGCCCTGCGCTCCACCGGGGCACCTGGCGGGCACATCCTCAACCGCTTTGCTGAGGCGGCCGTCACAAACCTTCAAGGCACGCTTGCCCAGATGGAAAGCGAAGGTTTCGACGCTGCAGTGCAGATCATTTCCGATCCCAAGCGGCGCGTGTTTGTAACGGGCGGCCGTATCACGCGCGCTCTTGCGGATTATCTTTTCACTCACCTGCAGGTGTTGCGCCCGGGTGTCACGCAGCTCGGCACCGCCCCCGGAGTTTGGCCGCACTACCTTCTGGACATCGCAGAGGGCGACGTGCTGGTCTTGTTCGACATCCGGCGGTATGAAACCGTCCTTCAACGACTTGCCGAAATGGCTCATGGTCGCGGCGCACAAATCGTGCTCCTGACCGACCAGTGGGGGTCCCCGATCGCGCCACTGGCGCAGCACCGGTTCGCATGCCGGGTTGAGGCGCCCTCGGCGTGGGATTCCACGTTGGCCCTTCTGTTCGTGGTCGAAGCTCTCGTCGGCGGCGTGGAGGAAAAGGCCTGGGCACAGGCCCGCGGGCGGATGCAAACGCTCGAAGACATCTTCGATCAGACCCGACTGTTCCGGAAATTTACCTGACGCTGCTGCGGGAACGCCGCCTCGAAAATGTCGAGCCGGGCCGTCGCCGGTCATCCGCAACTAGGTCAGTGTTGGTCGACAAGGATCGGCAAGGACAAGAACACTTGTTGACACAATAACTTGACGCCGCTGATCTCCCGTGGAAAGTCACTCGGCGCAAGGTGCCCATTCACGGCCTTCTCCACGATTTGCTGGAGCAATCCGGTAAAAGCCGTGTGCTGAATAACATCAAGCCCTTTACTTTACCGTTATTGAGGCACGCATCTATTCCTCGTACGAAGAATTTGCTTGGATCAATTGCGTGCGTGAAGGCGCCTTCACCAGAATCAAGAAATCTGATGTCGCGCTCCCAGCCGACGAATGCGAGCGATCTGTTCGTCGGTTCGTCGTCGCCAAATGTATCGAGACCGAAGGAAAAACGTGCCCGTTGTATTCGCTACGAATTTGCGATGCAGCTTGAGATAACAAGAGGTGCCCGCCGTTCGCCAATCGTGATGCCGAAACGCCGCGTCTCGGCGTTTCGGGATCTCCGAGGTAAGGATGTCGTTTGACGCAACGCCCGTCACGCGGATGGATTGAATTTCTCCGCGTAGATGCGCTTCTTCAGCATGGACCGAGGACGCCAAGAACGCGCAGAAGCTGGCGGCAAGGAGGCAGCGTGCCACCGGCAGACGTATCGTGAGCAATGCATGCTGACATTCAGTTTTTCATACCCAAACCCTCCTTCCCCAGATCCGCCGTCGGGCATAAGATTGCGCCAGCGCGATTGAATAACACGCTTCTCCGGCGCTTCAGCATTTTTGAGACAGGCGCCTCGCTCGCCGGTAAAGTACCCGTCAGGAAAGACAGGGCATTGGTCTCGGCTGGGGGCAGAAGCCGTGCTAGCTGATATCGAAGTTGGGCCGTTTGCGCGGCGCCCCCATCAAGACAATTGCGCGCCGCAAGGCGCGGAGATTCATGTGAGCCGGAATGACTGGATCAGAGACGAACGCAGAGGCCTCGGCAGCATACTACGACGACGCGAATGTCGCAGAGTTTTACCGTCTCTTCTGGGGTGGAAGCGATATTCACATTGGCCGGTACGACAGCGGCGACGAAAGCATTGCCGACGCCTCGGCGGCGATGACGCGTTATCTCATCGGGCTGGCAGGTCTGGACGAAGGGGACAAGGTACTGGATATCGCCTGCGGCTATGGCGGCACATTGAGAATGCTGGCGCACATGGGATGTAAGCCGAACGGCATAGACATCTCCTCGGTCTGCGTGGACGAAGCACGCAGGGCGAATGCCGAACAGGGCCTTGCCGACAGGATCGACGCCGTGGTTGGCGATTTTCATGACATCCCCGTTGAGGCTGACAGTTGGGATGCTGTGATTTGCCAGGACTCGCTAATTCATTCGACCGATCGCCCGCGGGTGTTCTCGGAGGTCTTCCGGGTCCTGCGTCCCGGCGGCATTTTCGCGTTTTCCGACATCATGACAGCAGAGGGCGCCGACCTCGAACTTGTGAACCAGGCTTTCGAGCGGTTGGGCGTCAAAGGAGGGGCGACGCCGCGGGACTATAAGGACATGGCGGTTGCGGCGGGCTTTCAGGTCACCCACGCCGAAGAACGGCCGGCCGATATTCGAACCCACTATGACAAGCTGGCCGAACAGCTTGCGGGGTCGGACACAGGGCTTGCAGCCGAGACGGCGAAGAAAATCGCCGCAAGCATAGGGCGGTGGCAGAAGGCGCTCCATGGCGGTCACATTACGTGGGCCTGTTTCATTGCGAGAAAGCCGGGGTGATCTGCCCCAGATAGCGATATCAGGGCCCGCACCTGAACAAGAGGTATTCCGACGACCGCTCAAATGCTCCACTGCCCGCAGCGGACGCGTGGCCACCGACGAGGCTTCAGAACGCCGCCTTGGTCGGCACCTTCTTGCTCTTGGCTGCACCGGCGGAGCACCAGGCGCGCTCCGTCAAACCTTTGCCCGGCTCACGTGACACTCCGTGCGGCTTTGAGAGTTCCGCGGCCCGTAACGATATAGTCTCAGATTCCTTTCTGAGGAAACATCTGCCCCAAGTGAGAGGAACTATGAAGCATTGCTCTGCATTTCTCGCGCAATATCTTTTGCCTTCTCCCGCAATGCAAATTTCTGAATCTTGCCGGTCGATGTTCTCGGGATGGGGGTGAACAAAAACCTGTCAGGGACTTTGTAAGAGGCCAACTGCTCGCGGCACCACTGGCGGAGATCATCGGCGTCAGCCTGCTCTCCGGCAGCAAGTTCTATGAAGGCGCACGGTCTTTCGCCCCACTTGTCATCGGGCATCGCCACGACTGCCGCAACCGCGACCGCCGGATGCCGATAAAGCGCTTCCTCGACTTCTATGGAGGAAATATTCTCCCCGCCCGAGATGATGATATCCTTTGATCTGTCCTTGAGCTGGATGTAACCGTCGGGATGGATCACCCCGAGATCGCCAGAGTGAAACCAGCCGCCGGCGAAGGCCTTTTGCGTCGCCTCGGCGTCGCGGAAATATCCCTTCATCACGACGTTTCCGCGGAACATGACCTCGCCGAGGGTTTCCCCGTCACGTGGCACAGCGGTCATGGTTTCCGGGTCCAGAACGTCCAGTTGCTCCAGCGGCAGATACCGAACCCCCTGGCGGGATTTCAGCGTGGCCTGCTCGGCCGCAGGTCGTGCTGACCAGTCCTGATGCCAGTCGTTGACCACCGCCGGGCCGTAGGTTTCCGTCAGGCCATAGAGGTGGGTCACGTCAAATCCGGCGGTATTCATGTCCGCCAGAAGCTTTTCCGGGGGCGGCGCGGCGGCGGTGAAGAACTGTACGGTACGCTCAAGATCCCGTTTGACCGCATCGGGCGCCGAGATGATCAGGGACATGACAACCGGCGCGCCGCACAGATGGGTCACGCTCTCGTCCGCAAGCGCCGCCCAGATGGGCTCGGCCCGCACCTGACGCAGGCAAACATGGGTCCCGATGATGGCGGACAGCGTCCAGGGGAAGCACCAGCCGTTGCAGTGAAACATCGGCAGGGTCCAGAGGTAGACCGCATGTTTCTCCATCGACGTGGTCAGCGCGTTACCCTGCGCCAGCAGGTACGCACCCCGGTGATGGCACACCACGCCCTTCGGGTTCCCGGTCGTGCCGGAGGTGTAGTTGATCGAGATCGCGTCCCACTCATCTTCCGGCATCAGCCATGCGAAGTCCGGGTCACCGCCAGACAGGAACGCCTCGTAATCGACGGCTCCAGCGGATGTCTCCGGTCCCGCATATTCCGGGTCATCATACTGGATCAGAGCAGGCGCGACGGATGCCAGCGCGAGCGCTTCCTTCGCCAGCGGCATGAATTCACGGTCGACGATCAGCACTCTGGACATCGCGTGATCAAGCTGAAACGCGACGGTGCCGGCATCCAGGCGGGTGTTGATCGAATGCAGGACGGCTCCGGACATGGGCACGCCGTAGTGGCACTCCAGCATCGCCGGGGTGTTCGCCAGCAATACGGATACGGTATGCCCCCGTCCGATGCCGCATTGCTGCGCCAGGGCAGAAGCAAGCTGCCGCGAGCGCGCGTAGAACGCCGCATAGCTGCGCCGCAAACCGCCGTGAACGATCGCTGTGTGATCAGGAAAGACGCTTGCCGCGCGCTCAAGGAAAGTCAGCGGGGTCAGAGGCTGGAAATTGGCCGGATTGCGATCCAGGTCGGTGTTGTAGGGATTTGCCGGCATGAGATTATGAATCCTGCCACTGGGGCGCGCGTTTCTCGATGAAGGCGCCGATGCCCTCCTCGGCGTCGCGGGCCAGCATATTCTCGACCATCACGTTGGACGCGTAATCATATGCCGCGGCCAGGTCCATCTCGCGCTGCGCGTAGAAGGCTTTTTTCCCGGTAGCGAGCGTCATGCTGGATTTCGACGCGATCTTGCGCGCCATCTCCATGGCGGTCTCGGTAAGGTCGTCGGGCGCGACAGCCCGGTTCACCAGCCCGATCTCGGCCGCGCGGTGCGCAGAGGTCATATCGCCGGTGAGGAGCATCTCCATGGCATGCTTGCCAGCGACGTTGCGCGACAGGGCGACCATCGGGGTGGAGCAGAACAGACCAATATGCACGCCCGGCGTGCTGAACTGCGCCGTATCCGCCGCCACGGCGAGATCGCAACTCGCAACGAGCTGACACCCCGCAGCGGTCGCTACGCCCGCAACCTCGGCAATGACGGGTTTGGGGCAATTCACAATCCCCTGCATGACGCTGGAGCATTGCGCCATGACTTTTGTGAAATACGCCCGTCCACCGTCAGGAGCGTCGCGACCGGCCGTCATTTCCTTGAGGTCGTGCCCCGCACAGAAGGCCGGCCCGTTCGCGGCCAGCACGATCACGCGGACCGTTGGGTCGTCGCCAGCCTCGGCGAAGGTGGCGCCCAATTGCTCAAGCATCGCTGCGGACAACGCATTGCGCCGCGCTGCATCGTTCAGGGTGAGACGCAGAACGCCGTTATTGTCCAGATCGCGCAGCAGAATGTCGCTCGCTTCCATTGGCCCTGTTCCTTTCTTCAATCGGAAACAATGTTGATCTCGACGCCGTCTGCGAGCGTGTTGGCGATGAAGCAGTAGCGATGCGCCCTGTCCTGCATCTGTTCCAACTCGGCTGGATCGACCGTAAAGCCTGTGTCAAAACGCACGACCGGATGCAGGTCTATGCGCGTCACCGACATCTGACCCATGGTATTCTTTCCGAGATGGGCGACAGCACGATCACGATAGCTCGCCACTGGCCAGCCGGCTTTGGCGGCAAGGGCCAGGAACGTCATCATGTGGCAGCTGGACAGCGCCGATGCCAATGCTTGTTCCGGATTGGTGTGGCCGGGGTCCCCGCCCCAATCGGGGGCAGCGTCGACGCGCACGTCATGGCTGTCGTTATATTCGACAGTGTGTGCATTGGAATATTTGCCTGTCTTCAGTTCAGGCTCTGTGCGCTGCCAGTGCAGCTCGATAGAAAGCTCGGACATTTTGGGCTCGAATCTGGTTGATATGATCAGGCGGCGGCCAGTTTCTTCTTCGGGTCGAAGAATGGCCGTTCCACGACCGTGGCTTGAACGGCCCCATCCGGCATGGATACCTCGACTCCCGCACCGATGTGGGCATACGCCACGGCGACCATTGCCAGGGCGATGTTCTGTTGGAGACGGGGGGAATAGACCGCGGATGTGACCTTGCCGATCGTGCTGCCGTCCTTGCTGACAGGCCAGAAGGTGGTGTTTGGTCGCCTGAGCGGTTCGCCTGAAATGCGCAAGCCGACCTGTTTGCGGCTGACCCCGTTTTCCCGAATGCGGCGCAAGGCGGCCTTCCCAATGAAGTCGGCCTCCATGTCGAGGTCAACCAGGCGGTCCAGCCCAAGCTCGTAAGGGTTCGTGTGGATGTCTGCATCGGCATGATAGGACAGCATCGCGCCTTCGATGCGGCGGATGGTCGAGGTGTGGCCAGGTTGCAAGCCGAAGGGTCTCCCGGCCGCCATGATCTTTTCCCACAACTCGTCACCGCGCGCGCTGTCCCGCAGGTAGAGCTCATAACCCAGTTCGCTCGACCAGCCGGTGCGCGAGACGACCAGCGGAATGCCGTCCAGTTCGACCTCGCGCAGCCAGTAATAGCGCAGGTCCATGATGCTCTCTCCAAAGAGCACTCTCATGATTTGCCCGGATTTCGGACCTTGCAACTGGAGTGGCGAAACGTCCGGTTCCCGGATCGTGACATCCAGGCCCGAATGCACGGCCACGCCCTGCGCCCACAGCAGGATGTCGCTGTCGGCAAGGGATAGCCAGAAATGGTTTTCACCGAGCCGCAACAGCACCGGATCGTTCAGGATGCCGCCGTCCGCGTTGGTGATGAGAACATATTTGCATTGCCCGACGCGCAGCTTCGACAGATCGCGCGGTGTCAGAAGCTGCGTGAATTTGGCCGCATCCGGCCCCGTGATCTCGACCTGCCGCTCCACGGCCACGTCGCACAGGATCGCGGTATTCACGAGGTTCCAGAAGTTCTGTTCCGGATCCCCGAAATCGCGCGGGATATACATGTGGTTATAAACCGAAAACCCTTGGGCGCCCCAGCGGACGGTCGCGTCGAAATAGGGGGACTTGCGGATCTGCGTGCCGAAGCCGAAGGAATCTGACTGGGTCATGTCGTTCGCCCTTACCAATCGGCGGGGTCAGAGTGCCGTGGACTATCTCAGTAATGGCGAAGAATAACGCCCCAGGCGCCTTATAGCGGACTAAAGACAAACGGCGCGAAGACTAAACAGGCCATTATGGAAGGCGAGACAGGCCGCTCGGTCGCGTCCGTCTATGGGGCGGCCGTCGCGACCAGCTTGGCAAGGTTGGGGTGACCGGCCTTGATCTGCCGCGTGGCGATGTAGGTCATGTACCTGTCGATGCCGAGATCAGCCGAGAGCAGCGTGTCCATGAGGTTTTGGAAGTCCGGCAGTCCAGGGACGACCACCTTCATGACGTAATCCATGCCGCCGCCCGTGGCCATACATTCGGTAATTTCGTCCAGGTCCCGGATGTAGGCCTCGAACTTGTCAAAGTCCGATTTGCGATGTTGCCGCAAGGCGACAGTCACCACGACTTGTGTGAAGTCCACGATCCGATCGAGGGCGAGGTCAGCATGGTATCCGCGTATGAAACCCGCCGCCTTCAATTTGTCCAGACGGGCCCAACACGGCGTGGGCGACAGATTGACGATCTCGGCCAGCTTGGTCTTGCTCAGTTGGCCATGCTTCTGGATGGCGGCAAGGATACGAATATCGGCTGCATCAAGGCCGGATTTTCTCATACGTGCCCCCTTTCCGGGAGATGCTGAAGACACAACCGAGCCTGTTCACCCAAGACTCGCCTTGCCCAGGAAGGAGCAGGCTCTTGAACAATCCGGTATTCTGCAACGGCTTTTGGCTGATCGCGATCACAGAACGGCTGCGTTGAAGCTTTATGGTGTCTGGCAATCAGATGGCCAAAATTTTACGCAATGTGATCCGCCGCTCAAAGCGGTACCAGTTGCCACTACAGCATCGCCAACGAGCGATGGGTGAGCGTGCATATTCGGCTCAGTGAAAGAAGCCGGTGTCGGCTGCGGGCCCCGGTGCCGGTCTCAAGTCTTCCAACACCCGGGCAATCCTTGAGTTTCGTTCCTGACCACCGGTGTCGAACAGATCACGCTTGTCCTGAAGCAAGCCGCGGCGCAGCAGCTCGGGCATCGCATCATCACGACGGGCGGCTCTTCCTCTCCGAGCCAGCTCATCGACCAGGCCGGTCCGGCCGCGAACGGCTCGTATCATCTCCTGTTCTTCGCGCCCTGGTTCCCGGAAACCGCGCCGAACCCCGAGGTGGCGAAGAAGTTCGTCGAAGCCTGGAACGCCAAGGACTACAACTTTGCCGGCCTGACCGAAGGCTTCCGCGGCTATGACGGCATCATGACGATTGCTGCCGGCATCGAGGCCGCTGGCAAAGCCGAGCCCAAGGCAATCCAGGAAGCGCTTTGGGGCGTCGAGGTCGATGGCGTGAACGGCGATATCTCGTTCATCAAGCAGGGGCCGGAGGGCTGCGAAAGCGGTCAGAACGTTCCGAACGTCTACATCGTGAAGATCGAAGACGGCGAGGTCACCAAGCCATAGCGAGAAGTAGGCGGCCCGGGTCTCGTGCCCGGGTCGTCCTTCGCGCTTCAGGCGGTCCGACGTCAACGAATCTTATCGGGCTGAAGTTTCCTTTCCACCATGCAAGACGGGCACGGGATCAAGGGCCGGCGTCCTTGCATCAACATGAGGCGCTGACGTGGATCAGCTACTGCAGCACCTGCTGAACGCGGTCGTTCTCGGCGGAACCTATGCTCTCCTGGGCATCGGCCTGACGCTGATTTTCGGCATCATGCGCGTGGTGAACTTCACGCACGGCGAGCTGTACACTTTCGGCGCGTACATGATGTTCATGTTCGTGATGTCGATCGGCGTGAATTTCTTTCTCGCGCTGGTGCTCGCCGTCCTGCTGGGCATGCTGCTTGGCGCGGCCATCGAGATCACGCTGTTGCGGCCCATTCGCGGGGCCGACATCGACACCACCATGCTTGTGATGATCGGTGCCTGGATCGCGCTTCAGAATACCGAGCAGTGGGTGTGGACCGGTATTGCGAAGTCGATCGATACCCCGTTTCCGGCCGAGCCGCTCGTCATCGGACCCGTGTCGGTGGCGTGGAGCCGCGTCTTCGTGATCGTGGTTGCGGTCGCCCTCATCATCGGGACTTATCTGCTCATTAATCGGACCAAGCTCGGACAGGCCATGCGCGCCACCTTTCAGGACCCCGAGACGGCCGCGCTCATGGGCGTGAAGATCAATCGCGTCTATACGGCGACCTTTGCTCTCGGCTCCGGCCTTGCGGCGGCGGCGGGCTCTCTGCTTGGGCCTGTCTTCGTTGTCTACCCGACAATGGGCGATCTGGCCGCGCTCAAGTCCTTCGCCATCGTCATCCTTGGCGGCTTGGGCAACCTGGTCGGCGCGACCATCGGCGGCTTTATCCTTGCCTTCATGGAAGAACTCGGGGCCGGTTACGTGTCTTCGGGCTACCGTGACGCCATGGGCTTCCTGCTCATCATTCTGATCCTGTTGTTCAAGCCGACAGGGCTGTTTGCACAGAAGGAGCGGATCGGGTGAAATACGTCGTCAACGGCCTGCTGATCGCCTTCCTGTTCTCCATCCCGCTGTGGCTGGACAACCTGTATTATCTGCACATCCTGATCTCGACAGGCATCTTCATCATCGCGGCGATGAGCCTGAACCTGCTGCTGGGCTACACCGGGCAGCTCAGCCTCGGCCATGTCGCGTTCTTCGGCATCGGCGCCTATACCAGCGCCCTGATATCCCTCGGCTTCGACCTGCGGATCTCCGATACGTACACCTACGTGTTCGATCCCAAGCCGGTCTGGTTCGCCATGCTTTGCGGCATCCTCGTCGCCGCGTTCTTCGGCTGGCTTATCGGAAAGCTGTCCTTCAAGGTCCGCGGCGCCTACTTCGTCATCGTCACGATCAGCTTTGCCGAAGTGACGCGCCTCGTCGCGCTCAACTGGGTCGACCTGACGGAGGGGCCGATGGCGCTGAACAACATACCGCCCGTTTCGCTGTCCATCCCCGGCGTCTGGAGCATGACCTTCTGGCAGAAAGAGCCGAACTACTACCTCGTGCTGGTTTTCTGCATCATCGCGTATTTCATCATCTACCGGCTTGTGAATTCCCGCGCCGGGCGTGCCATGGTCGCGCTGCGCGAAAACGAGCCCCTCGCGACCTCCGTGGGCGTGGACGTCACGAAATATCTTGTGCTGGCGACGGTTGTCGCCGCCGGTCTCGCGGGCGCCGCCGGCGGGCTTTACACGCACTATGTCCGGATCGTCGATCCCGATGTGTTCCTGTTCATCTACACCGTCACGATGGTCATCATGGTCATCACCGGCGGGAAGGGGACACTTGCCGGTCCGGTTGTCGGAGGCCTGATCTTCGGGATCCTGCCGGAGGTGCTCCGTGAGTTCGCCGCGCCGGAGGTCCAGTGGATCATCTACGGCATCCTGATGATCCTGGTGGTCTTCTTCCTGCCGCAGGGGATCGCGCCCGCCGCGGTCTCGGCCTGGAAACGCTTGATGTCGATCTTCCGGTCTCAGGAAAGCGCCTCGCCAGGCGGCGCGCTCACCGAACAAGGTGGAGAAAGGGCGGGTCAATGAGTGCTGAAGCTATCCCTTCTGCTCCGCGCGATGACTATACGCAGGCCCTCGTCGTGGACTCCCTGTCGGTGCGGTTTGGCGGCCTGCTCGCTATCGAAAGCATGAGCTTTCATGTCAACGAGGGCGAGGTGCTCAGCCTGATAGGTCCTAACGGCGCGGGAAAGACCACCGCCTTCAATGCGATCACGGGGTATCTCCAGCCGAGCAGAGGCGAGATTCGCTACCGTGGGGAACCGCTCACCGGCCTTCCGCCCAATGAGATCGCCGAGCGCGGCGTCATTCGCACATTCCAGAAAACAAGCGTCTTCGGCGGGGAAACCGTGCTCGACAACATATTGATCGGGCTGCACCGCAAGTCGCGCCAGAAGGCGTGGCAGATCATCCTCGGATTGCCGAGCGTGTATCGCGAAGAGCGTCAGCTTCGCGAGCGGGCCATGGAGATCCTCGCCTTCATCGGACTGGAGAAACGGGCCGGTGAACTCGGGGCCGCGCTCCCCTATGGCGAGCAGCGGCTGCTTGAAGTGGCCATTGCATTGGCCGCCGAGCCAACGCTTCTTCTCCTCGACGAACCGGTTTCCGGGATGAACCCATCGGAGACCTCCAGCTTCATGGACAAGCTGGCCGAGATCCGCAAGCTCGATGTGACCGTGCTTCTGGTCGAGCACGACATGCGCATGGTCATGGGCGTTTCCGATCGCGTCATTGTCCTCAACCAGGGACGCATCATCGCTGACGGTGCGCCCGAGGACGTGCAGAACAACCCCGATGTGATCCGGGCATACCTGGGGGATAGGTATCAGCGTGCTGAAGGTTGAAGGACTCCACTGCAACTACGGCAAGGTCAGTGCCGTCCGCGACCTCAACATGGAGGTGGCGGAAGGTGAACTCGTCACGCTCATCGGCGCAAACGGGGCCGGCAAGACGACGACGCTGAAGGCGATTTCCGGCCTCCTGCCCCCGACCGAGGGCCGCATTGTCTTCGACGGTGAGGACATCACCAATGCCTCGCCGCGGCGTATCCTCGAATTGGGCATCGCTCACTGCCCCGAGGGACGGCGGGTCTTTCCCTATATGAGTGTGCGTGAAAACCTGGAGATGGGCTGTTTCCTGCGTAGCGATCCGGCGATCCAGGACGACATGGAAAATATCTTCGCGCGATTCCCCGTCCTGCGCGAGCGCCGCGATCAGGCCGCCGGCACGCTCTCGGGCGGCGAGCAGCAGATGCTGGCGATCTCGCGGGCGCTGATGTCCCGCCCGAAACTTATCCTGTTCGATGAGCCGTCGCTCGGCCTCGCGCCCAACCTCGTGGAGCGCACTTTCGAGATCGTGCGCGAAATCCGCGAGAAGGACGGCGTAACGGTGGTGATGGTCGAGCAGAACGCCTTTGCGGCGCTGGAACTGTGCGACCACTCCTACGTCCTGGAGTCCGGGGAGACCACGCTTCAGGGCACGGGTGAGGAACTTCTTCGCGACGAGCACGTGCGCAAGGCGTATCTGGGCGGCTAATCCTTCGCCGGCAACCGGCTGGTCGCGACGGCGGGGGCGCTTGCGAACTTAACGGCCGAAGAGCCGGACGAAGAACGCGCGGATGCGCTGCCAGACCACCGAAAAGAACATCCCACCGGCGTCCAGCGCCTGTGCTTCGCCGCGCGCTTGTTCGCCGCGGCCAGAAAGCCGGCCTTCGAGGTTCGCGGCGAACGCCGCCGCCATGCGCGAGACAAGATCGCGCACCAATCTGGAGCGGCTGAACTGTGCCAGCGGGCCGGCGACCGCATACGCCAGATCGACATGAACGCGGGTGGCGTTGCCGCCGTCCGTCTCTTCGAGCCGGTAATCGACCCGTCCGCGCACGCGCGAGGCGCTCTTGCTGTCGCGCCCGGCGCCTTCGACAACTCCTTGATAGTGCGCATCGTCGATGGCTACCTCGCCCTCGCCGGCGAAGCTGGGGGTCATGGGGCCAAGCTTGACCGATATGCGCCCGGCCAGCTTGCCGTCCCTGACCGGGCCGTCCAGCGTCACGCCGGGCATGCAGGTTGCAACCTTCTCGACATCGGCCATGGTGCGCCAAACGGCCTCGCGCGGATACGCGACGACGAAGCTCTGGCTGAGCCGTGTGAAACCGCCTTCCTCGCGGATTTCACCGACCTCCACCTCGATATCGTGCGCCGGGGCGGCGGTCGTCGCGGAGGTCGCAGGGGGCGCGGTTTGGTCCGGTCCGGGGGCGGGGGCCCTTTCGCCGGAACCGGCGGCAAACCGCGGCGCGTCCGGGCCGGGTGCGGGCCCAAGACGCCGGACTGTGGCGTCGGCGTCTGCCCCCGCGCCGGCATCCTGCATCACGCTGGCGATCGCCGCGGTAATGCCCATGTAGCCGGTGCAGCGGCACAGATTGCCACTCATCTCCTTGCGAATTTCCTGGTCGCTCAACCCCTTCTTCCGCCGGATGAGGTCGCGTGCGGCGATCAGCATCCCCGGCGTACAGTACCCGCACTGCAGCGCATGGTTCTCCGAGAAAGCCCGGCGCAGCCGCGCCATCAGAGGGTCGGTGTCGAATCCCTCGATCGTGCGGATGTTCGCGCCGTCGCATGCCACGGCATAGGTGATGCACGAGCGCGCGATCTCTCCGTCGATTTCCACCGTGCAGGCGCCGCAGATACCGTGCTCGCAGCCCAGATGCGTGCCGGTGAGCAGCAATTGCTCGCGCAGGCAATCCGCGAGGTGGGTGCGCGGCGCGACGTCCACGCGCATATCCTTGCCGTTGACGTTGAGCGCGATGGTCTTCATGCGCGGCAGGCCTCCGTGATGGCGCGTGTCAGCGCGACCGCGTGGGTTTGCAGCTCATAGGCGTCCAGCCCCGGCTCATGGGCGGCGATAGCCTCCCGTGCCGCGTTTGAAAGCTGCGCGTCCGGTGGCGGCAACGGCTGATCCGCCGCCAGCCCGAGCGCCTCTGCGTCGAGCACGATGGGGGCGCCCTGCGTTGCCCCGACGACGAAGCGCATAACGTCGCGTTCGGGATCGCTGACCGCCACGCCGATCGCATCGGCAAACTCGCCGGTCTTGCGGCAGATCTTGGCATAGCCACCGCGTGCGCTGGCCGAGAGCCGCGGGATCGAGATACCGTCGATGATTTCGTCGGGGCCGAGATCGCTCATCATCGCGCCACGCGCGAAGTCCGACAGCTTGAGCGTGCGCGCGCCGGCCGCCCCGGTCAGGTGCAGCGATGCGTCGAGCGCCAGGAAACAGGACAGCCAGTCCGCCGCCGGGTCGCAATGCGCGAGGCTCCCGCCGAGCGTGCCGCGCGTGCGCACCGCACGATAGGCGATGCCGGAAGCCACTCGGCGCATCAGGCCACCGGCCGGATCAGGCACGAGGCCATCCTCCACCGCGGCATGGGATACGCAGGCGCCGAAGGTAATCCGGTCATTTTTCTCCTCGACCCGCAGCAAGTCTTTGATACGGGTGATGTCGATCAGCAGGTCCGGCCTTGCCAGCCGGAGATTGAGCATCGGTCCGAGGGTCTGGCCTCCCGCGATCAACTTGGCGCCCGGCGCTTGGGTGAGCAGACTCACGGCTTCGTCGAGTTGCGCGGGACATTCATAGTCGAAAGCCGCTGCCTTCATGCGCGCGCCTCCGCGGCCCGTTGCTGGCCAGCCCTGGCGGCCTCGATCGCCTCGACGATGCGCCGCGGCGTCACCGGCGAAACGGCCAGTTCCGCGCCGAGCGGGCGCAGGGCGTCGTTTATGGCATTGGTGATTGCCGCCGGCGGGGCGATCGCGCCGCCTTCGCCGATCCCCTTCACGCCGAATTGGGTGTAAGGCGAGGGCGTCTCCATGTGGAAGATACGCAGCGGCGGCACCTCGGTCGGACCGGGCAGGATGTAGTCGGACAGCGTTGAGGCCAGCGGCTGGCCTTGCGCGTCGAAGAGCATCTCTTCGTAGAGCGCGGTGCCGACCCCTTGCGCGACGCCGCCGATGATCTGGCCGTCCACGATCATGGGGTTCACGAGCACGCCGCCATCCTCGACGATCACGTAGTCCAGAAGCTCGACCTCGCCAGTCTGCGGATCAACGGCGACCGTCACGGCGTGGGTGGCGTAGCTGAAGGTGCCGGAATCCCTCTCCGGCTTGTAGCCCGCCGTTACGTCGAGCCCGCCGGGGTTGACGTCCGGCGGCAGGTCCTGCGGCTTGCGGTACCAGGTGCGCGCGACTTCGGTGATCGGGATACTGCCGGACGGGCCGATGACTTCGCCGTTTTCAAGCCGCACGCTTGCTTCGTCGCATTGCAGCAGCGCCGCGCCGATGCGCTTGAGCCTGTCGGCCAGCTCATGACAGGCGCGGGCGACCGCGCCGCCTGACATCACCATGGAGCGCGAGCCCCAGGTTCCGGTGGAATACGGCGTCAGGCTGGTGTCGCCGTGAACCAGCCGCACGCGCTCGATGGGCAGCCCAAGGATTTCGTTCGCGACCTGCGCCATGGTGGTTTCCATGCCCTGACCATGCGAGTGCGCGCCGATGCGCAACTCCAGCCCGCCATCGGGCGTCATGCGGGCGCTGCACTGCTCGTGTCCGGGCACCATGGGAATGCCCCATCCCGCATAGACGCTGGTGCCGTGCGCGGCCTGCTCGCAGTACATGGCAAAGCCGATGCCGATCAGCCGGCCGTCCGGCTCGCCCTGCTCCTGGCGCTTGCGCACCCCTTCAAGGTCGATCGCCTCGATAGTGCGGTTGAGACATTCCGGGTAGTCGCCGCTGTCGAAATGCTTTCCCGTAATATTGTCGAACGGCATCTGATCCGGGCGGACGAGGTTGGCGTGGCGCACCTTCGTCGGCTCCAGCGAGAGTTCGCGCGCGAGCGCGTCGATGATCAACTCCATTGCGAAGCACACCCCGGTGCGCGCCACCCCTCGATACGGAAGGATCGGCGGCTTGTTTGTGGCGGCCGAATAGGTGCGGCAGCGATAGGCATCGAAATCGTAGACGCCGGGCAGGATGCTGCCCACCTGGGCGGCCTCGAGACAGGCGGAAAAGGGGTAGGCGGAATAGGCCCCGGAGTCGACGGTCGCCTCCGCGTCTATGGCGAGCAGCTTGCCGTCGGCATCGCCATAGGCGGTAATGACGTAGTGATGCTCCCGGCAGTTGGCCGAGGCGGTCAGGTTCTCCCGCCGGTCCTCCAGCCAGCGCAGCGGGAAGCCGAGCCGCCGCGCGCCCCAGGCGAGACAGACCTCCTCGGGCAGCAGAATGCCCTTGTAGCCGAACCCGCCGCCGACATCCGGCGCCACGACGCGGATCTGTCCTTCCTCAAGCCCGAGACACTCCGACAAACCGGAGCGCACGATGTGCGACATCTGGGTGGAGGAATAGACAAGGAGTTGCTCCATCCGGGGCTGCCACTGCGCGATCGCGCCGCGTCCCTCGATCGGACTCATGCACTGGCGCGCGGTGCGGAATTCGCGTGTGACAACGGCGGCTGCGCGCTCTCGGACGGCGTCGATGTCGCCGTCAATGAAGGTTTCCAGGAAGAGGTTGTCACCCCATTCCTCGTGCACCAGCGGCGCATCGGCCTCGCGCGCCTGCAGCATGTCATGGACCGCGGGCAATTCCTCGAAATCCACCGAGACGGATTCGGCGATGTCCTCGGCCTCCGCGCGGGTCGGAGCGACGCACATCGCGATCAGTTCGCCGACGTGGCGGACTTTTCTGTCGGCAAGCGCCGGCTGGCCCGAGACCTTGAAGCCCTTCAGGGCCGAGCGCGCATAGATGGGCGCCACGCCTTCCATGTCGCGGCAGGTGAAAACGCGCTCGACGTGTTCTTCCGGGATGTGAACATCACGGATGAGGCCGTGCGCGATCGGACTGCGGACGAACGCGACCTCCTGCATGCCCGCCAGCTGGATGTCGCCGACATATTCGCCCTGACCGCGCATGTAGCGGTCGTCTTCCTTGCGCAGAACCCGTGCGCCGACGCCCGAACCGGTCAACCGCCCCTCTCCCGCGAATGTTGCGGCCAACGCTCATGCGACCACCCGGCAAGGGCGAACGCAGGAACTTTGCTTAATATTAGAACAATAAGACCTATGCTACCGGCTGGCCGCGCTGGATTCAAGCGGCAATCCGTCCCGGTCGGGCTCCCGGTCGTGGGTGGCGGCAGCCGGTCTCGCCGGCTCAGCCCTCATTCTGTCCGCGATTGAACAACTCGATATTGAGCTGAACGCAGTCGCCCGGATAGATGATCTCGCCCAGATAGATCAGCACACCTTCGGTGTCGGTGACGAAACAGCGCGCCTCTGCGACAGGCGCATTCAGATCGATCTCGAGGTGCTCGGCCACTTCGACATCCGCCGCGCCGATCGTCAGGATCTGGTGCGCACGGGCGATTTCAAGGTCGGGGAATTCAGCAATCACCGCCAAGGCGGCGTGCTTGCCGAATTCTGCTGGAGCCTGATTATAAATGTGGTCAGCGACATAGACATCGGCGAGCGCATAGGGGTCCTCGCCGCGCATCTGGATGCTGCGAAAGAACATGTAGCCGGATGCCGGCTCGCCTTCGTCCGGTTCGACCCGCAAGGTGGGAGCATGCTCGATCTGGAGAAAGCGGGGAACGTTGTGCTTGATGGGACGGACCATCTCGTCCCAATCGGTCGCGAGTTCGAGCCAGCGCCGGCTTTCGGGCACGCGGGTGACGAAGGTGCCCTTGCCCTGGTGTGACCGCAGGATACCCTCACTCTGTAGCAGGTCGATCGCCTGGCGAACCGTGACACGCGCGACCTGGAATTCCTGTTCCAGAGTCTCCAATGTCGCAATTTTCTCGCCTACGGCCCACTTGCCGTTCTTGATGCGCTGGCGCAGCGCGGAGGCCACCTGCAGATAGCGCGGTACCCGGTTGTGCGCATCCAGTTCGCTCTTTCTTCGGATCGTCTTTTTCATCGTCTCGCTTTACTAATGGGGCGGGGTCGCGCTCGGCATCATATGTCCAAAGGCCTAACGGAGGCCGGGCGCGCGGTCGAAGCCATTGCGGTGTGCCTCAGCACGCGGGACGTTCCACGTGCCCCGTGATGTCCCGCCGATCCCGACCACTTGATACCTGATTTTCAGCCCGTCTGGTTCAGTCCACCTCTGTGGCGTGCACCACACCGCCGATTATGTTTTCGGAATGCAGCAGGTATTCGTCCGGTGTCCATTCGGTATTTACGTGCGTCAGGGTTTTGCACAACCGGGCAAACCGCTTCTTCGCCTCGCGACGCGCTTCGGCCGCCGCTTCGAGCGTGACCGTTTCGAAGCGGATTTCGTCGCCCGGACGCAACCGGCCCAGCGCGGGCAGATCGCAGGAGATCACGGTGGCGATCTTCGGATAGCCGCCGGTCGTCTGGCGGTCGGCGAGCAGGATGATCGGCTGCGCATCGCCGGGCACCTGTATGGCGCCGGGCGCGATGCCGTCCGAGACGATGTTGAACTGGTCGCGGTGGGACAGCGCCGGGCCTTCGAGCCGCATTCCCATGCGGTCCGTCGCGCGGCTGACGCGGTACGTGCTCTCGCGCAGGGCGTCGATGGCCGAATGGGTGAAATAGTCGTCCTGAGGGCCCAGGATCACGCGAACTCTCTCGGGCCGCGGCAGACCCCCCTGCGTCAGCATCCGCTCCGGCCGTGTCTCGACCTGACATCTGCGCAGGGGCAAGACATCGCCCGCGTCGAGCGCGCGGCCGAAATGCCCGCCGAAGCCGCCGCGCGCATAGGTTGAGCGGCTGCTCAAGACTTCCGCTATGTCGAAGCCGCCTTCCACAGCAAGGTAGGCCGTGGCCGACTCGCCCGAAGCGGTCACCCGAAAGCGGTCGCCGCGCTGAAGCCGCACGCTGTGAAAGCCCGGAACGGGCTGCGCCTGTCCTTCGACCTCGATAGTGCCGCTGCCGCCGGCCAGAGCGATGCGCACCGACTCCGAGCAGACTTCGAGCGTCGGCCCGAGATGCATGATTTCCAGCGCGGCCTCACCATGGGCGTTACCGACCAGCAGATTGGCGAGGCGCAGGGCTTCCGTATCAAGCGCGCCCGAGACCGGCACGCCGAGGTGCTGAAAGCCAGTACGGCCAAGATCCTGAATGCTCGTGTGCATGCCGGGTGCAACGACCCTGAGCGAAGCCGTCATGCCGTAACCTTTTCCGGCGTCAACGCGTACTCCCCCGCCGCGACCTGTGCGGTGATGCGCTCGAACACGTCGCGGGAAACCGGTTCGAAGATGACCTTGTCACCTGGGCTTAGAAGCGCGGGCGATGGGTCGGCGACGTCGAAGAAGCGGATGGGCGTGCGTCCCAGGATATGCCATCCGCCCGGACTCTCCAGCGTGTAGACGGCGGTCATGCTGGTGGCAATCGCGATGGAGCCTTTCGGCACGCGCGTGCGCGGCGTCTCCAGCCTTGGCAGCGCGATGGCGTCGGGGACATTGCCCATGTAGGGAAAGCCGGGAAGAAAGCCCATCATGTAAACGATATACGCGCGGGAAGCGTGGCATTCGACCACCTGATCCGTGGTCAGGCCCGCCTTTTCGCCGACGGCCAGCAGATCGGGACCGAATTCGGCGTCATAGCAGCCGGGAATGCGCCAGAGCAGGGTATGCGCGTCTTCGGCCTCCACCTCCTCGGCCATCAGACAGAGCTGCTCACCCAGCGCATCGAAGCTGACGGTGTCGGGATCGTAATGAACCGCCAAGGACCGGAAAGTCGGCACGGTCTCTATGACACCGGCCGGCGGATCGCGCCGCAGACGGCGTTCGAGCGCGTTGACGCGCCGGCTGATGCGCCAGTCGATCGCGTCGCCGAATTCCAGGACAAGGACGGTATCGCCGCTTGCCAGAAGGCGGGGTTCGGTCATGCTCTCCTCTTGTGAGTCAGAAACGCGCTTCACGCGGCGCCCAATTTAGCTTATATGGTTATACTATAAATAGTAACACATGTCTGGCGCCCCGGTTTTGGCTCAGGCGCCGTGCTCGCGCGGTCGTCGCCCGGCAACAGGAGCAATCGAGAAGCTGCGATATGGTCCAGAAGATAAATCTCAACGCCGATATTGGGGAAGGCCATGGTGCCTATGACATAGGCGACGACGCCGCCCTGCTGAAGATCATCAAGTCCGCCAACGTGGCCTGCGGCTTCCACGCAGGCGACCCGAAGACCATGCACCGCCTGGTGACGGAGTCTCGCCAGCTCGGTGTCAGTGTCGGCGCGCATCCGGGGTTCAACGACCTGTGGGGGTTTGGCCGTCGCCGGATTCACATGGAGCCGAAGGATCTCGAATACATGGTCGCGTACCAGATCGGCGCGCTCAAGGCGATGGCCTGCTATGCCGGCGTTCCCGTTACGCACGTCAAGCCGCACGGCGCGCTGAACAACATGGCTGCCGAGGATGAGGACCTGGCGATGGCCATAGGCCGCGCCATCAAGACCGTCGACCCGGATTTGATCTATGTCGCGCTGGCCGGCAGCGAGATGCAGCGCGCCGCGGAGCGCCTCGGCCTGCCGCTCGCGCGTGAAGGCTTCGCCGACCGCCTCTACGACGACAATGCCAATCTGGCCTCGCGGATGCTGCCCAATACCGTGATCAAGGACCCCGCGCAGGCGAGCGCGCAGGTCGTGCGTATGGTGACCGAAGGTGAAGTGGTTTCGATGAGCGGTAAGACGGTCAAGGTCGAGGTCGACACCATCTGCGTGCATGGCGATGAGCCGACGGCGGTTCATGTCGCCGGCAAGGTCCGGGAAGGGCTGGAGGCGGCCGGCGTCGAAATCGTGCCGCTTATCGACATGGACCTCCCGTACTGATCGGGGCGGGACAGAAGGCAGCCGGTCGGCCGGCCAATCATGAAAGACAGGAACGCAAATGAGTGAAAGCAGACCAAGGGTCGGCGTGATCGGCGGCACCGGCGCGCTGGGTTCGGCACTGGCGCGGCGCTGGGCGATGGCGGGGTATCATATCATTATCGGCTCTCGCGCAGCAGAACGGGCCGAGACCGCGGCGGCGGAAATGGCACTGCCCGAAGACGCGCCGCGGCCCGCCGGTATGGACAACGCATCGGCCGCTGGCGCTGCCGATCTCGTCGTGGTGACGGTGCCCTTCGTCAGCCAGGAGCAGATGCTTGAGGACATCAAGGCTGCATCGGCGGGCAAGATCGTGGTTGATACGACCGTCCCGCTCGTGCCGCCCAAGGTTATGCGCGTCCAGTTGCCGCCCGAAGGCTCGGCCGCCGCGCGCGCCCGGCGCATTCTGGGCGATGGCGCGCGCCTCGTGAGCGCCTTTCACAATGTCGCCGCGCACAAGCTCCAGCGCGACGCGCCGGTGGACTGCGACGTTCTTGTGTTCGGTGAGCCGGACGATCGCGGGCCTGTCGTGGAACTCGCCGAGGCGGCGGGCCTGCGCGGTATTCACGCCGGGCCGCTCGACAACGCCGTGGCGGCGGAAGCCCTGACCTCGATTCTCATCGGTATCAACAAGCGCTACAAGGTCGACGGGGCGGGCATCCAAATAACCGGCATCGCGGCGGAGTGACGCTGCAAGGGTGATGTGAGAGACGGACATGGTCCCGCAAAAGGTGACGATCGCCGCGCTTGAGGGCATCCCCCTGATCGCCGAAGGCGACGATCTTGCGGGCCATATCTGCGTGGGAATGGACCGTGCCGGCTTTGAAGCAAAAGCTAGCGATGTCCTCGTCGTCGCCCAGAAAGTGGTCTCCAAGACCGAGGGCCGCTTTCTGCGGCTCGACAGCCTGACGCCGGGACCGCGCGCGTATGAGCTGGCGGCCGCGACGGGCAAGGACCCGCGTTTCGTCGAGGCGGTGCTCGCGGAATCCGTCGAGGTCGTGCGTTACCGGCCGGGCGTGATCGTCGTCGAAACGCATCATGGGATCGTCATGGCGAATGCGGGCATCGACCGCTCCAATGTGGATGCCGATCTCGTGCTGTTGCTTCCGCGCGATCCCGACGCCTCCGCCGAGGCCCTGCGCACGCGCCTTCTGGAGCGGTATGGTGAGTCCCCTGCCGTTGTCATCTCCGACAGCGTCGGCCGCGCCTGGCGCAACGGGACGGTCGGGCTCGCGATTGGCGCGGCGGGCCTGCCCGCGCTCCTGGACCGGCGTGGGGCGCGCGACCTTTACGGCCGTCCGCTGGAAGTCACGATGCTCGGCTATGCTGACTCCATCGCCTCCGCGGCTGGCCTCGTGATGGGCGAAGGGGCCGAAGGCTGTCCGGCGGTGCTCGTGAGCGGGCTGGACTGGCCGCGCGACACATCGCTTCCCGCCAGCGCCCTCATCCGACCGAAGCAGGAGGATATGTTCCGTTGAGCGGGCCAGACCACACAGACACGCCATCGGGCAGCTACGTCGCCCTTTGCGGCGGCGTTGGCGGGGCCAAGCTCGCCTATGGCCTGGCGCAGGTGCTGTCGCCCGGACGGCTCACGATCGTGGTCAACACCGGCGACGATTTCGAGCATCTCGGCCTGCACATCTCCCCGGATATCGACACCGTCATCTACACGCTTTCGGGTCTCGCCAATCCGGAAACGGGCTGGGGCCGTGCGGGGGAGACATGGACCTTCATGCGCGTGCTGTCGGACTTGGGCGAGCCGGACTGGTTCCAGCTCGGTGATGGCGACCTCGCCATGCATGTCGCGCGCACCCATCGCCTGAGGGCGGGGGAGTCACTGTCCGAAGTCTGCGCGCATGTCTGTCAGCGCCTCGGTATCGACCATGCCGTGGTGCCCATGAGCGATGATCCGGTCCGCACCATGGTGAGCACCGACGAGGGCCGGCTTGCCTTCCAGGACTATTTCGTTCGCCGCAAGAGCGGGCCTGCCGTCTCCGAAATCACCTTCGAAGGTGCCCACGTCGCACAGCCGGCGCCCGGGGTGCTTGCGGCATTGGCGCATGATGATCTGGCCGGCATCATCGTCTGCCCATCCAATCCGTATCTCAGCGTCGATCCCCTTCTGGCCATTCCGGGGCTTCGCGCCGCCCTCGAAGCCCGCAGGGTTCCTCTCGTTGCCGTCAGCCCGATCGTGGGCGGCGCGGCGATCAAGGGACCCACGGCCAAGATCATGAGGGAACTTGGTGTGGCCCCGAGCGTCGGGAGCGTGGCCGAGCACTACGGTGCGTTGCTCGACGGCATGGTGGCCGATGATGCGGACGCGCAGGCGCTGAAGGATGCGCCGCTCGCGGTCCCGACCTGGACGACGGGATCGGTCATGACCAGCGAGCGTGACAGGATCGAGCTGGCGCGCTTCGTCATCGGGTGCTGCCACCAACTCGCTCGCGCGGCCAACGCGGATCGGCACGCTGGAGGTGCGGTATGACCGTCGCCATCCTTCCGATGTCCAGTTTGCAACGCGCGAAGTCGCGCCTCGCCGATGTGCTGCCCGACGAGACACGACAACGGCTGGTGGTCACCATGTTCGAGGATGTCCTCGCAGCGTTGCGAGCCTGTCAGGCCGTGTCATCCACGCTGGTCGTGACGCCGGATGAAACGATTTCCGAACTGGCAGAGGCGCGGGGCGTCAGTGTCATCCGCGAACGAGCCATGCGCGGCCTCAACCCGGCCATTGCGCGCGCCTGCGTCCGCGTGCGGCGAGGTGGCGCCCAGCGGCTCCTGATTGTGCCGGGCGACATCCCGCTGGCGAGCGCGGATGAATTCTCGACAGTGCTGCAAGCTCTGGACGCCGGGCACGACATCGCGGTGGTTCCGGCGCATGACGGGCTCGGTACCAATGCGCTGGCGATGGCGGCAGGCGTGGATTTTGCGCCGCTGTTCGGCATGTGCAGTCATGCCCGGCATCTCGCCCAGGCGAAGGCGCGCGGCCTGACGGCGTGCAGCTTGCGGTTGACCGGGATCGGCCGGGATATCGATCTCCCAACGGATCTCCACGAACTCGCGGTCCGCGATTGCGCGGGGCGCTACGATTTCCTGCGCGATTCTGGGCGCGTTCCCCGCGGGAGGCTGGGTTCTGTGAATTTCGGCGGCGAAACGGCCCGGCTGCGTGGGGCTTCCTCTACGACGTATCAATTTCAGGCCGACAGCGAGGAAACGCTATGATGACGCGATCGGCAGAGCAGAGCTTGGCTCTTGCGCGCAACGGTGAGCGGCTGAGCGATGCGGAGGCGCTTGCCCTTCTTGATATCGCGACGCCCCAGGCACTCAGCGAGGCGGCCGAAGCGCTCTGCCTTGCAGGGCACGGCCACGCGATCACCTATTCCAAAAAGGTGTTCATCCCGCTCACGAAGCTCTGCCGGGACGTCTGCCATTACTGCACCTTCGCCCACCCGCCGCGCGACGGCACGCCCGCTTTCCTCAGCGAGGACGAAGTGCTGGAGATCGCGCGCGCCGGGGCGGACGCGGGCTGCAACGAAGCGCTGTTCACGCTGGGGGACAAGCCGGAACTGCGCTATCGCGCCGCGCGCGAGGCGCTCGACGCGATGGGCTTTGCCACGACGCTCGATTATCTCGAACAGGCCGCGCGCCGCGTGATCGAGGAGACGGGGCTGCTGCCGCATCTCAATCCCGGACTGATGGACGAGGACACCATGCGGCGGCTGCGCCGGGTCTCGGTGTCACAGGGCATCATGCTGGAATCTGCTTCCGAGCGGCTCTGCGAGCCGGGCGGTCCGCATTACGGTTCGCCCGACAAGGCGCCGAAGGCGCGGCTTGAGACGATCGCGGCCGCAGGACGCGCCGGCGTGCCGTTCACCACCGGCATCCTGATCGGCATCGGCGAGACACGGCGCGAGCGCATCGAGACGCTGCTGGCGATTCGCGCGCTGCATGAGCAGTACGGCCATATCCAGGAAGTGATCGTCCAGAACTTCCGCGCCAAGCCCGGGACGCGGATGAGCGCCGCGGCGGAACCCGCGCTGGATGAGCAGGTCTGGACCATCGCGGTCGCGCGGCTGATGTTCGGGCCGCAGATGAATATCCAGTCACCGCCGAACCTGCGCCCAGAAGGTCTCGCACCGCTCGTGCGCGCTGGGCTGAACGATTGGGGGGTGTCTCGCCCGTGACGCCCGATCACGTAAACCCGGAAGCGCCGTGGCCCCATCTCGACCGGCTGGCGGAGGCGACCCGCGAAACCGGGCGCACGCTCACCGAGCGGCTGCCCATCTATCGCGAATATGCTGCCGACCCCGAGCGCTGGATTGCCCCCGAAATGCGATCACAAACGCTGCGTATGTGCGGGACGGACCTCAATGCGCGCGAAGATGACTGGTACGCGGGGGCCAGCGACGCCGCACCGCGATGGGCGACGGCGGCGCTGTCGCGCGCGGGCAGGGCGACGCCAGTGTCGCCGGACATCGCGCGCGCCCTCAGCCGCGCCGAGGGCGGCGAAAGCCTCACGCGCGAGGA
This sequence comes from Dichotomicrobium thermohalophilum, assembly GCF_003550175.1. NCBI lineage: Bacteria > Pseudomonadati > Pseudomonadota > Alphaproteobacteria > Hyphomicrobiales > Hyphomicrobiaceae > Dichotomicrobium > Dichotomicrobium thermohalophilum. The sequence continues at coordinate 193,246 of NZ_QXDF01000002.1, forward strand.
GGTCGCCGGGCTGTTCGATGCCCGCGGCGATGACTTCGCTGCCGTCTGCGAGGCCGCCGACCGCCTGCGCGCTGAACAGTCCGGCGACGCCGTCACCTACGTCGTCAACCGCAACATCAACTACACCAACATTTGCACCTATGGCTGCGGCTTCTGCGCGTTTTCCAAGGGACGCCTGAGCCAGCAGCACCGTGACAAGCCGTATGACCTGCCGCTTGACGAGATCGCGGGGCGGGCGCGAGAAGCCTGGCAGCGCGGTGCAACGGAGGTCTGCCTGCAAGGCGGTATTCGCCCCGGCTATACCGGCGAAACCTATCTGGCGATCCTCGATGCGGTGAAGACGGCGGTGCCGGACATTCACGTCCACGCATTTTCCCCGCTTGAGGTCTGGCACGGCGCAACCTCGCTCGGCCTGCCGCTGAGCGACTACCTGCGCCGCCTGAAGGATGGGGGGCTCGCCAGCCTGCCGGGCACGGCGGCGGAGGTGCTCGATGACGAGGTGCGCGACATTCTCTGCGCGGACAAGATCAACACGGCGCAGTGGTTGGAGGTCATGCGAACAGCCCACGAGGTAGGGCTGAAAAGCACGTCCACGATCATGTTCGGGCACGTCGATTCCTACGTCCACTGGGCCAATCACCTGCTGCGTCTTCGCGATCTGCAGGCGCGCACGGGCGGCTTCACGGAGTTCGTGCCGCTGGCCTTCGTCCACATGGAAGCGCCGATCTATCTGCGCGGACAGGCGCGGCCCGGCCCGACCTTCCGCGAGGCCGTGCTGATGCACGCGGTCGCCCGGCTGGTCCTCTCGCCAGGTATCGCGAATATCCAGGCGTCCTGGGTGAAGATGGGCCGGCAGGGCGCGGCGCTGTGTCTCGATGCGGGTGCCAACGACTTCGGGGGCGTGCTGATGAACGAGTCGATCACGCGTGCAGCGGGCGCCAGCCATGGACAGGAACTGCGCGCCGCCGATATCGAAACCCTGATCCGCGCAAGCGGGCGGATTCCGCATCAGCGGCGCACCGACTATTCGCTGGTCAATACCGATCCGCGGGACCGCGGACCGGCGCAGGCGCGCTTCACGACAGCCGCGGAATGATGTCCTTGGCGATCGCGTCGACCTGTTCGTCCTGATACTTGTAGGGCACGAAGATGATGCGGTCGATGCCCGCGTCGATGTGTTCCTGCAACTGCTCGACGCACTCCTCAGGCGTGCCCATGATCGCGCTTTCCGGCGTCGACTTGCTCCACGAGGCGAAGTCCCATTCCGCGTCGAGCCATTCGCGCATCGGGCCTTCCACCTCGCTGCGCCGACCGACCATGATCGGAAGCTGGTTGGTCGCGTTGAGGCTCGCCGGGTCGATGCCGCCTTCCTCGGCGAAATTGCAGATCTTCGCCCAGTCCTCCTTGAAGCCTTCGGGGGTGTAGAAGTAGGTCAGCCAGCCATCGCTGGCCGTCGCGGCCCGCTTTAGGACCTTGTCGGCATAACCGCCGATCAGGATCGTCGGGCGCGGGCGCTGGACGGGCTTGGGGAACATGACAGCGTTGCGCAGGTTATGCGGCGGATACTCGCCCGCCACCATGTCCTCTTCCCACAGCCGCTGCATGATCTCTAGGTTCTGGTCCATGATCTTGCCGCGCTTGTGGAAGTCGATGCCGACGGCGTCGAACTCGCGCTTGTACCAGCCGCTGGCCATGCCCAGCACGAGCCGTCCGCCGGAAATCTGGTCCATGCTGGCGAGTTGCTTGGCGAGCACCACCGGGTTGCGCAGCGGCAGGACGAGGATGCCCGTGCCCAGCTTGATCTTGCTGGTGCGCGCGGCCACGGCCGTCAGCAGCGACAGAGAGTCGATGATCGGGAAATGCGGATCGACACCCAGCAGGATGTGGTCCCAGACCCAGAGCGACTCGAAGCCGAGCTCCTCCATGCGCACGCCGTAGTTGATGAGCTTCTGCGCGTCGGGAAGTTCCGGGTAGGTCTGGAAGTTGCGCATCGCAACTCCAAAAGAGATCGGTTTCTTGGCCATTGATCAACTCCTGTCGGGGCGAAGGCGAGGGCAGCGCTCGCCGGTTCAGTTGGCGGTGTAGAGCCTGTCCGGGTCCAGTTCGCGCAGCACGGCGAGCTCATTGGACTCCGGCGGCTGGGTCCGGGGCACGTCGGAGGGGATATGCAGGTCGAACCCGGTGTTGTCCTGTACCTCTTCCGCGCTCACGCCCGGATGCAGCCCGAGCACGCACATCTCGCGCGTGTCCTTGTCGAAGCCGAGCACGGCGAGGTCTGTCACGACGCGATACATCCCCCCGGAGATCAGGCCGGACTGCGCGCGGCTGTCGCCACCGCTGATGAAACCGGGACTCGTGATGAAATCCACTTCGGAGACGAAGCGGCGCTTCTCGTGCTTCATGGCCACGATCATCTGCGTCAGACTGGAGATGTCGTTGCCGCCACCGGTGCCGGGCAGCCGGGTCTTCGGGTCGTCTGGATCACCAATGAAGGAGCTGTTGAGGTTGCCGAAGCGGTCAATCTGCGCGCCGCCCATGAAGCCGACATCCACGTAGCCGCGCTGGAGCAGCAGCAGCACGTCGGTGATCGGCATCACCATGTTGGCGCGCCGGGTGCAGCGCTGTTCGTTCGTGGACGGCGGAAGCTCGCCGGGCACCACGAACGGACCGACCACGCCGCCTTCGAACAGGATCGTCAGGCCGGGGGCGTGCAAACGCTGTGCCAGCGTCGCCGCCAGAAGCGGGATACCCACGCCCGCGAACACGATCTGGCCGTCATGAAGGAGCCGTGCGCTCATCACGGCCAGCAGCTCCGATGCGGTGTAATGCGATCGCTCAGTCATTGTAGATACTCCGTCCGCGCCGGCTCGCATCGAGCATGTCTTTCACCCCCAGCTTGGCGAGGTAATCGGTCCATTCCTCCGGTTCGTGGAAATACTCGTCGAGATAGGATTTGATGCCCGCGACCGGGTCGCTCGCGACGCGCTTGGCGTAGGCGTCGAGATGATCGAAGAACGGCTCGTAAACGCCGTAGCACTCATGGGGCGCGCAGCCGAACGGGGCTTCCACCACCGCGTCCACGGTGAAGAAGGGAATGCGCGTCTGGTCCGGCGTGCGGCGGATCCGCTCGTTGGTGATGATGCGCTCGGTCGTCAGGATCACGCGCTTGGCGGCCATGGCCATGTCGATGTCCATGAACTGAAGCCCGTCGAGCTGCGCATTGCCGTAGCAGTCCGCGCGCTGCACGTGGATGATCGCGACATCCGGGTTGAGCGCGGGCAGCAGCATCACCGTTTCGCCGGTGAACGGGCATTCCATCGTCTTGACCTCGTCGCCGCGGCGCTTGGCGACGTCGGAGCCGATCATGGAGCGCACCGGCATGAAGGGCACGCCCATCGCGCCCGCGCGGTAGCGCAGCCCGATCGACATGTGGCTCCACTCGTCGAAGCGGGCGAGGCGGTTCTCGGTGTAGTGGCGCATCACCTTCGAGACGCCCCAGACGATGCCCTGGCTGAACCAGCTCGTGATGATGTGGGGCGAGACCCCGGAGCCATAAAAAATGTCGCCCTCGGACGACACGATGCTGCGCGAGACGGTCAGGTCCTTTCGCCCCGCGCGCACGAGCGCCCAGATCATCGCCATCGGCGTGCGCGACATCGTGCAACCGCCCACGGCCAGATGCTCGCCGTCATGCACCAGCGAGGCCGCCTCGGACAGCGACATGACCTTTTCGCGCAGGCCGCGATCACGCGCCTCGGTTTCGGCCCGGAGATCGAGATAGGATTTCACTAGAGGGTTCTGGTCCATGACTTGCTGCTTTCCCCCAATCGGTTCAGTGGCGCGCCCGGCTGCAAGGCCTCGAGAGAGCCAATCGCTGCCGGGCGTGCTAACCGAGGCCGGTTTCCTTGTTGAATGCGGTGATTAGTTCGTCCCAGATGGGCACGAGCGCCTGCAGATCGCGCCAGAACGCCTGGTCCGCGCGCTTGTCGAAGTCCGCCAGGTCGATGTTCTGCTGCTCGACCCAGGTGAAGTAGCCGAGATTGAAGATACGGCGGCGGTCCGTATGCGAGGCTTCCAGCAGGTGGGAGGTGTCCTGCCCGGCAAGATGCTCGCCGCAGATCGCCGCCGCGTCTCGGGCCGTGACGCCCTCCGGGAAGTTCCGAGCGTAATAGGCGGCAAGCTCGCTCTCGTAGAGATCGGCGCCGTCGGTCGCCACGGTCATCACGACATCGTCCGGGCCAAGACCGAGATACTTCGCCAGCTTGATGGCTGCGAGAACGTTGGCAATCGCGGAAAAGCCGAGCCATGCGAGCTTCGCGACCGTCTCGGCCGGCACATTCATGCTGTCGGCGAGGTAGCGTTTGCCCTCATCGCTGTTGAACACCGCGTTCAGCCCGTCCGTCGCCCGGTCGCTGACGGCGACGAAGAAGTCCGTGTTCATCACGTTATGAATGAGTGGCAGATGCTTGTCGCCGATGCCCTGGATGTTGTGCTCGCCGTAGCCGTTATAGAGCAGGGTGGGGCACTCCACCGGCTCGACGACCGCTGTTCGCGAGCCGAGTTGCTGCTTCAGGTAGTCGCCCGTCGCGAGCGTGCCCGATGAGCCGCTGGCGGCGACAAACGCGGCGAGTTCGAGATTGGGGTCCTTCGCCTTTAGCGATTCGAAGACGTGCTCCAGCGCGCCGCCCGTGACCGTGTAGTGTCCGGCGTAATTGCCGAACTCGCTGAACTGGTTGATGATCTCATTAGTCTCGTCGCGCTCCAGCTCGGCGCAGGCGTCGTAGATTTCCTTGACGTTGCTCTCGGTACCCGGGGTGCGCACGATATCGGCCGGGTCCGTCACCCATTGTTCCAGCCAGGCAAAGCGCTCGCGGCTCATGCCCTGCGGCAGCACGGCGACGCCATGGCAGTTGAGAATGCGCGAGATCGCGATGCCGCCGCGGCAGTAGTTCCCGGTGGAGGGCCACACGGCCCGATGATGCGCGGGATCGAAGCGGCCGGTCACGATCCGCGGCACGAGGCAGGAATAGGCGGCAAGCACCTTGTGCGCCGTGATCATCGGAAACAGCGCCCCGATCGCCACGACGATGCGCGCGTTCACGCCGGTCAGGCTTTTCGGCAGTTCGAGATGAACCGGCACCTCGGCGCGCCCGCTGCGTGAGACATCGTTGTACCAATGAACACGAAACAGGTTGAGCGGATGAGCATCGTCCGGCGAAATGGTGGCAAGCTGCTCCTCGATGTCAGCGGGGATCGTGTGCGGGTTGCGAAGCTGGGAGAACGTGGGAAGGAGGACGTTGCGGGATTTCAGCCACTCAACGGCGCGGCCGTAGACGCGCGCATCGTCAATCTGGGTCGGAAAGTTGAATGGTCCCATGGGTCGATCCCAACACGGGCCGGACCGGATGGCCTGGCAAGTTTGCTTATCATACTACTATTAGTACAAATTAGCCTTTGGCGGTCCCGCAAGGCAACAAATTTTCTCGTCGTGCCCAGGGGCGACAAGGCGGCGCTGCTCGCACCCAGAGGCCGCAGCGTTCCGCAGCAAGAGTGGGCGCGACAGTGCATTGGCCTTCTGAACGAGCATTGCACGATCCGAAAAGGGACTTAGCTCACAAGTATGTGGTTCGCCGAGGCGGGGGGCGTTTCGCCTCGCCGAGTGCCAGGAATTTTGGCTCCAGCATGAGCTCGACGCCCAGACCTGCAGCCGCTCCGGAGACGATTACCGTTGATCCCCGCTCAGCATGCGTGATGGTCATTGACCCACAGGTCGGCTTCTGTTCGCCGGATGGCAGTCTGGCGCGAAAGTACGGCCTCGAAGAAACGGCGACGCTGCACCGGGCTGCTGCACGCCTGACAGCATTTCTGGAGCGGCTTCCTGACGATGTCGCTGTCGTGCTCGTGACATCGCGCTATGCGCCGGGCCAGTTCGCGCCGGGTGACGCCGCCGACCCCCTGCACGGCCTGTGCTTGCCCGGGGCAAATACCGACTGCGCGCTCATCGCGGGACTGAACCCGCGGCCGCACTGGTACCGTGTCGACAAGCCGTGCATGGATGCCTGGAAAGCGCCGGCGTTCAGGTCGTGCGTCGACAGGTTAAAGCGGGACGGGCGCCACACCTTCCTCATAATCGGGTTCATTCTGACAAGTTGTGTCCGCAAGGCCGTCCTGGGGTTTTTCGAGCCTGCAAGCGGCGCTGGGACGGATCGGGTCATATTGCTGGAAGACTTGACCGGGAGCCGCAGCAGTAGCCATGCCGTATGTGCCGAAGGGCCCTCGCGCGTCCGAGCCGTCACAAGCGAACTCAGCGCAGCCGGGGGCGTTGTCACGACGCTGGACTGCCTCGATTGGGCGCGTTAGGCCCGTTTCGCGAGCGGGCCCCAATCTTCAAAGCACCGCCTTCGCCAAACGGTGATCGCAGCGAAGCATCCATCAGAACCGCCCGCAACGGCACATGCTTTGCAGCGAGTCACTTTTTCTTGTGCGAAACCTCAGGGAACACCCAGAACGCAAAAATGCAAAAAGCACCCAGAAAAAGTGCGAGATAAGGCGTGAAGTCCTGTCCGAGCCACTGCAGGAAAAAATAGCCTGCTACGGCGACCATGAGCACGACGATCGAAAAACCGATCTTTATTTTAACCGGCACTCTTTCCTCCCTGAAGTCAGCCAGGCCGGGCAAGCATTAAGCGAACATTGACCGCACGCTTGCCACGCCATCCACGAAATAAAGCAAAAACAGTCCGGCAAGCGTCAAAACCAAAACGATCGACAGCCCGGCCTTGTTATCTTTCAATTTCTCGGGGAGGTCTTGAATGACAAAAGGCGAAAACAGAAAGACCATCCCGCCGGCTACCACCAGAGATGTCCAGCGCAACTCGGCAAACGCGAACAACAGCGAGAAGACCAATAAAGCGCCCACCAAGCCGACACTGGTCAGAACCAGCATCGGCCCCGCGCCGCGGCGAACCTCGGCAGGAGCGGCGCTGAGCGGCAGGATCCCGATAAGATAGAAAAGGCCGGCGCAGCCGACGCCCCAGACGGCGGCGAAAACGATCAGTGCGGTCCAGTTCGGCTCGATTGCATCCACGACAAATGCCATATTCTTGAGTTCGTCGCGCTATGATATACAGTTCATATATCAGTGGCAAGAAAGCCCGTGCTTGGTCCGTATGGGGAGGAGGCGAATGAAGGTCTACAAAGGCGATCGCACGATCGACGGCGTGGTCGTGACCGTTAATGACGAGCCGCTGCCGCAGCGCCTGGACGTCAAGGCGTTGAGCGACGACGGCTTCGAATGGAGCTTCGAGGGCCCGGCTTCGGCGCAGTTGTCGCTGGCGATCCTCGTGGATCACCTGGGCGACGAGGAAAAGGCGCTGCGACTCTACGAGCCTTTCATGGAGGAGGTTGTGGCTAATTTTTCCAACGAATGGGTCCTTACCAGCGACGACATTGACGAGGCCATCGACGCCTTGAGCGAGGGCACGTCCTAATCATGTGGTTGATACGGTCCTCCAGTTGAACACAACTGATATATCAGTTAGTATGAGGGTTGCTGCGAGGCCATTCGCGCAGGCTCCTCGATGACGCGCGCGGCTGTCCGCGGTCACCGCGGGGTGCTTGGCCCCGCGATCGGATTTCAGGGGGCAGGTTGCCGGCAATCGGTGCGCCCCGCCTCGCTCTGCTCAGGGAGGTTGGACATGGAACTTGCAAATACCGAGATGACGGACCGCCAGCGGGCGTATCGGGAAACGTACCGGTCGCGGGTCGCGGGGTGGTACAATGGCTGGCTTCACGTCATCATCATTTACACGATCGGCTTCACTGCGCTTTACATCTACCTTTCCAATATCACGGCCGTTACGGCTCTCGAGTTGCTGACCGTTCCCGTGACATTCCTGGTCTGCAACTTCTTCGAATGGTGGCTTCATCGCTACATCATGCACCGGCCCTCGAAGATCCCGCTGTTCCGGGCGGTCTATTCGCGCCACACGCTGATGCATCACCAGTTCTTCACCGACACCGAGATGCGCTTCGCGGATCATCACGACTGGCGCGTGACCTTCTTCCCGCCGTATGCGCTCGTCGTCTTCACGCTGATGTCGATCCCTGCGGCGCTGTTCCTCGGCTGGGCGCTGTCGCCGAATGTCGGCTGGCTGTTCATCACGACGACAACGTCCATGTATCTGATCTACGAGTTCATGCACTTCTGCTGCCACGTGGATGAGAACTGGTTTGTGCGCAACATGCCGTTCGTAAACACGATCCGGCGGCACCACACCGCGCATCATGACCAGAACATCATGATGGAGCGAAACATGAACCTCACATTCCCCATCATGGACTGGCTCTTTGGTACGTCGGACCTGAACAGGGGCCTTATCGGCCATATCTTCAACGGATACGACAACCAGTTCGTGAAGAAAGACATGCGAAAGACCTCGGCGACACCGCGCGTACGTAAGGACAAGGACAGCGGGCTGAAGGCTGCTGAGTAGCGCGCAGGACACATCAGAGGAGGAAGTCCGCCTCCGTGTAGAGGCGGGCTTTTTCAAATGCTGTCGCCGCTAGCTTGGACTGACCTTCGCGCCTTGGATCTGCGGCGGTGCATCAAGCGAGGCGCGCGTGAAGGTTTCGAGGTAGTCGATCAGACGGTCCGAGGCCAGTGCGGCCGCCTCCTCATCGGCTGAGGCGATCGCATCGGCCAGATCGGCATGGAGGCTGGCGCATTTCGGCAGGTCCAGCACCTGCTTGTAATGGACGTACCAGAAGCGGCGGGAGAGGCCCTGCATGAGAGACATGGCGCCCTGCGCGTAGGCGTTGCGGCAGGTCTCCGACAGGAGGTGGTTCAGCTCGCCGTCCAGGCGCATGAACATGACATCGTCGTTGGCGTCGGCGCTTTCGCGCATGTCGGCCGCAATCCGGGCGAAGTGCTCGCGTTCCTCGTTCGTCGCGCGCCGGGCCGCCAGCCGCGCCATCAGCCGCTCCAGCTCGCGGCGAACCAGCAGCAATTCCAGCTGTTTCTTGACGTTGATCTCCGAGACGACCACACCCCGCCGCGGCATGATTACAACAAGCCCTTCTCGCGCGAGACGCTGGAGCGCTTCGCGGATCGGCGTGCGGCCGATGCCGAGGGTCGAGACCAGCCGCGCCTCCGACAGGACTTCACCGGGCAGCAATCTGAGCGTGACGATGCGCTCCTCGATTTCTCTGTAGGCCACCTCGGTCAGCGTTGCGCCTTCTGTCGATGGGCCTGATACCGCGCCTTCCGTTTCCGACATTCCGAACCTTCTCTCCTTTCCGCGAAGCGCTGACTTGACGACACATATTTAATCGGTGCTAACTAATATATCATTTGTCGGTTATGGGTTGATCAAGCATGGCGGACGCGGCGGAACGAAAGAAGCGCACAATCACGGAAATTCGCAATTCCAAGAAAACCGGCGAACGGATGGTGTACACCTCCGTTCCGGATTACACCTCCGCGTCCTGGGCGGAGAAGGCGGGCGTCGACGTGTGCGTTGTCGGCGATTCGCTGGCGATGGTTGCCCATGGCCACAAGAGCACGATCCCCGCCACGATGGATATGATGGTCATGCACGCGCAGGCCGTCAGGCGCGGCGCGCCCAACACTTTCGTCCTCGGCTGCATGCCCTACCAGAGCTACAACACTGTTGACCGCGCCCTGACGAACGCCACGCGTTTCATGCAGGACGCCGACTGCGACGCCGTGAAGCCGCAAGGCGGCCGGTCGCAGGCGCATATTCTCAAGGCGCTGGTGGACGCAGGTATCCCGACGGCCTCCCATATAGGCCTGACGCCGCACACCATCGCCATGTTTGGCGGGTTCAAGATTCAGGGGCGGACCGTCGACGGGGCCATGAAGATCCTGGAGGACGCCCTGGCGATCCAGGACGCCGGCTGCTTCATGCTCGAATTCGAAGCCGTGCCCGGTCCGATCGCCGCAATGATTTCGCAGGAACTCGAAATCCCGACAATCGGCATCGGAGCCGGCGCGGGCACGGACGGGCAGATCTTGTTGTCGTACGATTTGCTTGGCGTTTTCACCGACTTCAAGCCAAAGTTCACCAAGCGCTACGCCAACCTGACCGAGGTCGCGGTCAACGGCCTGAGCCAGTACGTCAGGGAGGTCAAGGAGGGCGTGTTCCCGGACGAGGATCATTCTTACGGCGCTGATCCGGACGTCCTCGACGCGTTCGCCGATGCAATCGCCAAGCGTCGCCAAATTTAAAACGGGGACCCGCTCTGTCCCCGAGAAGTATAACGTCTCAAAAAAAAGCAGCAGACCTCAAGCAACAGGAAAAAAGCTTTTCACTTGCGAAAAAAGCACAAAAACGAGAAGCACCCGCTCCAAGGGGCCAAGTTCACAGCGTTCACAAACAAGTCTAGGGAGGACGTAAATGAAGCTCAAGTTTCCCCGACGCGCGTTCCTGGCGGGCGCGGCGCTGTCCGCCGGGCTCGCCCTGGCGGGTGCCAGCGCGAGTGCCCAGGATACTCACTCCTTCAAGATGGCCACGGGCTGGTCTGGCGGACCGCTGATGGAGATCGGCGCAAAGGCGTTCGCGGAGAACGTCGAGCGCATGTCCGACGGCCGGATCACGATCGAGGTTTTCCCCGCGGGCACGCTTGGGCCGGGTTTGAAGGTCTCCGAGACAGTCAACAACGGTGTCGCCGAAATGGGGCATACCTGGATCGGCTACGACTGGGGCATCGACCCGACCGCGGTGCTGTTCGGAGGCTTCGCCGGCTCGTTCGACAGCGAGCGTATGCTGCATTGGCTGTATCGCGGAGGCGGGGCCGATATGCAGGCCGCGTGGCGCATGGAGAGGTTCAACCTCGTTTCCATGCCGCTGTTCATTCGGACCTCCGAGGTCTTCCTGCACTCGCGCAAACCGGTCCGCACGCTGGAAGACCTGCAGGGTCTGAAGCTGCGCACGGCCGGCGCCTGGCTGGAAATCTCCAAGAGCATGGGCGCAGCGCCGGTCACGATGCCGGGCGGCGACGTCTATCCGGCGCTGGAGCGGGGCGCGATCGACGCGACCGAATGGGGCACGTTGTGGGAGAACATTTCGCCCGGTTTCCACCGCGTGACCAAGTACGTCATCATACCTGGCGTACATCAACCCACCGCGCCGTTCGAACTTGTCATCAACAATGACGCGTGGAACAGCCTGTCCGAGTCGGACCAGGCGCTGATCCGTGACGCAGCGTTCAAGACCACCATGGACAGCTGGCTCACGATCGGCCAGGAGGACGCGAAGGCTCTCGCCTTCTTCCGCGAGCAGGGCAACGAGGTGATCGAGCTCGATCCGGAGGTGCAGTACGAGGCGCGCGAGGCCGGCCTTGCCTGGGCCGAGGAGAAGGCCGCGGAGAACGACTGGTTCAAGCGCGTGCTTGAGAGCCAGAAGGAATTCGCCGACCTCTGGAAAGACTCGGGCCGCTACCGCAATGTGAAGGTTCGCCAATAAGAGACCGAGCAGGAATCTGAAGGATTTGCCGCGAAAGTCGCCTCTGGCTTTTCGGCAAATCCTTTTTCGTGCGGGCTTGTAACTGTGCGTTCGGCGGGGTCATGATCTCCATCATCCGGTTCATTGAAACGATCACCCGCGCGGTGGGGTACACGGCTGCGCTGGTCGTCATACCGCTTGCCCTCGGGGTGAGCTATGAGGTGTTCGCGCGCTACTTCTTCGGCGCGCCGACCATCTGGGCGTTCGAGCTTGGCTACACGCTGATGGGCGTGCATTTCCTGCTCGGCGGCGCGCTCACGCTGCAGAAGCAGGCACATGTCCGCATAGACCTCATCTACGCCCGGCTCTCCCCGCGCATGCGCGCGGTACTGGACCTGACGCTTTACCTGGTGCTGATCCTGCCGTGTCTTTACCTGATTTCGGATCGGCTTATTGAGTACGCCAGCAGCGCCTATCAGTCCGGCGAGCGTTCGGGCAATTCGGCATGGAACCCGGTCATCTGGCCGTTCCGTGCGATCATCGCCTTCAGCTTCGTGCTGCTCCTTCTGCAGGTCATCGCGGAATGTCTGAAAGCGGTCCGCGCGATCTTCGGGCGCGCCGATTATCCTGAGACCCCCGCCGCCACGGAGCAGCAGCAATGACCGGATTGTTGATGTTTCCGGCACTCTTCGTGCTGATTTTCCTCGGGTTTCCGGTCGCTTTCTCGCTGCTCGGCGTGGCGTTCGCGTTCGGCATCTACACCTTCGGCGACGCGGTGTTCTTCCAGTTCACCCAGAAGATCGAGGAGGTCGCCTCCAACTTCGTGCTGGCGGCGGTACCCCTCTTCGTCTTCATGGGCGCGATGCTTGAGCGTTCAGGTATCGCCGAGCAGCTTTTCAGCGCCGTGCATCTCTGGACGCGCCGTCTGCCGGGTGGGCTGGCTATCGGCACGGTGATCATGTGCATCATCTTCGCCGCCTCCACGGGGGGTGATTGGCGCGACAGAGACGGTCGTCGGCCTGCTCGCGATTCCGGCGATGATGAAGTACCAGTATTCCAAGTCGCTGATATCCGGCACGATCTGCGCGGGCGGATCGCTTGGAACAATCATTCCGCCTTCCGTCGTGGTGGTTGTGCTGGGGCCGATCGCCGATGTCTCGATTGGCGATCTCATGGTCGGCATGATCTTTCCCGGGCTGATCCTTTCCGGGCTTTACATCATTTACATCGTCGGCCTGTGCATCCTGCGGCCGCAAACGGCGCCGCGCGTGGACGACGGTGCTGACGACCCGCCTTTCCTGCAAAAGGTAACCATTACGGTCAAGGCGCTGGTTCCGCCGCTTGTCATGATCTTCGCTGTTCTCGGCTCGATCATGCTGGGGTGGGCGGCCCCGACCGAGGCGGCGGCGCTGGGCGCGGTGGGCGCCTTCCTGATGTCGATCCTCTATGGACGCTTTTCGTTCGGCATGTTTGGCGCGGCGCTGGTCAAGACCATCACCGTGACCTCGATGATCATGTTCATCCTGATGGCGGGCAGCCTGTTCACCGGGGTCTTTGTCGGCTCGGGCGGCATGAGCATCATGCGCGACATGATCGGCGCGCTGGAGCTGAGCCCCGCGATGCTGCTGGTCATCTTCCTGCTGCTCGTCTTCATCGCCGGCTTCTTCCTGGAGTGGATTTCGATCTTGCTCATTTTCGTGCCGATCTTCATGCCCTTCGTCCGCGATCTGGGCTTCGAGCCGGTTTGGTTCTGCATGCTGCTGCTGGTGATGATCCAGACGAGTTATCTGACGCCGCCGATGGCCCCGGCCATCTTCTATCTGCGCGGCGTCGCCCCGCGGGATATCACGCTGCGTCACATGTATGCCGGCGTGATACCCTTCATCGTGATCCAGCTTATCGCACTGGCGATCGTCGCGGCGTTCCCGCAGACGGCGTTGTGGCTGCCCAACCAGGTGTTGGGTTTCAACTGACCAGGGAGGTCATCATGCTTGCCGAGGACATCCAGAAACATGCCTGCCGTGCCATGACCGCGGAGCAGCGTGCCCGCTATTTCGACGATGGTTTCACCCTGCTGCCGTCTTTCGTGGAGCCGGAATGGATCGCGGCTCTCAATGATGCCGTCGGGAAGCTCGTGGAGCGCAGCCGTTCGGTCACGGCCTCGGATTCCGTATTTGACCTGGAGCCGGACCACACCCCGGAAAATCCGCGGTTGCGCCGTGTCTCCAGCCCGTGCGATCAGGACGACATCTTCTGGCGCTTCCTCACCGAGAGTCGGCTGGCCGACGCCCTCGCCGATGTCGTCGGACCGGATGTAAAGTTCTACCAGGCGAAGCTGAACTTCAAATGGGCCAAGGGCGGCGCCGAAGTCTCATGGCACCAGGATCAGCCGTTCTTCCCGCACACCAACCACGCCGTTCTGACCTGCGGCATTTACCTGAACGACTGCGGACCGGAGCAGGGGCCGCTCATGTGCATCCCCGGCAGTCACAAGGGCGAGATTTACGATCACTACGACGACGCGGGCGTCTGGCGCGGAGAACTGCGCAAGAGCGCGGCCGCGCAGGTGCCGGCGGATCGTGCCGTCGAGCTGTCCGGCCCCGTGGGGTCGGTGACCATGCATAACTACAGGACGCTTCATGCCTCGCGGAAGAACGAGTCCGATCTTGGCAGGCCGCTGCTGCTGTTCGTGATCTCGGCTGCAGACGCCATGCCCTATACCGCGCAGCCGTTGAAATCACGCTACGAGCAGGCGATCATTCGAGGTGAGCCGGCCCGTTTCGCGCACCATGAGCCGGGTAGCTATCGTCTGCCGCCGGACTGGAGCGGCGGCTACACCTCGATCTTCTCGGCGCAGCAGCAGGAAGACGTGGCGGCCATGTAAACGCGGCACCGGGTGCGCTCGGGAGGGGCACAAGATGTCTTCTGATGCAGAATCATCGTCTGCTTTTAGGGCGTTACACCACCGGGATCATGCCTTCGTCATCCCAAACCCTTGGGATGTCGGATCGGCGCGCATACTGGCCTCGATGGGGTTTGAAGCTCTCGCCACGACCAGCGCGGGGTTCGCTTTTTCGCGAGGCCGCAAGGACGGCGACGTATCGCGCGATGCCGTTATTGCGCATTGCCTGGAGATTGTCGGCGCTACGCCGCTCCCGGTTTCCGCCGACCTTGAGAACGGCTTCGGCGACAGCCCGGAGCAGGTTGCCGAGACAATCGCACTCGCCGGGGCGACGGGTCTCGCTGGCGGCTCCATCGAGGATTACACGCGGCAGACCGATGCCCCGATCTACGGGTTCGATCATGCGGTCGAACGCATCGCTGCAGCCGTGGACGCTGCGCGCGGGCTCGAGGCGGACTTCGTGCTTACGGCGCGGGCCGAGAACTTCCTTCATGGCCGGCCTGATCTCGAGGACACAATCCGACGGCTGCAGGCCTTCGAGAAGGCGGGCGCGGATGTCCTTTATGCGCCGGGCTTGAAGGATCTTGAGCAGATCCGCACGGTCTGTGCATCGGTCTCGAAGCCGGTCAACGTGGTCATGGGGCTATCCGGCCCAAGCTTCAGCGTCGCCGAACTGTCGCAGGCGGGGGTAAAGCGTATCAGCGTTGGTTCCAGCCTCGCGCGGCTGGCCTATGGCGAACTTGTCCGCGCCGCGGCCGAGGTCCGCAACAGCGGGACTTTCACGTTCGGACAGCGCGCACCCGGCTCAGACGAGGTGGGTGGCCATTTCTAACGCAAGCGGTTGAACGGCGATCTGTCTCGACGATTTTCAGCAGCCCCTGCAGACCAGATAGCGCGCTCGCCAATTTCACAAGCGATAAAAGCGGACGCCGATCTGCCAAGACGCCGTTTCGGGCAGACGTCAGGTCCTTCTTCCAACTCTGGCATAAAGCCTGATGACAGTTTCCGGACCGCCACTTGTCAGTCGGCGTCGAGAGCTATGCTGGACAGACTGGTCTTATTAAAGACGACCAGATGAGGCTGATCTTCCTGGTATCCAATCAGTTCCGCATCCCGCAGGGTCGTGAATGCGCGGCTGATGGACTCGATGCTATGCCAGAGGTGATCGGCAATGTCCTGGCGGGTCATGCTCAGCGATACCTTCGTCCCTCCTGGGTCAGCGTGGCCAATACGCTCAGCGAGAACCAGTAAAAACCTGGCGAGCTTCGCCTGGACCGCGCCTTCCATGATGGTGTCGAGGTGCGTCTGCGTTCTGTGGTACTCCTGTGACGCCATGCCGGAAATCTGCTCCTTCAGATCCAGATTTCCCTCATTCAGAGCCATCAACTCGGCACGCGGAAACCGCCACAAGGCCGCATCGGTCACTGCTTCGATAGAGTACGGGAAGACGTCATCGAAACCGAGGCCAAGGAAATCACCGCGATCTGCTGACAAATTGCCCCCAAACCCGAAGCCGGATACGATGCGGCGCCCGTTCTGGTCCAGGCGGACTAAGCGAACCGTTCCAGTCAGCAGGTAAAACAAGCTCTGGGCGCCCTCGCCCTGGGCCGCGATCGTCTCGTTCGCACCCGCTTTGAGCAACTCCAGCTTGGGCAGGATCAATTCTTGATCGGCTTCGGGCAAGCTCGCCCAAAGCGGCGTACGGCGCAATTCTGCCAGCAGGACGGACCTGTCTTTTGGTTGACGCTTTGAATCCACGGGTCCCGGTTGATCAGTGTGAACGAACTCTGAGATGGGCGCGAGCAGCTATCCTGAACAATTAGGGGCAGAACCTGCAAATGTCTACGGCACCCTCAAGCAAAGCAAATTCAACCGCAAGGCATAGCTAAGGATGTTTTGGGATGACCCCAGCTCACCCTGTCGAGCGAGACTGGGCCACCCTGAGCCGCGCCTTTGCAGCCCTGATGACTTGCGCCTGAATACTTAGGGTTGCAATCGTCTTGGTTACCCGCGCCTGCATCCCGGCGTCAGGGCGCCGAGATCGGTCCATATGGCGGTTCAGGACACGGTGTTGCGAACAGCGTCAATGCCGGGAGAGTTCAGGACGTTTGACCCTGTCCCCGGAGTCAATCTGCGATCATGCGCTACAGTTCGCGGAACCAGCCCTCTTCATTAATACGGTCACCGATTTCGAACACCTGATGGGATAGCACACGCTTTGTTTCGTGCGTGTCGACGTGCCGGAGCTCATAGACGAATTCGGCCGGCGACGCCGGGTTGGGTCGATCGACGCCTTCTTCGACCACTGCTTCCACTGACCAACGAACAATGTTCTTCGGTTTCCGCTCGATCACTTCCCATTTGCCCGACATGGATCAATTCCTGTTGAAACTTTGCAGGGATATTGCGTGCAGACCTGATGGCGAACGCATGTCTTCATGTTAATGGGATTGAGGAAGATGGGTCCAGTTCAGCAAACCGAGGCGGCTGGATAAGTGCTATTCTCTGCCTTCCGGCCCGTCCTGCCGCCAGTTGCGAATGCGCGGCCGCTCGGGACATCGCTCTGGCTGCTGCTATTGTCAATTGGCGCCGCGGCGTGGTCGCGGGCGGGGGCGCGCTTCGCGAGCCGCGGGGACCGCATCCGTGCTTGCCTACATGCGCCACATAAGACGTATAAGTTGGGTTTCATATCCGCCTTGCGGCCCTGATCGTCGTTCGCTTTCAGTCGTGTCCGGGCGCCGGAGCTGCGCGCGTTCAGCCTTCAAATGTCGGGAACGCCGCTGTCCGTGACTGAGAAAGGAGAGTCTCTGTTGTCCTCCCGTTCCGGTAAGCCAGTTTCGAGTGGCGAGAGGCTTGCGATTGACGACCGCGACTTTTTGCGGCGCGAGGAAATGCGCAGCCACCGTATCGCGCTTGAATTCGAAAGGGCTGAACTCGGCCTTCAGGATCGCGCTATCGAGTCCACCATCGTTGTCTTTGGCAGTGCACGGGCGGTTGCCGGCCGCGCCGGCGGCGACGCTGAGCCGCGAACCGAGCAACCCCCGAATGGTATCGGCGCCCTGCTGGCGCAGAGCTACGAGGTTGCACGAGAATTCGGACGCATTGCGTCGGAAAGGGGCGGCGCCTTCGCATCGGACAGCGGGATGCACCAGAACGTGGTGACCACCGGCGCCGGCCCCGGCATCATGGAAGCAGCGAACCGGGGAGCGTATGAGGCGGGCGCGCCAACGATTGGCCTGAATATCGAGATCCCCTCAGAGCAAACCCCGAATGAATACATTACGCCGGGCTTGTGCTTCAGTTTCCACTACTTCGCCATCCGCAAGATGCATTTTGCAATGCGCGCCAATGCGCTGGTGGCGTTCCCCGGCGGCTTTGGGACGCTCGACGAATTGTTCGAGATCCTGACCTTGAAGCAGACTCGCAAAACGGATGGTCTGCCCGTCATCCTGTTCTGCCGCGACTATTGGAAACGCATCGTCGACTTCGACGCTCTGGTTCAGTTCGGCATGATCGGGAAAGAGGACGTCGAGCTTTTTCAGTTCGTCGACAGCGCTGAAGAGGCTTGGCAGGTGATGCTCGATCGCGGCCTCACGATCCCGACGCCTCTGAAAGAGGAATGATGGCCGTCGCGCATGCCTCGGCAGACCCGGCGTCTCCGAAATGGTCCGGCCTTCCTCCCGGGGCTGCGGTGCCAGCGGAGGGGACAGCCCATTCGCCCACCCGGGTTAGTGGAGTTTCGGCGCCTGGAACCGCTTGCGATACTCGCTCGGCGTCAGGCGTGTTATCCGCTTGAACAGGCGGCGGAATGCCGCTGCATCCTCGTAGCCCACTTCCCAGCTGATCTGCTCGATCGGTGCGTCACTCTGCTCCAGGCGGCGCTTTCCTTCTTCCACGCGGATGCGGGCGACGTATTCGATCGGCTTGTAACCCGTCGCCTGTTTGAAGCGGCGCTCCAGAGTGCGCCCGGAAACGCCGGCCATGCGCGTCATTGCCTCGACCGGGCGGCCGACCGAGTAGTTCCCCAACAGCCACTGCTGGGAACTGAGGACCATGCTGTCCCCGTGACGACTCGGCGGACAAAACGGGAGGAAAGGTGCCTGACCCTCAGTGTGCCACTGCATCAGCATGAACTTGGCGAGCGCGCGCGCAGTCGATGGCTTCGTGAACCGGGCGACCAGGTAAAGAAGCAGATCGGTCCATGATGCGCTCGCGCCCGACATGACCAGTTCGCTCCGATCGCCGGCCGTAACCAGCACTTCCTCGACGCACAACTTGATCGACGGAAAATTGCGCTCAAAGGTGGGCGCGAAGGCCCAGTGGATTGTCGCACACCGGCCGTCCAGCAGCCCGGTTTCGGCGAGCACCAACGCGCCGGAGCAGGCCGAACACAAGAGCGCGCCGTTTGCGTGCATGTCCCGCATCCAGGCAACTAATTCCGGGTGATCGCCGGTTCGCCATTCGTATCCCTCCGGGCACAGCATCGAGGGAACGA
Organism: Dichotomicrobium thermohalophilum; assembly: GCF_003550175.1. NCBI lineage: Bacteria > Pseudomonadati > Pseudomonadota > Alphaproteobacteria > Hyphomicrobiales > Hyphomicrobiaceae > Dichotomicrobium > Dichotomicrobium thermohalophilum. The sequence continues at coordinate 212,108 of NZ_QXDF01000002.1, forward strand.
TGACGATGTCCGTCTCATTCAGTTCGTCAATCGTGCGGTGGATGCTCAGTGGCAATCCACTCGCAGTCATCGTTTTGGTTTTCCGCGCAGCGACGATGTCGACATCAAACGGCGACTCGCTTGGGATGTCGTCGAACAACCCCCGAAGCAGCGGGAAGGCGTGGAGGCTTTCGTAAAGCCCGGTTATCGGCGTGGAGAGGGCGCCTGACAGGCCCGCCAGACTGACGTGAATCGGCCGCTGGATGATCGTCATATCTGAACTCCCTGCCGGAATCGAACCGGTTTCGGCGAGTTTGACCCTTCACAATTCTAATCGTCAACCAGCATGATGCCGAAAACACTTGAGGCAAAAGGCAAACAGAATGCGCTGGTGGGCGTCATCGTCAAGTAACGTCAGCGAGAAGAAGCTTACGTATACGAGATGGCGTTCCCTAAACAGTATTGCGCTGCAGCAATATCCACAAGGTGTCGGAAAAATGGCCCAGGAAATGTCATCGCGGAACGAATTCGTGGACTTCTGGAATGAAATTCTTGTTCCCAAATTCGTCCGCTTCAAGCACGTGCTCGTCGACGGCCTCACACACCACAGCCGGCAGGTCTTCCCGACGCTGAATGTGAAGCCCGGTGACAAGGTGGTCGATGTTGGCTGCGGCTTCGGTGATACGGCCATCGAACTGGCAAGGACCGTGGGCCCGTCCGGCTCAGTGCTCGGGCTGGACTGTTGCGATGCTTTTCTCCAATTCGGCCGCGACGACGCCCGCGCGCAGGGCATCGAGAACGTACGCTTCGTGGAAGCCGACGTGCAGACCTACCCCTTTGCGCCGGAGCATGACTTCTGCTTTTCGCGCTTTGGCACGCAGTTTTTCGAGAACCCCGTCATAGCCCTGAAGAACATGCGCCAGAGCCTCAAGCCCGGCGGGACGATGACAATGATCGTGTGGCGCACCATCGAGGACAATCCCTGGCTCGGACTGCCGAAGCAGATCGTCGCCGACTATCTGCCTCCGCCCGGTGATGATGCGCGGACTTGCGGACCGGGGCCGTTTTCCATGGCCGATCCGGACCAGGTGAGGCTTCAGCTCAAGAGCGCCGGATACGAGGACGTCGAATTCGAACGGATCGACGCGCCCGTCCTTGTCGGCGCCACCCCGGACGATGCGGTCGCGTTCCAGCTCGCGCTAGGGCCGGCGGGCGAGATCTACCGCGAGGCCGGCGAGATCGCCGAGCAGCGGCATGAGCAGATCACTGCCGCCCTCAAGAGTGAACTGGCGCGATACGAGACCGATGAAGGCATCCTCATGCAGTCCAGCTCTTGGAAAGTGACGGCACGGAGCCCGGGTTGAGGAAGCGGTTTCCACCGCGCGCCGAGCTGGGTGCTTTTCAGCGAAAAACGCGAGAAAAGGGGAGGGAAGGATGAAAACCCTGATGCTGCCAACTGTTCTCATGGCACTGGTCATGGCTGCCGTTCCTGCCAGCAACGTTCAGGGTCAGGAACCGCCGACTTTCATGAAGAAGACTTTCCCGGAGCAGGGCGTCGAGGCGGCCTGGCAGGAGTTTCAGGCCGTGATGGGCCCGGGCACGGCGCTCGAACCCAAGACCAAGGAATTGATCGCGCTGGCCGTGGCCGCACAGATACCATGCGATTACTGCGTCCATTATCACACGGCTGCGGCGAAGGCGCAGGGAGCGTCGCAGGCCGAGATCAAGGACGCGTTGGCATCGTCCGCACTTGTTCGCCAGTGGAGCACGATGCTCAACGGCTCGGAGTACGATGACGAGACCTGGCGTCAGGAGGTCGACGCGATGTTCGCCGGCCAATGAAGCCGAGCAGGACCGCGGAGCCGCCGCTTGGCGGTTCCGCGCTCCGCCTGCGCGCTGGCGAGCAGAAGAGGCCGGTTGAGGTGCAGAGTGTTTTGCGCCAAGACGCACCGCGAACTCAGGGGCCGGAGAAAGCGATCAGTCGCCCGCTGATGAGGGCCCCCATCCAGCAGGCCATCGAAATCGCTGCTGTGCGTATCAGTTGCGGGCGGGTGGCATGGTCGAGCCAGGCGCCGTAACGCGCGTGCGCGGCGATTGCCGATGCGATACCAGCAAGGATCAACATCGCCTTGAGCCAGAGCACGGGAACAGCGGCGTACTCGTTCGCACGGACGCTGAACAGAAGCGTTCCTGTCAGCATCGCGAGTAACAGCCCCGTGGCGGCCACCGGCACGAGCACCCGCGCCAGGTCTTGATGCGGAATGTGCCGCCACGCGCCCAGCAGCCGCAAATCCAATGGCATCACCGCGCCCACCAGGAGCGCGATCCCGAGCACATGGCTGGTATTCACGGCGGCATAGGCCCATCGGGAAAACCGCAGGTAGGTGGCGATATCTGACTGGGAAAACGCCGTGAGCAGGCCATCCATCAGTCGCGGCGCGGGTAGAGAACATACTCGCGGCCGTTCAGATACAGCCTTTCGGCCTTCACGCGCCGATCCGAGATGTCGGCCGACGGCTCGCCGATCACCCGAAGCTCGACGCCTTGGGCGAGATCGCCGTCTTTCAAGCCGGCTCTGTCATTGCGCCAGGGCTGGCCGACTTCGACGGTCCACGCTTCGCCATCGACATCCACCTGCACGATGCCGTGAGGGTTCCCCAGGCTGACGGATTTGATGATGCCGGTGAGGTCGATGTTGTCGCCCGTCGTCCAGCTCCAGCCGTGATGGGCCGAGGCCGGGATCGTCGGCGTAGCCATCGCAACAGCCAGGATGATGGTAAGCAGAAACCTTCGTGCCATTTCTTTACTCCCGTGGATTCGCAAACGTGGGCGGTACGCTGGCGCTCTCTCGCTAGAACCGAGCCCGCATCGCCTGCGCGGCGTGGTTCATGGTCCCGCGCGGCGCTCCGGATCCACAGTTCGCTGCGCCGGCGCGCTTGTTGTCCCGGAAGCTTAGCACGAAGGGCGTAAGCGCCGGTAGGAAGGTCGGCAGCACAATCGCCGCGCGCAGCAACTGTCCGGCCGCAGAAAGGCGACGTTATCGCGTTGGCTGCCTGGGAGCTGGCTGGGGTGGACGCGGCGCCCAGCGCGTCAACGCGGACAGCGTGCGGATCATTGCCTCCGCCTGGACGGGCTTTTCCAGACGCGGCGCCTGTCGCAGCACCTCGGCGCTCAGATCGTTCTCACCGTAACCGGTGACGAGAAGGAACGGCACCCCCCGCGCGCGCAGCGCCTCTGCCACGGGAGCCGTGGACGCGCCAGCGAGATTGGCATCCAGAATGGCAGCCTCGGGCATTGAATTGTCCACCAGCGCCAGTGCTTTATCCACGCTCCTGGCCAGCCCGACAATGCGACAGCCTTCGTTCTCCAGAAGTTTCGCGATGTAGCTTGCAAGCAGAAAATCGTCCTCGACGATCAGAACTCTGAAACCTGAAAGGCCGGTGTCGCGCTTCGTGGTGTTCACGATAGCCATTCCTTTTGATGCTCCGGCGGAAAATGGCTCACGAAGCGCCTCGCTTTGGCGTTCCACCTCTACGTGTATGCCGCATTTCCGGGATGAATCTCATTCGATTTGGTCGAAGGGCAGATTAAAACGTTGAATTTTCGATTCGACAACCCTTTTCGGCCTGTGTCGATTTGGTGCAATTTGATAGGTGCAAGTAACAATGTTTCGCTCATCTTCTCAGCAAGCGTTGAGTTAGATGCTGGTCAGAGACTAACGTTGCCGACCTTTTGGAAGCAAAGGAAGCAACTTTCTTGTGTCAATTCCCTTGAGCAAGGCGTCAATGCCCCGGGATCGTGGTCCGGTCTTTGAAATCACCTGGCGCGAGACGGGCGGTCCGGCAGTGTCGCGGCACGAAAAGCAGGGCTTCGGTAGCTCCGTCACGGTCGAGGTTATCGAGTTCGCGCTTGACGCGCGGGTCGAGCTGACCTTTCAGGCTGCAGGCCTGGTCTGGCAGGCGACGCTGTCCCTGGAACCGATCACGGACATGCCACACACCTCACAGGCCGCCTAGAGGCTTTGCCCGCTGCGCTTGTTCGGGGGATTAGTCATTGGATTGGGCACGAAAAACGGGGCGACGCTTTCATGGCGCCGCCCCGTCCTTGAGCGCGATGGGCACCTGCACAGCCTCCGCCGCCGCATCGCCCGTGCAGGCCCTGATCCGTCGGTCGGCCGCCGAAATCAGGCGGCAGTGTCGAAGCGGTCCGCGTTCATCACCTTCGTCCAGGCCGCCACGAAGTCCTTCACGAACTTCTCCTGCGCGTCGTCCTGGGCGTACACCTCCGCATAGCTGCGCAGGACCGAGTTCGACCCGAAGACCAGGTCGACGCGGGTTGCCGTCCACTTCACGTCACCGGTCTTGCGGTCGACGATTTCGTAGAGGTTCGTGTCCTTGGGAACCCACTTCCACTTCATGTCGGTGAGGTTCACAAAGAAGTCGTTGGTCAACGCGCCGGCGCGGTCGGTGAACACGCCGTGCTTCGTGCCGCCGTGGTTCGTGCCCATGGCGCGCATCCCGCCAACAAGGACAGTCATCTCCGGCGCGGTCAGGCCCAGCAGCTGTGTGCGGTCGAGCATCAACTCTTCCGGGGCGACGATATAATCCTTCTTCAGCCAGTTGCGGTAGCCATCGGCCACCGGCTCCAGCCATTTGAAGGAGTCGACATCGGTCATCTCCTCGGTTGCATCACCGCGGCCAGGCGTGAAGGGCACCTCGATGTCGACGCCCGCGGCCTTGGCCGCCTGTTCGACGCCAACATTGCCGGCCAGGACGATCACGTCCGCCACGCTCGCGCCGGTCTCGGCCGCAATCGGCTCCAGCACAGAGAGGACTTTCTGGAGACGCTCCGGCTCGTTGCCTTCCCAATCCTTCTGCGGCGCGAGGCGAATGCGGGCGCCGTTGGCACCGCCGCGATAGTCGGACTGGCGGAAGGTGCGGGCGCTGTCCCAGGCGGTAGCGACCATCTCGGCCACGGACAGCCCGCTGTCGGCGATCTTCGCCTTGACGGCGGCGACGTCATAGTCCGTGGGGCCGGCCGGAACGGGGTCCTGCCAGATCAAGTCCTCCTGCGGCACCTCCGGCCCGAACCAGCGCGCCTTCGGACCCATGTCGCGATGAGTCAGCTTGAACCAGGCGCGGGCGAAGGTGTCCTGGAAGTACTCGGGATCGGCCCGGAACTTCTCCATGTAATGACGGTAGGACGGATCGACCTTCATCGCCATGTCGGCGTCGGTCATGATCGGGTTGTACCGGATCGAGGGGTCTTCGACGTCGACCGGCTTGTCCTCCTCGGCAATGTCCTTGGGTTCCCACTGCCAGGCGCCGGCGGGCGACTTCTTCAGTTCCCACTCGTGGTCGAGGAGCATCGAGAAGTAGCCCTGGTCAAACTTGGTCGGGTGGGTCGTCCAGGCGCCCTCGATGCCGCTGGTGACCGTGTCACGGCCGATCCCGCGCGCGTGATGGTTCATCCAGCCGAGGCCCTGTTCCTCAACGTCGGCCGCCTCGGGATCGGGGCCGAGAAGCGCCGCGTCGCCGTTGCCGTGGCATTTGCCGACGGTGTGCCCGCCCGCCGTGAGCGCGGCGGTCTCCTCGTCGTTCATGGCCATGCGGGCGAAGGTTTCGCGCACCTGCGCGGCGGTCTTCATCGGGTCGGGCTGGCCGTTCACGCCCTCCGGATTGACGTAGATGAGGCCCATCTGCACCGCGGCCAGCGGGTTCTCCATCGTGGCCGGGTTCTCGACATCCTCATAGCGGTTGTCGGACGGGGCGAGCCATTCTTTCTCGCTGCCCCAATAGACGTCCTTTTCGGGGTGCCAGATGTCCTCGCGCCCGAAGGCAAAGCCGTAGGTCTTGAGGCCCATGGTCTCATAGGCGACGTTGCCGGCGAGGATAATAAGGTCAGCCCAGGAAATCTTGTTGCCGTACTTCTTCTTGATCGGCCAGAGCAGTCGGCGAGCCTTGTCCAGGTTGGTGTTGTCCGGCCAGGAGTTCAGCGGCGCAAAGCGCTGGTTGCCGGTGCCGCCGCCGCCACGGCCGTCAGCCACGCGGTAGGACCCTGCGGCGTGCCAGGCCATGCGGATCATCAGGCCGCCGTAGTGGCCCCAGTCGGCCGGCCACCATTCCTGGCTCTCGGTCATCAGGGCGCGAAGGTCGGCCTTCAGCGCGTCGACGTCGAGCTCCTTCAGCGCCTCACGATAGCTGAAGCCCTTCAGCGGGTTCGTCTTCGTGTCATGCTGATGGAGGATGTCCAGGTTCAGCGCGTTCGGCCACCAGTCCATCACGTCCGCACTGTTCCTCGTGATTGCGCCATGCATTACCGGGCAACTGCCGGCATCGGGATTTTTCGCGTCCATGTTTCTCTCCGTTTGCGCGCTGTGCTTCTTGAAGCTGGTCCATGATCAGGAATGGTACTGCTGACGGTGACCAAACGGTCCCGCAGCAGTCTCCGATACCTTGTGACATGGAATAATCTGGTCGCTGTGCATTCCTCCCGGACGTGGTCGTCCGTCAGCAAGGGCGGATGTCGGCGCAGGCCCTGCGTCAGCCGTTGGACGCCCGCGCGGGCGCCGCAGGTGCGACAGGACTACTCCGACCGTCCTCTATCAGAATTATTAGCAGAGGCTGGCCATCAGGTAAATTTACATTTTATGATTGCTGCGATAAGATTATATTATGGCTCAGATCAGCCTTAAACAGCTTCGCTATTTCGATGCGCTTGCGCGGCACAACCACTTCGGGCGCGCCGCCGAGGCCTGCGCCATTTCGCAGCCGGCTTTGTCGATGCAGATCAAGGAACTGGAGGAGGAACTGGGGGCCGTGCTGGTGGAGCGCGACGCACGGCAGGTCCGGCTGACGAAATTCGGCGAAGAAGCCAGCGAGCGTGTGCGCGATATCCTGCGGCTTGTGGACGAACTTGGAGATCTGGCGCGCGCCTCGCGAGAGCGGCTTGTGGGTCGGCTGCGCATTGGTGTCATTCCGACAGTCGCGCCCTATCTGCTGCCGCGGGTGATCGGCAACCTCACGCAGTCGGCGCCGGAACTGGACATCCATGTCCGCGAGACGGTGACGCCGAAACTGATCGAGGAGTTGACGGAAGGCCGGCTGGACACGGCGATCGTTGCGCTGCCGGTATCCGAGCCATCGCTCGCCGAGGTGCCGCTGTTCACCGAGAACTTCCTGCTGGTTCGTCCCGGTACGGATGAGGCCACGCCCGTGCCGGATGGTGAAACCCTGCGCCAGGAGCGGCTGCTTCTGCTGGAAGAGGGGCACTGCTTCCGCGATCAGGCCCTGTCGTTTTGCAACATGCAATCAGCGCGCCCTCGCGAGGTGCTGGATGCCAGTTCTCTCTCGACCCTCGTTCAGATGGTGAGTGCCGGCATCGGTGTTACTCTTATCCCCGAAATGGCCGTGGGCGTGGAAACACGCTCGGCGACGGTCTCCGTAGCCCGCTTCGACAATCCGCAGCCCTCGCGCACGATCGGCATGGTCTGGCGCAAGACCAGTCCGCTCGCCGGCCAGCTTCTGCAGATTTCCGAGGTGGTGGCACGCTCGGCCGACACATTGCTCCGCCAGAACACGCCACGGCCTTAGCTGGCAGGGCATCGCGCTTTCGCTCTCTGCCCGGTCTGCGGGGGCAAGCCACCGGACGAACCAGCCGCACACAGGTCGGGGCAAGGGCTGCGATGTCGATCGCAACGACCGGATTGGTGACGGCGCGTGTTGCGCGATGCAGGTTGGCAATGTCTGAGGAGTGCTTCGTTGCATCCCGAAAGCCGTGAAGGCGGCGGCGGCTTCCCGTTTCATGTCACGCCGTTGGAGCTGGGCGACCCCGACGCCTTGAAACCGGGGGACGCGCCTGCCCCAAGAGAGGCTTGTCACCGTCGGGATCGGGTATCCTCGAACACGTCGCAATGCGCTTCCAGGATCGTATGCTCCGGCACCGGCTCCATCAGCGACGACACCCGGCGAGACATCAACATCCGTTGCAGCCATGTCAGCTCGCGTCCCGGAGCCTTTTTGACCTCGCGATAGGCGACGACGATTTGCTTGCCCTGCGCACTGATCCGAAAGCTGCTGAGGCAATATCTGGGAACGTAAATTCGCGGGAGGATGCCGAAGCGGACCTTCACGGGTTGAAACTGCTTGATCCATGTCCCCGTGTTGATGACCGCCCGATCGCCGATCTTTCGCACCGACGGAGCGTGGGTGTGCCCGTAGATGAAGGCCGCAACGTCCGGGTTCTCCTGAAACACAGCACGGGCTGCATCGAGGTAAGCGTCTTCCTTCTGGCCCGTGAGCTTTGTTGGATCGAGGACCAGACCAAACCTCCTGGCGGTCTGTCTGACGTCGCGCAGGATGAACCAGCCCGGGAACGCCAGAACGATCAGAACGGCGAGGATCACGGCGTTCGCCGTCAGAACCAGTTGCAGCAGGCTTCCGAGCAAACCAAGCGACCGAAACAGTTGATTATTGAGGAATATGTTGGTGTCGGACACCCCGGCGAACTCCATCCCGGCGCCGATGACAACGAAAACGGAAAAGCTGAAAAACATAAGGAACGGCAGCGCAATCCAGCGCAGGATCGGGCTCATTTCGCGATAGAAATAGTTGGACAAAATCCAGGTCGGGATCGCTTCGGTAGGATAAACCGACTGTATGTCCTTGAGCCAATTGTACCGGCCGAGACGCGACCGCTGCGCTGCAACGCCGACGACATCGCGCGTGATGAAATAGCCGATTGGTTGCGCGTAGGGATTGCCGTAATCCGGAACACGATTGGCCGGGTCGTGTTGGCTGCCGTGCTCGATCCACAGGCGCTGATGCCCAATTCGTCTTATGATTGAAGGCGTTTGTTCGAGGTGGATGTTATAGGCTTTCAGCCTTTCGCCAAATTCAGGATAGCAGGCGAGTTCGTAGTCGTGATTTCCGGCCAGCAGCGTGATCTTGATGTCTCTGCCGACCTGCCGGAAAGTCTCGAAGATGCGCGGGAACTGCGCGACGATAGCGTCAAGCTTTTCCGATCCCTGGACGGTGGTGATTTCCCAGAGACCAAAAGCGTCTCCGACGATAATCAGCTCGACATCTTCTTCGGTGTGGCCTGACAATTCCAGAAGATAACCAATGAGTTCATCCTCGAAATCGCACACGCCGAGCGCCTCTTCGCCGCCGATATGAAGATCGCTGATCAAGTAGTAAACCGGAATCTTTGTCATGGCCTTTGGCCGCGCGTTCGCAGGCGTAAGAGCGTGCCCGGCTGTCGATGATGAAGGCTGGCGGTTAAAAAGGCGCTCCGAAGCCGCGGCGATGAGATCCCCAGGCTCGATCCGCTCACCGCAAGGTAACCGTTGGCAGCACCCCACCGTCTTTTTTGCCCACTGATCTGAGAGACCTTTCCCGATGCTGAAATGGAGGGCCTTTCTCGATGGCATCGATCTCGTAATGGGCCCAGGCGGGCGTCGGCGCTGGCCGGCCGTGATCGGGGCCCGGAGCGTTGCAGAGACGCTGTTCGAGGGCCCGAACTGGCACCGCGTGATGGCTTACGACGGCAATGCAGAGCGCATGACCTCATCCAGCGGCATTGCCTCGAAGTCCGGCAGCAGGGCTATTGAGGCGTCTTTCACACAAGGCATGGTCCGTCTGCCAAAGATACCACATTCCGCTCAGTTCACGCGCCCGCTCCCAAACGGGACCGGCCATCGTGAATAGCCACCAGGGAAACCGCTTGAACGTCGGGCTGCGCCCTGTGATCCGCTCCAGTTCGGACTTGATCGCCTGCGCCGAGAGGGTGTGCCCGGGAAACGGAATATCCTCGAAGCGCGAAAGCGCACGGCGCTTTTCGGCCAGAGCGACCGCGGCGCGGCCCCAATCCGGCAGGTAACACATGGCCTGACGGGTCTCCGCTGGGCCGGGAAGGGTTATCCTGCCGCGCAATGTCACGCAGATAGATTTCCGACATGATGCAGCCGCGGCGTTCCGGGTCGGTGAAATTGCCCGCCCGCAGCACGATCGTCTGCACGCCGCTGTCCGCATAGGCGCGCTGCATGTCCAGCTGGACCCTGCCGCCCCTTCCGATCTGGCTCGCGGCCCATGACGCGATGCACAAGACATCCCGGATCAAGCGTGTCTGGGATTTCCTCGTTGACGCAGTGTCTCACAGCCTGAGCCCCCGGACCTGATCGCCGAACACCGGCGGGACGCATCGCCCGGCGTCGCGAGGGCAGCAACATCGCGCGCAGACGCGCCCGGGCGCAGCGACGCTCGAACTGAAGCGCAGTTGGGTCCGCAAAACGTACTGCGGCTCAATCAGAATATCCGGCCGGCCCTCCAAGCCTCCAGGCAATCAAACGCGTTATCCGCTCACCGAAAGGGAAAGCGGATGACGCATTCCGCGCCATCGGGCGGATAAGAAAGCGAAGCCGTTCCCCCAAGGTCGGATCTTGCGGTCTCTTCTATGAGGGTCGAGCCGAAGCCTTTCCGGGATGGTGGATGCACCTGCGGACCGCCGGTTTCCTTCCATTTGCAAACCAGCGTGTCCGGTTCTCCTTCCCGCAGCGAACACGCTACGGACACCACGCCTTCTGGAACCGACAGCGCGCCATACTTCGCGGCGTTCGTCCCCAGCTCATGGAGGATGAGGTTCAAGGCCAGGGCTGCCTTCGGTGCCAGATGAACCGGGACATCCGGCAGGGCAATCCGATGGGCGGAACCAAAGGCCGCAAGCGCGGATTCCACCACATTCGCGAGGTGTACGGGGCGCCACTCGCTTTGTACAAGCAGATCATTGCCGCGGGCGATCGCATGCAATCGCGCGGAGAAGGCGTCCCGGAACGCTTCCGGTGAGGGTGCGGAGTGCCAGGTCAGCATCATGGTTGCTTCCACCAGCGCGAGGATGTTCTTGACGCGGTGGTTCAACTCCGCCGCAAGCAAGTCACGATGCGCTTCCTCGGCCTTGCGCCGCGTAATCTCCATGTCGACGCCAATCATCCGGGTCGGCCGGCCGTCCCGATCGCGCAAGACGATCGCCCGCGTTTCTGTCCAGCGGACCCGGCCCTCCGGATTCTGCATCCGAAATTCGATTTGATAGTCGCTTTTGCCGGCCAGGGCGTCCTGAATCGCGGCCTCGACACGGTCTCTGTCGTCGGGATGCAAGAAATCGCGGAAGTTTTCGATTCTGCCTTCGTAGACTTGAGGCTCCATACGCATGAAGCAGGAGAGGTTCTCGGACCATCTCACCCGGCCCGAGGCAATATCCCAGTCCCAAACGCCGATCTCACCGGCAGCCATTGCCATGCGCAGCCGGGCCTCGCTCTCGCGCAATGCCTGTTGAAGTTCCCGCTGTTCCGAGACATCGAGATTGAGGCCATACGCGCGGATGGGCTTGGATTCGGCATCACAGACAATTTTACCGAGTGAGAGGAGCCAGCGGGGCCCCTTGTTCGGGTGCAAGAAGCGAAACTCGATACTGAAGTCGTTACGGTAGCCTGATATCGCGTCACTGAGGGCGGCATCAAAAAGGTGCCGGTCCCGCGGGTCGACGCAGCTTGACAGCCAGGCCTCGTAGTTCGGGGGAGGCGCGCTTGGTGCGACACCGAATATCTCGTGGGTTTCCGCCGACCAGGCTTGCTTGTCGATGGCGAAATCGTAGGTCCAGGCGCCCGCGTTGGCGGCAGACAGAGCCATGCGCTGCAGCTCCTCGTCCGCACGCAGCGCCTCGGCCTCTTTCTTGGCGGAGATGTCTTCGATGACCGCGATGCCGTAGTTGAGTTGGCCGTTGGGGTCGCGCCCGGCGGATGCGGTCAGATTGATCCACACATAGGATCCGTCGGCACGGAGATAGCGCTTTTCAATCTGGTAGAACGGAATTGTCCCCGCCCACAACTGGTTCGCCAGGTTCAAGTCGGCGTCCAGATCGTCGGGATGCGTGATCTCCTGAAATGTTAGCTGCTGCAATTCTTCACGGCTGTAGCCCGTGATGTCGCAGAGCTTGGCGTTGATGCGGAGGAACCGGCCATCCAGTCCGACATGCGCCATACCCACGGCAGCCTGTTCGAACGTGGCGCGAAACCGGTTCTCGGCTTCGATCTCTCGTGTGCGGTCCTCGTAAATGGCCACGACCTCGCCGCCCGGCAGCCGGAAAATCTCATTTTCTCGCCATCCCGAGATCCGGTCGTCACAGTAAAGCGTCACGGGATGGCGCTCGGCTGCACCTGTGCGCCAAACCCTGCGCAGGACGTCGACGAGGCCAAATTCCGCTACGCCGGGAAAGACCTCGGTCACGCGGCGACCAACGACGTCTGCGCGGCTGATCCCGTCGATCCTTTCTGCTGCCGGGTTGACGTCGACAAAAACAAAGTCGTGACCGTCCGAAACGGCAGTATAAACCGCGATGCCGCTGCTTATGTGTCTGAAAAATTCTCCATAGAGAACGTCGTCGCGCAACGGAGCATCGCCGTCTGGCTCACCATTTCTGTTTTTCAGCACTCTGGACTTATCAGTGATACTGGCTCCCCCGTCAAATCAGTGTTCGGAAGCGACGCCATCAACTAGATAGCGGTCGATCTCTTTGGCCACGATATCGGGCCTCACGGGCTTGGAGAGCAGCGGCGCATTCTGGAAGGCCGGCGGCAACTGGGCGTGTTCGTATCCCGACACCGCAAGGAACGGTGTCTGTTCACGCGAGAGCTTCTCCGCGATGGGCTCCGAGGTTTCGTCACCGAGATTGACGTCGAGAATCGCCGCCTCGCACCCCTCACGCAGCAGCGCCAGTGCAACGCTGACGGAGCCGGTCGGCCCGAGCACCTGGTATCCGGCGCGCCGTAATTCCTCGGCAAGGGCCATGCCAACCAGCGCCTCGTCCTCGACGACGAGGATGCGGCGCTGCGCTTCGCCACTCGCTTTGGGCTTTGCGCTGCCAATTTCCTCCACGATGTGCGCCACCTCGCCCCCTGACTCAAGGCAGTGCCCCCTGGGGCTTTCGAGTTCCCAGACGACGCCGGAGGGCGCGTAATCCAGCCGGACATCGGCGCGCAGGTTCATGCGGATCATGTTGCCGATAACGACGGAGCCGAAGCCACTGCGCGACGGTGGCGCGACCTCCGGCCCCCCGGTCTCGCGCCAGGCGAGTTTGAACCGCCCCTGCTCGGGCTCAAGGTGCCATGCGATGTGCACGACCCCCTCAGATGCGGACAGCGCGCCGTATTTTCCCGCATTGGTCGCCAGCTCATGGAGCGCCATCGCGAGTGACTGGGACGCCGAAGCCTTGATGATGATCGGCGGGCCGCTGAGCTTGATGCGGTTATCGAGCATATCCGCGAAAGGCGCCATCTGCGAGCGCACAAGCTCATCAAGGGCGATGCCTTTCCACTCGTGGCTTATGAGCAGGCTCTGGTTGGCGGAAAGCGCCTGTATCCGCTGCTCGAACTTCTGCGCGAACTCTTGTCCCTCGTCGCCCGCTGTCGCGCGCGCGATGCTCTGCACCACGCTCAGCATGTTCTTGGCGCGGTGATTGACCTCCTGCATCAAGAGCTGGATGCGCTGCTCGCGGCGCTTGCGCTCGGTCAGGTCATAGACAAGAGAAATGATGTTTTTCGGACGCCCCGCGGCATCCCGCAAGAGCGAGACATGTCTGTGCGCCCAGAGCACTGCGCCGTCCTTTGCCACGTAACGGTTCAGCATCTCGAACGCAGGAATCTCCTCGGCGAGGAGCCGGCGGATCTCCGCGTTATTGGTTTCCTGATCTTCCGGATGCACGATCTCGGGGCACAGAAGATCGCGAAGTTCGGCCTCGGTATAGCCGAGCATGGCCGTATAGGCCGGATTGCAGGACAGGAAGCGGCCGTCGAGATCAGTGATGGTGATCCCCGTTCCGGCGTTCTGGAAGATGCCGCGATAGCGCTCCTCGCTTGCGCGAAGCCGGTCCTCCGCCTGCTTGCGTTCCGTAATATCCTCGTGTGCGATAACGACACCACTGTTTCGGCCGCTGAGCGGCGTCACCGTCATCGCAAACCAAAGAGGGCCGCTCGGGGTATCGCAGGGATACTCCAGGCTGAAATCTTTGGCGGTGCCGTTGAGCACCTCATTGATCCCGCGCAGTGCCTGGCCCGCAAGATCGTCGCCCGCCTTCGCTGCCCGTTCGCACTCCGACAGGTAGTTGACGCCCAGCCAGCTGTCGCAGTCCTCTCGACTGGTCTGCCAGACAGCATTAACGGCGGTGATGCGCCCGTCGCGGTCGATGATCGCGATGCTTGACTTGAGCGAGTCGAGGATGGCCTCGCTCAGGCCGCGGCTCTCCTCGAGCGCGGCCTCTGCTTCCTTGCGCTCGCTAATGTCCAGAAACGCGCCGACACTTCCCCGCACGCTCCCGTCGGCATTGCGTAGCGGCGCGGCGGAGCCAAGCATCGTGAAGGACTTTCCGCACGGCAGCGACACGACCATTTCTTCATTCTGCAAAAGGCTGTTCTTCGATGCCGCTCGCTGCATTGGAAGCTCGAAGGGGGAAAGCTCCCGTCCTTTCAAATTGGAGAAGCGTCGCTTCAGATTCGTCATACTTAGCGTTCCGACAGGGCCCGCCGAGACATTTTCGCCCTCGCCAGCTTCATAGAACTCGTTTGCCAGCCGGTTCCCGAAGATTTCTCTGCACTCGGGATCATGCGACACGAAAATCGCCGCGGGAACGACTTCCATGATCTGGCCCAGTTCCTCCGCCTTCTCCCGATATTTCCTTTCGCTTTCGCGCAAGGCGGCTTCTGCTTGCTTGCGCGCGTGAATATCGACGTTCATCCCGATCCATTTGAGGATCCGGCCTTCGTCGTCGTGTACGGGGACGGTGCGGACGCCCGTCCAGCGCCAGCCCCCGGATGCACACCGGAGACGGTATTCGGTGTCGACGCCGCGCCCGGCTGCGACGGCCTCACGCCATTGGCGTTCCACCTGGGCGCGATCCTCCGGGTGAATGGCATCAAGCCACCCGTAGCCGCGCCATTCCTCAAGCGTCTGACCGGTGGAGGCCCGCCAGCTCGGCGAGTCCTGCGTCACGGCTCCGTGCGGGTCGGTTTCCCAGACGGCTTGTGCGATGCCCTGCACAAGCTGGCCCGACCACGCTTCACTTTCCCGCAGCGCCTCCTCGCTTTGTTTCTTGGGGTGATGTCTTGAACCGTGCCAAAACCGCCGAGAAGCCTGCCTTGCTCGTCGAATTCCAGCTCAGCCCGCTCGCGGACCCATTTCGTTTGGCCGTCGACGAGGATGCGGTGCTCAATATCGTATGGTGCGCCCTGCAGCGCCGCCTGCCAGTTTCGGTCCACATATTCGCGGTCATCGGGGTGGACGGCAGACAAAAAGGTCTCGTAAGTCAGCGGTGTGCCGCGCGGGAGACCGAAGATGCGGAAAGTCTCGGCGGACCATGTCAAGGCGTTATGATTCACGTCGAGCCGCCAGCTGCCCGTCTGAGCAACAGCCTGGGCGCGTGCCAGATCTTCCCGGCTCTCTTTCAGTTCCCGCTCGGCCTTGAGCCGCGCCAGGTTGCCCAGAACGCGACACTTTGCGCCATCGCGAATGAGGGCAAATTCGTGAGTTCCCACAAGGTCGAGGGCTTCTCTGGGGGTGCATTCCTCAAGCGCGCAGGTGCAAAGCGCCAGCACGCGCAACGAGCCAATGACGCTGTTCATCCTCGCTTCGTAGCGGGTGAGCTCGTCGCGGTCGTTGCACGCCAGCCAAGACCTGTCGCCACTCAGGCGCAAGCCCTCGAAGCCGCGCTGACGGGCCGCATCAAGCTTGCTGCAAAAGACATCGAGCACCCGATCCGCGTCGCAGTCGCCGTGGAGCGTGCGCCAGTGGCTGTTATCGAGAATCTCGATTTGACCATCGGCGATGAATTGATCCAGCCCGGGCACAGCCTTGCGCAGAGCATTCGTCGCTTCGTCAGCCCGGAGCGGCTCTGACGTCACCCAGAGGCAGAACTCATTAGCCTCCAGGCCGGCCTTGAAATAACGGACAAGCGTTTCGACGAGTTCAGCGCGATTTGTATAAAACTTGCAGAAATGGGTCCCCCAAGGTAGATCGCCGATGGGTTCAAGTCCCGAGTTGCGCAATGGAGCGTTGGCTGTAGCCGCCGCACACTTGCCCTGCGAATTCATACACAACGCTCGCTTTTTGATCCGTAAGGACGACTGCCAGCCTGCGAGCCATGCATCGCTCGCAAGGTGATTGCTCCGGTGACCTTGCAGAGAAATCGCTTTTCTGCTGCCGGAAGATGGTCGATCCTGTGCCGGCTTAACTGGAAAGCCCTAATCCTTCCTGGCTGTCGGGAGGACGTCAGTCTTGCGAGTGTAAGTTGTGCTCCCCGAACTTCAAGCCTTTTAGGCGCGCAGACTGGTTAACAGTCTGCGCGATCCGAGAGGCGATCCACGGCCTTTAGCGCATTTCTTGAAGCTCAGCGTCAGAAACGAGTCATTCCCCCACTGGGAGGGCCCGATGGCCATCAAGAGCCGCGGGCTTTCCCTTTCGTTTGGTCATCAGCGGAGTGAGCGTTGCTTTGTGGACCCGTTCAAATGGGCCATGCTAGCTTTCTACCATGCAGCTAGGTAGCCCGATCGGCGAGGACGTCCGGCCTGCCTGGCGATAAAGGACTCCGTTGTCGCACCAGAGCCGGAGAAACAGACATGTCGAAGCTTGCGGGGCGGCGGATCCTGGTTGCCGAAGACGAGTACCTGATCGCAATGGAACTGCGGCAGGAGGTTGAAAAGACCGGCGCAGAAATCCTCGGTCCGACCGCCTCGATCGACGAGACCCTGCACCTGTTGCGCACCGCCG
This sequence comes from Dichotomicrobium thermohalophilum, assembly GCF_003550175.1. NCBI lineage: Bacteria > Pseudomonadati > Pseudomonadota > Alphaproteobacteria > Hyphomicrobiales > Hyphomicrobiaceae > Dichotomicrobium > Dichotomicrobium thermohalophilum. The sequence continues at coordinate 228,895 of NZ_QXDF01000002.1, forward strand.
GTTCCGTGGACGCAGCACTGCTGGACATCAACCTTGGAGGGGAGATGGCTTATCCCGTCGCCGACGCGCTTCTGGAAAGGGGGATTCCGATCATCTTCATCTCCGGCTTCGGTCGTGAAGGGATCAGTGATAAATACGCAACCGCCCCGCTGCTCGACAAACCCGTCGTGATGCAACGCCTCCATGCCTGTCTCGACGGGGTACTGGGAAGCTGAGGCCACCGGGAGAAGGCCAGGAGACTGTGCATCCATGATTTCAGATTTGCCCGGTGGGCCGAAGGAGCAAGAGCGGTTGGCTTGTGACGAGCTTGAAAACCGTCAGGCATCCGCGCTGTTGCTTCAACATCGCATCAAGAACATGCTGGCGAACATTCGCGCGCTCGCGGCTCAAACCTACTGCAACAGCGACACTCTCGACGAATTCTACGAAGCTTTCGAGGGGCGACTGCAGGCTCTCGCGCTGGCCCAGGGCATGCTCGGCGCGCGCAAGGACGGCATGGTGAATCTCACCGATCTCGTCCTTGAACAACTCTTGTCAGATGCCGCGGCCCACCCTGATGCCGTCTCGACGGACGGCCCCGATGTTCTGCTGGAACCGGACGCGGCCCAGACATTCGCCCTGGTCATCCACGAACTGATCACCAACGCCATCAAGCACGGCGCGCTCGGTTCCGAAGACGGTCGTATTTCCGTGCGCTGGGGGATTCACGAACGCGAGCCGCAGCCGTATTTCCAGTTCGACTGGCGGGAGACCGGGGTCAGCATTGCGCCTGATGGGGGCAATCCAGGTTTCGGCCGCCGGCTCATTGAGGAAGCGGTTCCGCATCAGCTTGGCGGTGAGGCCAAGCTGCTGCTCCCGCCGGATGGTTGTCGTCTCCATATGAGCGTTCCGGTGGGGCAAAAGATCCGTCTGGTGACGTCCCTGACAGGCGGTCGTGAAGAAAGCCGCGGCGCTTTTGCGACGGCCCCCGGACAGAAAGAAAGAGATGAGTGCTAAAGATCACGTTGGATGGCGCTCCCTTTTTCTTCGGCGTCTCGGCTCCGTTAGTCCGTTGTCGGAAGGAGCGGCGTCCCTGGTGGGTGAGTTGAAATGCCTCGGCAGAACACTGCCGCCAGACGCAGAAATAAGAGCTGATGCCGGCACGATGGCCGTCGTCGCGTGGGGATCGGCATACCGCTACCGTATGCTGGCAGATGGCCGGCGGGTTGTTTTCGACGTTTTGCTGCCCGGCGATCTCATCGAACTCGCGACTCCCGCGATGGAGTCGGACCTCGCTGCAGCGGCGAGCAATAAATTGGACCTCGTCTTCGTTCGCGAGGCCCAGCTCAAAAGGCTGAGCGAGGCGAATCCCGAATTCGGCAAGGCGATCGCCATGACCACTCAGGCCGACAGTCTACGGCTCATGGCGCATGTCATGCGGTTGTCGAGGTTGACCGCATATGAGCGCGTTGCGCACTTCCTGTTGGAGATTCACGACCGACTGAATGTGATCGGCCTCGCGCCAAACGGGCGCTTTCAGATGCCTATCAACCAGATCGTCCTGTCAGACGCCCTCGGCATGACGAGGTTTCATGTCAACCGCACACTACGGCGTCTCCGGACTGACGGTTGGGTCGAGTTGAACCAGCAGGTCGTCCATCTGCGCGACGCTGAGGCGCTGGCTGATCTGTGCGAATACAAACGTTGGCACCCGGTCGCCTGAACGGGGTAATTCGCCCCCCGCCCCACACAATCACTGATCACCCGGCTGCGTGCTTGTCGGGCGATGCAAGCAGGCGCGTGCGCAAGCTCCGTGTGGTCCTGAGACCTTTCTGGTTGCCGCGATGTGATAAAGAGCAACCGGCGCGCGAGAAAAAGTTCCTAAGGTGTCAGTGTCTTCCGTCCGCGTATGGCGGAGCAGGCGGGACGGACTGAACACGTGCGCCTGTAATGCCGGGCCGGTCGCAGTTCACGCGTGGAATGGAAACCGCGGCTCCACCTTCAGTGCTGCAGGGGCAGAGGGCGAATAAGGTCGCTCCCCGGCGCAAAGTTCCTTGCGATGCGCCAAATTGCTCAAGGCTGCGCGCGTAACGAGTTGAATAATAACGGTCTGATTATACGAAGATGATGGTTTCGTTCAGGGGGTGTGACAGCGTTATGATTATTCAAGTTATGTCTTTTCCAATTGTAATTCTTCAGATTCGATCGCTATGATAAGTTACACAACAGTTGGAATTTTCATATATAATGATGATGTGCGAGCGAATATCGTCAATGAGCTGTCCAGTTCGCGTTTTGCGCTGAGATCCTATTCGCAGGCGAAGGAATTTGTGAACGCACTCAATTCGTCACAAATCGATTGCGCTTTGGCAGATGCGTTCTTTCAAAACGGTAAGGGCGCGGACATTCTTGACAAACTCTTGAAGGGCGTATGCGAGTGCCCCGTCTTGTTGGTTGACACGGTAATGCATGCCGGTGTCACGCTGAACGCTACGGGATTCGGGGTTGCGGGCGTTATCAGGCCACCGTTAACCCGGAACAACCTCTTGCAGGCGATCGAGCTGGCCCTGGCCAATGGCAGGGGGCAAGAACGCGTCGGATCAAGCGAGCGCTTCGCCAAAGAGGAAGCTCTTCAGGGGTTGACGTGTCGAGAGCGGGAGGTCCTGGCCCTCTTGGTGAGCGGATACCGCAACAAGATGATTGCACACGAACTGGGCATCAGCCAGAGGACCGTTGAAGTGCATCGGGCGCGCCTCATGCGCAAGCTCAACGTGAAATCCTTCGCTGATCTTATTCGCCTAGCGATGGAGAACAGGTCAGCCTCCTAAGACAAGGGCGTTGCTGGAAAAGGTTGTCACCTGGGTCGCCTGCGTACGGTGAACTGAATGCGGAGCCCTTTAGGGTGGCGCTAGGCGGAACGCGTCATGCCGTTGGGCCATAATCCTCCGGTTTAGTGTGAAGTTGACACTGTGCCTCGATTTGCCCCACATTTAAAAGCACGCGCCCCATCTTCGCGATATCTGCGCGGGCTGCAATCTGGCGTAGTGGAGGCGTTAACACTCTGTTCACATTCAGAAAACATAATAACGTCAACAGGTTGAGAAGAAATTCGCGGGTGTAGTTCAGTGGTAGAACGCGACCTTCCCAAGGTCGATGTCGTCGGTTCGATTCCGATCACCCGCTCCATCGCTCCGATGAGCGCAGGCCCTGTCCGCAGGCGCCCATGAGACCGGCCATCGCGTCCGCGAATGCCGCGACCGGGACCTGAACCTCATGACCACATCACTCCCTGACATTTTCCAGCGCAATCGCCTCTGGGCCGCACAGCATCTGGAAACGGACCGCGATTACTTTCACCGTCTCTCCACCCTGCAAAAGCCCGACTACCTCTGGATCGGTTGCGCCGACAGCCGCGTGCCGGCCAATGTCATTACCGGGCTGGAGCCGGGAGAGGTCTTCGTGCACCGCAATGTCGCCAATGTCGTGCATGCCACGGACATGAACTGCATGTCCGTCGTGCAATACGCGATCGAGCATCTTGGTATCCGGCATATCATCATCTGCGGGCATTATGGCTGTGGCGGCGTGCACGCGGCGATGGCGCCGCCAGGGCACGAACTCGTGGACTACTGGCTGGATGCCGTCAGGGCGACAGCGCGCGATCACGCCGACGAGCTGGCCGGGTTGGAGACAGACGCAGCGCGGGCGGACCGGCTTTGCGAGCTGAATGTGCGCGCACAGGTGCGCAGCCTGTCCCACTCGCCGATCCTGCAGCGTGCCTGGGAGCGCGGCGAGGACATCGCGGTGCATGGCTGGATATACGGGCTTGATGACGGGCTGTTGCATGATCTCGGATGCGACGTAACGGGCGCGGCGACGACCGCGTCGGGGTGATGTGTCGCGGTTTGAGCCGGTCCATGCACGGTTGCGTATCAAGCGCTGGGACGGAGACTTTGCTGGTCCGGCTCCGGGCGCTGCCGAAGGGCTACAGCGAAGGATGGTATGACGGCCGGCGCTTCCGTGCGGCTGTTTCGGTGTCCCGCGACGGCCGGCGATGGAAGCTGTATGCAGAGGAGCTCGGCGGTCGGGGCCGGGTGAGCTGCAATCTTTACGTGCTTGATAGTGGCGTCCTGCTCAAGCCATGCGAAATGCCGGCCACGGAGGTTCTTGCTTTCGCAGCTAGCTACACACCTGACGGGATGGTCTGATCCCCGACAATGGTTCAAGCCTCCCGCATCGACCGCGCGAGGCTGTCGAAGATCGGGCGCAGCAGGTACTCGACGAGGGTGCGCTCGCCCGTCTTGATGTAGACCTCCGCAGGCATCCCGGGCAGGGTCTGGCGCGAGATGGCGTTGTCCGGCTCTTCGGGCTTCAGCGCCACGCGCACGGCATAATACGGCTTCTTTTGCTCGGCATTGGTGAGCTTGTCGGCGGAGACATAGATGACTTCGCCCGCCACGACCGGCGTCACCCGCTGGTTGAGGGCGCTCAGACGGACCCAGCTTTCCTGGCCAACGCGCACGAGATCAATGTCCTGCGGCCGCACTTCGGCCTCGATCACGAGGTCGTCGTCCAGCGGCAGCAGCTCGATCATCTCCTGGCCCGAAGAGATGACGCCGCCTGCGGTGTATTCGGTAAGCTTGACGACGATGCCCTTGACCGGCGCGCGTACTTCCAGCCGCTCTACCACGCTGCGCGCCTGGCGCAGCTGCTCGCCGACATCGTCGCGCTGGCTGCGCACCTCGCGAAGTTGCTCGACCGCCTCCTCCACCCGCTTCGATTTGAGGTGAATGATCTGCGAGCGAATCTCCTGGATCCGCTCCTTGGCGCGGCCGATCTGGGCGGTGAGTGCGCCGACATTGCCCCTCAGCTTTGCACGCGACCGTTTCAAGGCGAGGAGTTTCGTGATCGACGTGAGCCCCTTATCGAACAGCGTCTCGACGCCCTCAAGCTCCTGTTCGACGAGGGACAGCTCGGCGGACACCGCCTCCCGTTGCGCTTCCAGCCCCGCGATTTCCTCGTCAATCGCGGCCTTGCGGCGACGCAGCACCAGAATCTCGTTGGCAAGCTCCTCCCGGCGGACGGCGAATTCGGCGCGCTGGCCTTCAAGGATTTCCTGCAGGTCCGCATCCTCGCTCGCCAAGAGTTGCGCGGGAAAGCGAAGCTCTGAGCGGCCGTGCTGCTCCGCCACGAGTCGCGCTTCGCGCGCGCGGAGGTTGTAATGCTTCAGCTCCAGCCGACGGAGCTTGGCGCGCGCGGCCGTCTCGTCCAACCGTAGAAGGAGTTGGCCCCGCTCCACGATGTCGCCCTCCTTGACGAGGATCTCGCGCACGATGCCGCCCTCGAAATGCTGGATGATCTTGTTGCGGCTGCTCGCCACGAAGCTTCCATGCGCGACGATGGCGCTGTTCAGGGGCGCGGTGATACCCCAAGCGCCGATCGCGACGAAAGTCAGGACGACGATCCCCAGCCCTGCCGCCGCCGCAGCGAGAATGTTGCGTGGCGGCGCGGGGCGCTTTTTCCGGTCAACCTGTCGCATGACCGCCCACCGTGCTCATTGCGAGCGATGGCTCGCGGGATCGCGTAAAATAGCTCGGGGCGCACGGCGCCGAGCGCCCGGCAAGTGAGGCCATGACTTCGTCCCGTGCGCCGAACAAGGCGCGGGTGCCATCGCGCAGGACGAGCATCTTGTCGACGCGTGAAAGCAGCGCCGGCTTGTGCGTGATGATGATGACTGTGGAGGCGTGCTCGCGGAGCCTGTCGAGGCACTTCACCAGGGCGACTTCCCCGTCGGAGTCGAGATTGGCGTTCGGCTCGTCCAGTACGATCAGCCGGGGCAGGCGATACACGGCCCGGGCGAGCGCGATACGCTGGCGTTGCCCGCCGGAGAGCACGTGCCCGCCAGCGCCGATAACCGTATCGAAGCCGCTGGGCAAATGCAGGATCGTCTCCCTCGCCCCGGCGATTTCTGCCGCCTCCACGATGCGCGCGTCGTCCTGTGTGTCGAAGCGCGCGATGTTTTCGCTGACCGTGCCTTCAAGCAACTCGACATCCTGCGGCATGTAGCCGAGATGCGGGCCGAGATCCGCCTTCGGCCAGCCGCTTATCTCCACGCCGTCCAGGCGGATCGACCCTGTCGTGGCCGGCCAGAAACCGATGAGCAGCCGCGCAAGCGTCGTCTTGCCGGCGCCGCTGGGGCCGATCAGGCCCATGGCCTCGCCCGGGTGCAGTTCAAAGGAGACGCGCTTGAGCACAGGCTCGGCCTGGCCGGGCAGGCGCAGCGTTACGTCATCCGCGAGGAGCCGGCCTTCGGGCGGCGGCAATTTGGTCGCCGGCAGATCGCCCCCTGTATCGGCGAGCGTCTCCTTCAGCCGCGCATGGGCCGCGCGCGCGTCGATCACCTGTTTCCAGCCGCCGATCGCCGCCTGCACCGGCGCCAGCGCCCGGCCCATGATGATGGACGCGGCAATCATGACGCCGGGTGTTATGATTTGCTGCAAGGCCAGCCAGGCACCAAAGCCGAGAATGGCGATCTGCAGGAGGAGCCGTACCGTCTTGGCCACCGCGTTGATCGCGGCGACCCGGTCGCTCGCCGATGCCTGAAAGGCCAGCCCGCTCTCGTGGTTGTCCAACCAGCGCTGTTCCAGCGCGCCGACCATGCCCATGGCGGTAACCGCTTCGGCGTTACGCGCCATGACGTCGACGCACTCGTTGGCCTTGCGGCTGTCGCTGGCGGCGGTCTGCATCGGTCCGCGCGCGGCAACTTCGCCGAGGATCGCAAGACCCAGAATGATGAGCGCACCAACCAGCGCGACCGTGCCCAGCAGCGGGCTGAACAGGAAGATGATGACCAGATAGAGCGGGGTCCACGGCGCATCCATCAGCGCCAGCATGCCGGAGCCGGAGAGAAAGCTGCGCAGCGTTGCCAGGTCGCGCAGCGGCTGGCCCGCCGCAGATCCGGGCTTGTTGAGCGCGGCGCGGAACAGCGGGCTGCTGAGCTTCTCGTCGAGCACCGCGCCGACGCGCACCAGAACCCGGGAGCGCGCGATATCCACCAATGTGTTCAGGACGAGCAAGCCGACGGCGAGGATGCTCAGCATGATCAGCGTGTCGGTACTCATCGAGGCGAGCACGCGGTCGTAGATTTGCAGCATGTAGAGCGGGACGGTGAGCATCGCGATGTTGATGAACAGGCTGAACACCGCAACGATGAAGAAGGCCCCGCGTAACGACCTGAATGCCTTTTTCAGAGGGTTATGTTGATGGCTCATGCTGTTGGCCGGCACCCGATGACGGTTTTCAAGCTCGGCGGCCAGACGACCGCGGCGACTTCGGATCAGGCGCGGACCCACGGCGCGGATGCCTGCGGAGCCCGGCCTGAGCAAGCGGTAAGAAATCCCGCTCAGACGTAGAGACCGTCAGAGTCCTGATCGAGGATGAAGTTGTCCTCGTCCAGCCGCCAGAGCTTCACACCGACCAATTCGACCTTGTCGCCATTTTCGCTCAGCTCGATGGTCGTTCCCCCGCGCTTGTGGGTGGAAGCCGTTTTCACCTCGTCGACCGAACTGAAGCCGTAGTCCGAGAGGTCGAGCTTGTCGTGCCGGCCGAAGCCGATGACCTTGTCATGGCCGCTACCCTGCTCGAACACGAACGTGTCGGAGCCGAAGCCGCCGAACATGACGTCGTTTCCGTGGCCGCCGTTCATCAGGTCGTCACCGAGGCCGCCATACATCCGGTCGTGGCCTTCGCTGCCGTAGATGTCATCGTCGCCCTGGCGGCCCATCAGGCGGTCGTTGCCTTCGAAGCCAATCACGAGATCATGACTCGATGTGCCCACAAGAAAGTCGTCATGATCATCGCCGCCGATCCGGTCGTGCGCGATGAAAGCATCATCCTGCAGATACGCGATGTCTGTGTTCCGCTTGATGATTTCGGAAAACGAAGTTTGCTTGATCTCGTCCAGAAGCAGCGGGTTGTCCGCCAAGCGCTTTTCAAAATAATAGCTGTCGCCGTCCCGCAGCCGGACGAATTGGTCAACGACGATTGTCTGGAAGCTTTCCCCCAGTTGTGAGCCCTCCACCGGCTCCTCGATCAGGCCGCCGATCCAGAGATCGACGTCGTCCACGGTGTCATAGTGCCCGGCAAGCGCATCGGCGAGGTCACGATTCCCGCCCGTGAGGTCCAGGAAGCTCTGATGCTTGCCGAGACCCAACTCGTCGCGAACTTCATTCAATGTCCCCAGGCCGTGGTCGAGGCCGCGGAGGTGATTGAGGACCGAAAGATCGCGGACCTGCACGCCTCCGGGGCTCGGGAACAGGAGGCTCCGCACGTCTTCAACCAGATGCTGATCAATCTCTTGCGCGGTCTGCTCCGCTATACCCCGCACAAGCGTGTCGACCGAGCCGGCGTCCTTCAGAATGGCAGCATTGAAGAACATCTGCGACAGCGCGAGGTCGCCGGCCGAGTCCCCGTTCTCCCGCGTACGCAGAACTTGCGACGACAGCAGGCTGTGACCGAGCCGGAAAGCCGCAGTGGCAAACTCATGGGAGATGCCGGCATTGATCGTCGGGTCGTAGCCTCCGTATTCCGGGATGTTTTCAGCGCCCACCAGCAACGGCAACCACTCGTCGAATACGATATGCTGCATGAGGGCTTCGACCTTGATTTTCGTGGCGTCGAAAATGTCATCGGCTGACCAATCCGGGAATTTCGTCCGAAGCTCCTCCGCGATGCGGTTATGCTCCTTGACCCAGATCGTGTGCATTGAGGTGAGTGCACTGTTTTCACCGGCACGGACGTCACCGGCCTGAAACTGGTCGCGGGGAGAGTCACCGATCGGCAGCAGATCGCCGCCTGCGCTCGTTGCGAGCAGCCAGGGTTTGTCAGTGTCGCGCAAGCTCGCGAGAGTCGCTTGGTCGGAGCCATACACGCTGCTGGCATCGACAAAACTCGTAATCCCGTTCGCATGTTGAGGCGGGTTGCTCGCGTCGCTGCCTGTTCCGTCAACCTTGGTCGAGCTTTCTATGCCAAGCTTGGCGCCCACGAAATTCGGGTTTGGTTCGTCCTCGGGCGCTATGATGTACGGGCCTTCCTCGGTGCCCTCGGCCGCGATGTCGATGTCGTGGTCGATGAACTGTCCGAAGAAGGTGAACAGGTCGTTCACCCCGAACGAATTTTCGATTGGCGCATCCTGCTTGATGACGTCATTGGAGAGCGCGCGATAGTTCGTGCGCGGCTCAAGCGGCTCCGTCGAGTCGCCGTGATATTCGTAATAGGCCTTGGTCAGCCGCAAGAACTGGCTGTCCGCCGCGCCCCAGTTCTCATAAGCGTCATTGTTTCCCGACCCGTCCATCGAGCGCATTTCAAGATCCCTCAACGCCTCATGGGGGTCGCCGCTCTGATCGGGCGGGGTGTCGGGGTCCTTGTCCGGTTTGTCGTCAGGATCGTCGAAAGGCCAACCGGGTATGTGGAACGGCGGCTTGTGAAAGTCCGGCTTGTCAAAGTCGGGCTTTTGAGGTTGCCAGTGTGGAAGACTGTCCCAGCGCCCTATCTTGTCATAAGCGTTGTTATCGTGATCGTCCCGGGAGTCATGCGTCTTGCTTCCGTAATCGAAGCGCAAATTTTCCGATTTTTCGTCCTTGTCGGCGCGGGTGGCCCGTTTGTCGACGTCTCGGTGGAATGTCTCAATCTCGTCAGCGAAAAGTTTTGCCATATAGGCAAATACATCCTGGTTCCCTTTGCCGAGGGTCTTCATGGCCTCTCTCCCTTACCCAAACCCCATCGTGGACTGCCTCCGAGTGGGTACAGCGATGTTCTCTCGGATATGGATAAATAGTCCTTGACTTTGGGGCGAGACCAATGCTGAAGTTCATTTATTATTGCCTTTTTATTATGCCGAGTGTGTTTTTATTATTCAAGTCGAGCGCGTTTTGCTTGAAAGTTCATTCGCCACGCTCCGCGGATTTCAATAAAATGCAGCCTTGGGAGATGTGCAGGCGCGGTCGGATGCGCCCGCGCCCGGTCGAGGCGAAGGCGGAGGTGGCGGGATTCCGGCGGCGAGTCATTCGTTATGTCGGCATGACCAGAGAGCGGGAAGGAATCTGCGGGGGCGGCGAAGGGTGAAAGCGGGCCGGAGATATTCGATGAGGGGAGCGCGTAATACCCGAGCCGGCAGCGCGACAAATCAGGGGCAGCCTGCCGAGGGGAAGAGGCAGAACCTGGTCGACAATGTTCGAGATGGATGGCGCACCGGGGAGGATTCGAACCCCCGACCCCCAGATTCGTAGTCTGGTGCTCTATCCAGCTGAGCTACCGGTGCTGATCGTTGTCACGCGGCCCCTGGGAAGGGCCGTAGCCGCCGCACGCATAACGTGCCAGCGCCTCGAACCGCCGTTGTAGTCCTTCGAGTCCTGCAAGGCAAGCCCTGACTGCCAGCCCTGAGACGCCGAGCCGCTACGAGTTCTCCTGGTGCGACGCGCGGTCCGCGCTGTCGGGCAGTTCGATACGGAACGTCGCACCCGCGCTGTTATCGGCCAGCTCGATCCGGCCGCCGTGGGCGCGCACCAACTCTGATGCAATCGCCAGCCCGAGCCCCGTGCCACCGTTGCGGACTGAACCGCGGAAGGCGGCGAACAGGTTCTCCTGAGCCTTGGCGGGAATGCCCGGGCCAGTATCCGAGACCTGCAGCCTGATCATGTCGCCATGCCGGCGCGCGGTAACGGTAACAAGCGCCTCGTGCGCTTCACGGCTCTCCTCCAGGGCTTCGCAAGCGTTGCGCACGAGATTGGCGACCACGCGGTAGATTTGGTCACGATCAGCGTAAACGTCCAGGCCTGCCGGCACGTCGATGTGCCACGCGATGCCCTCGCGCGGCAGCATCAGCGCATCCCCCACTTCCTCGATTAGCGGACGTAACGGGAAGCGCTCGCGCTCGGGCGGCGGCTCTTCGCTACGGCCGTATTTCAGCGTGTCGGAGCACAGCCGGATCGCCCGGTCCAGCGAGGCGATCAGCTTCGGCGCAAAGCGCTGCACGGTCGGATCCGGGATAGAGCCCATGCGGTCGGAGATGAGTTGCGCGCTCGAGAGCATGTTGCGAAGGTCGTGATTGATCTTGCTCACGGCGAGGCCCAGCGCGGCCAGACGGCTTTTCTGGCGCAGCAGGTTGGTGAGCTGGCCCTGCATGTCGGCCAGTTCGCTCTCGACGATTCCGATCTCGTCCGAGCGCCTGGACGGCGCGATGGCGCGCGCGGGGTCCTCCGGGTCTTCGCCGAAAGCCACCATGTTCTGCGTGAGCCTGGAAATCGGCTTCACCAGCAAACCGTTCAGCGAGATATAGACCAGGGTTGCGGCAATCAGCGAGATCAGCAAGGACAGCGCAAGGATGTTCAGCCCGTAGCGGACCATCGCCGCTTTCAACAGACTTTCATCCAGAATGATCTCGATAAAGGCGCCGTCGCCGGCCTGGACAGGGCCGATCACGCGGATCATGCGCCCGTCGGGCGCGATGAAGGTGTGGAGCGCATCGCCAATTAGCGTGAGCCAGGAGGCGTCCCGCAGGTCATAGCTCGCATCCACGCTGCTGGGCATGTCCCGCTCGAGCAGCAGGCTGCGAAAATCCTCGCGCTTGAGCGCCACAGCCTCCACCTTCGCCGTGTCGAGCAGATCGCTCCGCAGGTCCTGGGGCAGCGTGCCGACCGGCGCGGCCTCGACCGAAAGCGCCGCGATGCGCGCCGCCATCAGGCGCTCGCCAAGCCAGTTCTTCCGGTAATTTGCGACTGACGGCACGAAGATCAGCACTTCCGCGATCATCACGAAGAGGATGGTCAGCCACAAGAGCTTGGCCGACAGCCCCATGCGGATGACGCGGCGCTTGCGCTCGGCTCCGTTCGACGTTTCCGACGTGGTGCTTTCGCCGTCTTGCTTCGCGCCTGTGCCGGGCAACAACACGGTCACGGCGTTCCTCGGAATTCGGTGTTCCGCGCCCACGACCGCGCCGCGAGAGCGGAATTTCGTAACTGCCTCCGGTTTACCCCAATTTTCGCAACAAGCCAATCACGCGCCGGATCATGGGGTTTGTGAGGCTCGGTGTGTAGAAGTTGATCGCGGCGCGCTTGTTGATCTCCGCAAGCGTCGGATAGGGCGACACGATACTCGCCAGTGCGCCGATCTTCATGTTCTTGTGCATCGCCAGGCTCCACATCTGGATCAGTTCGCCCGCCTGCTCCCCGACCATGCTCGCGCCGATGACGCGTCCGCGCCTGGTGGTGATGACCTTGAGGAAGCCATCCGTCGCGCGCTCGGCCTGGGCGCGGTCGTTGTCGCTGTAGGGCCAGCGGTAGACATGGACCTTCCTGTACTTCTTGCGCGCCTCCTCTTCCGTCAGGCCGACCTGCGCCAGTTCCGGATCGGTAAAGGTCACGCGCGGCAAGATCTCCTCATTGACCTTCGCAGGCAGGCGGAACAGCGCATTCTTGATGACCACGCTGGCGTGGTAGTTGGCGACGTGGGTGAACTGCAGCCCGCCGGTTACGTCACCGATGGCATAGACGCGCCTGTTGCTTGTGCGCAGGCCCTTGTCGACCTTGATGCCGGTACGGTCATGGCGCACCGCGGCGTTGTCCAGATTGAGCTTCTCGATGTTCGGCCGGCGGCCGGTCGCCAGAAGCAGATGCGAGCCATCGATGGAGTAGGACTGTCCGCCACGCGCGAAAAGCACCTGAACGCGGTCGCCGAACGGCTCGAAACGCTCCACGCGTGCGTCGGAGATGATTTCGACGCCTTCGGACTCCATCTGGCGCAATACCACCTCGGCCAGTTCCGGGTCTTCCTTTGCCAGGGGCGTGAACGCCTCCAGCACCGCGACCTCGGTGCCAAGGCGGCGAAAAGCGTGCGCAAGCTCCATCCCGATCGGGCCGCCGCCGACGACGATCAGCTTTTCGATCCGCTGCTTGTTGTCGAAGATCGTCTCGTTGGTGAAATAGGGCACCCGCTCGATACCGGGGATCGGCGGCAGGGCCGGGGAGGAGCCCGTGGCAATGACGAAGCGGCGCGCCTTGATCTCGCGCCCGTCGGCAATGACGGTTTCCTTGTCGCGGAAGCGCGCTTCGCCCTTGATCACGTTGACGCCCAGCCCTGTGAACCGCTCTACCGAGTCGTTAGGTTCGATGGCCGCGATCACTTCGTGGATGTGATCGTGAACCCGGTCGAACTCCACAGCCGGCTCCAGAGGCTTGATCCCAAATGGGCCGGAGGCCCGCATTGTATGGGCGCGCCTGGCCGCGGCGATCAGCGATTTCGAGGGCACGCAACCATAGTTGAGGCAGTCGCCGCCCATCTTGTCGCGCTCGATCAGCACGACGTCCACGCCGAACTGCGCGGCCGCTGCCGCCACCGATAGCCCGCCGGAGCCTGCGCCGATCACGCACAGGTCTGGCGTCAACTGCTCCGCCATAGAATGCCCCCTTTGTTTGTCGTGGCCTGCCCGCGCGATGATGCGTCACGCCTTGGGTTGCTGCCTCAGTTTTTTGACGATCGCGGGGATCAGCGCAACGATTCCAAGCGCGGCGAACGCGATCAGCAGTTCGGTCGTGATGAGCGTGCCCGGATCAAACCGGAAGCTGCAGGGCGGATCACCTGCGTCCCGTGCGACCTGGCAGGACTGAAAGGCTTCACGCTGTGCGGCCAGGACGCTGTCCAGCCCAGCCCCGGCAAAGGCGAAGGCGAAAGTTCCGGGAATGATGCCGAGCGCGGTGGTTATGACGTAGGTGCGCAGCGACACGCCGAGCAGGGCGGGCGCGAGATTCACGACCCAGAAGGGAAAGACCGGGACAAGGCGCAGAAAGAGCAGGTAGCTGAGCGCGTTCTCCTGAAACCCGGCGCGGAACTTGTTCAGCCACGGTCCGGCGCGTGCCGCCAACGGCTCACCCACCGAACTGCGCGCGATGAGGAAGATCGCCGTGGCGCCAAGCGTCGCCGCGAGAACGGTGACGACGCCACCCAGCAACCACCCGAAGAGCAGCCCGCCCGCGACGGTGAGCACCGCCCCGCCCGGCAGCGACAGGGCGATGACCACGACATAGATTGCTGCATAGACGGCGAGCGCGGCGACCAGGTTCTCGTTGATCCAGGCCTGTAGCGCCTGCTGGTTCAGCGCGAGCTGCTGGAAGGAGATCAGGTTGTGCCACCCCTGCGAAAGGATCAGCCCAGCCGCTGCAGCCAACAGAATCAGGGGCATCAGCCGGCGCCACAGGGGGCGGCGCGGTACGGCCTCGCCGAGTTCCGGTTCGCGCGCGCCGCTTTCGGGCTCGGGTGGCGTATTTTCGTCGGTCAAATGTTCGGCTCCATAATGGGCAGCGTTCAGCTTACCGCCGGTCATGCGTCAGGCTCCAGTCCGCATCGTCATCGTCAAGGGCGTTGCGCTCAGCGGATAAGGCAGATGCGTTGAGCGCGGCCTCGCGCATCCTATCTAGAGGGGGAGCGTCGTCGCGGGAATGCCCTGTCAAGCGCTCGTGATGAGATGTGCCCGGCGGTGATGACCACATGGATTGCCGGCGCTCTGGACAGGCAAAGCGAAGCAATCCTATAAGCACGCCAGATACCGACAGACTACAGACGAGGGAGACAGAGGGTGAAACGCAGCTTTCAGCCCAGCAAGCTTCGGCGCAAGCGCAGGCACGGTTTCCGCGCGCGCATGAGCACAAAGGCCGGGCAAAAGATCCTGGCGCGCCGTCGTGCGCGTCGGCGCAAGCAACTCACGGCTTAAGCGGCGGACGCCGCGCCCGAGGGCCGGCTCGCATGGCGCGACTGAGGACATTGAAAGACCGGCGGGACTTTGTCAGGTTGAAATCCGGCCGGCGCTGGGTGACGCCGGCTTTTGTGCTGCAGGCCGCGCCGCAGCCCGAAGATATCAAGGCCGGGGGACCCCGCTTTGGCTTCACCGTTTCGCGCCACGCGGTCGCTCATCAGGGGCCGCAAGGGCGCAAGCGCGGCGGCGCAGTGCGGCGCAACCGGGCGCGGCGGCGCCTGAAGGAGGCCGTAAGGCGCGTGGCGCCGGTGGATGCGCGACCGGACTTCGACTATGTGGTGGTCGGAAGGGCGGCCGCGCTGGAGCGGGACTTCGACGATCTGCTTAAGGACTTGCAAAAAGCATTCGCCAAGGTGCACGGCGCCGAACGGCAGGCGAAGCGGCACAGAGCGTCGCAGCGCGCGAAAGGCGCTTGAATTTGCTGGCGCGGCAGCTTTCGAAAAGCTAAACGGAGCCTATATGCAGGCCAAATTGGACGCGCGGGAGTGTTCCGGCTTTGATGGACGAGAAGAACCGTAATCTACTGCTGGCCGTCGTTCTGTCGGTCATCGTGCTGTTTGTCTGGCAGGCGCTGGTCATCGGGCCTCAGCGCGAGGCGACGCAGCAACAGCCCCAGCAGCAGACCACGCAACAGACGCCCGCGCAGGGGCAGTCCCAGACCGGCACGCCGGCGCCGTCCGCGACGGGCGAGCCGAGTGCTGGCACAGCTCCCGGAACCGGTGCCCCGGGCCTGCCCGCGGCGACTTCCTCGCGCGAGGCCGCCATTGCCGCCACCCAGCGGGTCCCGATCGACACGCCCAGCCTGCGCGGCTCGATCAATCTCAAGGGCGGGCGCATCGACGATCTGACCCTGAAGAAGTACCGCGTCGCCGTCGCCAAGGACAGCGACAACGTCACGCTGCTCTCACCCTCCGGCAGTCCTGCGCCGAGCCGCGCCTTTTACGCTCAGCACGGCTGGACGACCGCCGGCAGCGGCGTCAGCGTGCCCGGCCCGGATACCGAGTGGAGCGTGGAAAGCTCTGGCCCACTATCGCCCGGCAACCCCGTCACGCTGGTCTATGATAACGGCGAGGGGTTGGTATTCCGCCGCATCATCGAGGTGGACGAGAACTACATGTTCTCCGTCACCCAGAAGGTTGAGAACAACACCGGCGAGGCGATCCAGCTCTTCCCCTACGGCCTGATCTCCCGCCATGGCGTTCCCGATACCCAGGGATTCTTCATCCTTCATGAAGGGCCCATCGGCGTGCTTGGCGAAGACGGGCTTGAGGAGTTCGATTACGACGACCTGCTGGAGACGGCCGCCCCGAGCACCTATTCGGCGACCGGCGGCTGGCTGGGCATCACCGACAAATACTGGGCCGCCACGCTTATTCCGCCGCAGGACGCGGCCTATGACGCCCGTTTTGTTGGCGACGGCCAGGGCATGCAGGCGCGGTTCCAGACCGATTATCTGCTGCCGGCCGTGCAGGTTCCGGCCGGCGCGACCGGCGAGGTCACGACGCGGCTCTTTGCGGGGGCGAAGGAAAGCAGCCTGATCGACAGCTACGAGGAGAACCTCGGCATCCAGCAGTTCGAGCTGCTGATCGACTGGGGCTGGTTCCACTTCATCACGAAGCCCCTCTTCATCGCGCTGGACTTCTTCTACAACCTGGTCGGCAATTTCGGCGTCGCGATCCTGATCGTGACGGTGCTCATCAAGCTCGTTTTCTTCCCGTTGGCGAACAAGTCCTACGAGTCGATGAGCAAGATGAAGAAGCTCCAGCCGGAGATGCAGCGCCTCCGTGAACTCTACAAGGACGACCGGATGCGCCAGCAGCAGGAGCTGATGGAGCTTTACAAGAAGGAGAAGGTGAACCCGATGTCGGGTTGCCTGCCGATCCTGATCCAGATCCCGGTGTTCTTCGCGCTCTACAAGGTGCTGTTCGTCACGATCGAGATGCGCCACGCGCCGTTCTTCGGCTGGATTCAGGACCTGTCCGCGCCCGACCCGACCAGCATCTTCAACCTGTTCGGTCTGCTGCCGTTCGCCGTGCCGGAGTTCCTGCAGATCGGCGTCTGGCCGATCATCATGGGTATCTCGATGTTCGTGCAGATGCGGCTCAACCCGATGCCCGGCGATCCGATCCAGCAGAAGATCTTCACCTGGATGCCGGTGTTCTTCACCTTCATCCTGGCGACCTTCCCGGCCGGGCTGGTGATCTACTGGACCTGGAACAACATCCTGACCATCGCCCAGCAATGGTTCATCATGCACCGCCAGGGCGTTGAGGTGAATCTGTTCGAGAACATGGGGCTGGACAAGCTGTTCAACCGGCTGGGGGTCGGCGGCTCCAGCAAGAGTTGACCGTGACGGCGGACACGCAAGGGCTGTTCTCTGGGCCGATCCACTTCATCAAGGGCGTCGTGCGTATTGACGGGTTGCCCGTCGAACCGCTGCCCGAGGTCGCCTTTGCGGGCCGCTCGAACGTTGGCAAGTCAAGCCTGTTGAACGCCCTGACCGGGCGCAAGGCGCTTGCGCGTACCTCGAACACGCCGGGGCGAACCCGCGAACTCAACTATTTCCGCGTCGGCGACCTGCTGTACATTGTCGATATGCCTGGCTACGGCTATGCCAAGGCGCCGAAGTCACAGGTGAAGGGCTGGAACGAGCTCATCTACGCCTACTTGCGCGGCCGCCCGCAGCTCAAGCGGGTTTTCCTTCTCATCGACGCGCGCCACGGCATCAAAAACACCGACAAGGACGTGCTGGCGCTGATGGACGAGGCGGCGGTGTCCTATCAGGTTGTGCTCACCAAGATCGACAAGATCAGCGCGGGGCAGCTCAAGCGGGTGCAGAGCGAAACGGCTGCCTACCTCGCCAAGCACCCGGCGGCGCACCCGGATATCATTGCCACCTCGGCGCAGAAGCGACTCGGAATCGACGACCTGCGCGCGGCGATTGTCGAGCTGATCGCGGCCGGTCAGGTCTGAAGCGGGTGCCTTCGCACGGAGGGCGCTGTCATTTCTGCCGCCCGCGCGGATGCGCCTTGGCATAGACGTTCAACAGCGCCTGGCGGTCGACATCGGTGTAAACCTGCGTGGTCGACAGGCTGGCATGGCCAAGCAGCTCCTGGATTGCGCGGAGGTCCGCGCCGCTGCCGAGCAGATGCGTTGCGAAGGAATGGCGCAGCGCGTGTGGCGTCGCCGTCGGGGGCAGGTCCAGCGCCGCGCGCAGCCTGGCGATGAGAAGCTGCACGATCCTCGGGCTCAGCCGCCCGCCCCGGACACCGACGAATAGCGGGTCATCGCTCATCAGCGAATATGGACAGGCGTCGAGATATTGCAGCACGGCCTCCTGCGCGATCGGCAGGACTGGCACGACGCGCTCGTGATCTCCCTTGCCCTTGACGCGCAGCACATCGCGCGGTGGCAGCGGCGCATCGCGGCGGTTGAGCGAAAGCGCCTCGGAGATACGCAGCCCCGAGCCGTAGAGCAGCAGGATCACGGCCTGATCGCGCAGTCCGACCCATGGCGCGCGGTCGCGTCCGTCATCCTCGCGGCTTTCACTCACGACGGCCCGCGCCTTGTCCTCGGTGAGCGGACGCGGCAGCGCACGCGGCACGCGCGGCAACGCGACGGCGAGAACGGCGCGGTTCTTCAAGTGCCCGGCCCGTTCCAAATGACGGAAGCACGCCCGCAACGCAGACAGGCTGCGCGAAAGACTGCGGCTCGATGCGCCCTGAGTCCGCCGCCACGCCAAGAAAGCGCGGAAATCGGCCGCGGTCAGAGCGTTGAAATCGCGCAGCGCAGGCGGCGCGCCGAGATGCTCGCTCAGAAACACACAGAACTGGCGGAGGTCCCGCGCGTAGGCGTCCAGGGTATTTGTGCCGCTGCCGCGCTCATGCCTGAGGAACGCCAGCCAGCCGCGGATCGCCTCGGCGAGGTCCGGCTGCGCGGAAAAGTCCAGATTTCTCGGAATAACCGTGTTCATCGACGCGACGCCGCTTTTCTTCCTGTGGCACAAACCCTTAACCTAGCGGCGCCATGGTTGATGCAGTCTTAATCCGCAGGGGCAGATGGTGACCGGGCCGTACCAGGCGGCGCAGGCGCGGCTTGATCTCGAGGAGCCGCAGGAGGGGCAGGTGCGCGCGGTGCCCGTGCTGGTGCCGCTGGCGCTGGAAGAGGCGTATGACTACCAGCCGCCGGAGGGCGAAGCGCCCCCACCGGGGACATTCGTCCGGGTGCCGCTCGGCTCCGCGCGGCGGATTGGGGTCGTTTGGGGCGCAGCGCGTACGGCGGATGTGGCGCCAAAGAAACTCAAATCCATCATCGAGGTGCTGGACGTGCCGGCGCTGCCTGCGGTGTCTCGGCGTCTGGTCGACTGGGTGGCGAACTACACGCTCAGCCCGCGCGGGATGGTGCTGAAGATGATGATGAGCGCGCCCCGCGCTTTTGAGCCCGAGGGGCCGCGGTTCGGCTATCGCGCGGCCGGGCCGCCGCCCGACCGAATGACGCCGGCGCGGGAGAAGGTGCTGAATGTGGCGGCTGACGGTGCCGTGCGCGCAAAGGCGGAACTCGCCCGCGAGGCCGGCGTCAGCGCGGCGGTGATCGAGGGGCTGGCCGCCGCCGGTTCGCTCATCCGCGTGGAGATGCCGCCGCCGCGCCCGGCGCTGCCGGACCCGGAGCATGCGCCGCCGGAACTCGCGCCCGAGCAGGCCGAAGCGGCCGGCAAGCTGATCGACGCGGTGCGCCGAGGCGGCTTCTCCGTGTGCCTGCTCGACGGCGTGACGGGTGCGGGCAAGACGGAGGTGTATTTCGAGGCCGTCGCCGCTGCGTTGGCGCGCGGCCAGCAGGTGCTCATCCTTCTCCCGGAGATCGCGCTGACCAGCCAGTTTCTGGATCGCTTCGCCAAGCGTTTTGGCTGCCGGCCCATGGAGTGGCACTCGGCGATGGGCGCGGCGGAGCGCGGGCGCATCTGGCGCGCGGTGGCGAAGGGCGAGGCGCGCGCGGTTGCCGGGGCGCGCTCGGCGCTGTTCCTGCCGTTTGCCGATCTTGGCCTGACCGTCGTGGACGAGGAGCACGAGCAGAGCTTCAAGCAGGAGGACTATGTGCGGTATCAGGCGCGCGACGTGGCGGTGGTGCGCGGCAAGCTGGGCAAGCACCCGGTGATCCTGAGTTCGGCGACGCCCTCGATCGAGAGCGTCGTCAACGCCCGGCAAGGGCGCTACGAGCACGTCCGCCTGACCAGCCGCTACGCGGGCGCGGCGCTGCCCGACATTCGCGCGATCGACCTGCGCGCCGACCCGCCGGAACGTGGCCGCTGGCTGTCGCCGGCGCTGGTTTCGGCGGTACGCGACACGCTCGCGGCGGACAAACAGGCGCTTCTGTTCCTGAACCGCCGCGGTTATGCGCCGCTAACGCTGTGTCGGGCCTGCGGCTACCGCATCGAATGCCCGCAATGCAGCGCCACGCTGGTCGAGCACCGCGCGCGCGGCAAGCTGACCTGCCATCACTGCGGCTTCGTGCTGCCACGCCCCGGCGACTGCCCCGCCTGCGGGGTTAGCGGCAAGCTGGTGCCCTGCGGGCCGGGCGTGGAGCGCGTCGCGGAGGAGGTGGCCGAGCGCTTCCCTGACGTGCCCGCCGCGATCCTGTCGAGTGACTTCACGACCAACTTGAGCGAAGTGCGGGAGACCATCGCGCGCATTTCCTCGGGCAAGGCGCGAATCGTGATCGGCACACAGCTTGTCGCGAAAGGACATCACTTCCCCGGCCTGGCCCTCGTCGGCGTCGTCGACGGCGACCTCAGCCTGGCGCAGGGCGGCGACCCGCGCGCGGCGGAGCGCACCTTCCAGCTCATGCAGCAGGTCATCGGCCGCGCGGGGCGCGAGGAGAGCGGCGGCGTCGGCCTGATCCAGACCCACGCGCCCGACCATCCGGTCATGCGTGCCCTGATCTCAGGGGATCGCGACACCTTCCTGGCGCGTGAAATTGCCGCACGTGAGGCCGCCGTGCTGCCGCCCTTCGGCCGGCTGGCGGCGATCATCGTCTCGGCAGGCGCGAAACCGGAAGCTGAACGCTACGCGCAGGCGCTTGCCAAGGCCGCGCCGCCGGCAGCGCGGATCGAGGTCATGGGGCCGGCCGAGGCGCCCCTGGTGCTGATCCGCGGGCGTTACCGCTACCGGCTGCTCGTCAAGGCGCCGCGGAACGTGGATTTACAAGCATTTTTGCGCGCCTGGATGGATCGTGCGCCGCTGGCGAAGGGGAGCGTGCGCGTGATCATCGACGTCGATCCCTACAGCTTCCTGTGACCCGGGGCGCAACGCTTGGGAATTTTCGCGCTTTACGTTCGCGCGCGGTTCTATCGCCTTGGTGTGCGCAGCGTATTGCAAGGGCGGCAAAGCCTGTGATAGATGACCTCCAACTTCAGCAAGGATGCGTCTTGCGCTCGGTGCCGCGCGGCTGTTCCAAGCCAGAAACGCAGGATACGGCACGCGCGTATCGGCGCGTCCACCCTTCCAGGACATTTCGGGAGCGGCGCGTGGAAGACAAGTCGATGGCTAGTGGCGGGACCAGCGTGACGGGGGTCGCGGGGCGCTATGCGACCGCACTGTTCGAGCTCGCCCTGGAAGAAGGCAAGTTGGAAGAAGTCGAGTCGCAGCTCGCCGACTTTCGGGAAATGCTCGACACCAGCGAGGATCTCCGCCGTCTGGCCCACAGTCCGGCCTTCTCGATGGACCAGCAGGCCAAGGCCGTGCGCGTGATCGCCGATGCTGCCGGTACCTCCGGGCTGACCAAGAACTTCCTCGAACTGCTTGTTGAAAAGCGCCGGCTCTCCGCCATCTCGAACATCATCCGCGCATTTCGCACGCTGTCCGCCCGCCACCGCGGCGAGGTGGAGGCAGAAGTCATCACCGCCGTGCAGCTCAGCGATGACCAGAAGGAGACGCTGCAACAGGCGCTGCGTGACTTCGCCGGGCAGGATGTAAGCATGAATATCCGCGTGGATCCGTCGATCCTCGGCGGGTTGATCGTCAAGATCGGCAGCCGGATGATCGACAATTCCCTGCGCACCAAGCTCAACCGTCTCAGACACGTTATGAAAGAGGTAGGCTGATGGAAATCCGGGCCTCGGAAATTTCCTCAATTCTCAAGGAACAGATCAAAAACTTCGGTCAGGAAGCCGAGGTCGCGGAGATCGGCCAGGTGCTTTCCGTCGGCGACGGCATCGCGCGCGTCTACGGCCTCGACAACGTCCAGGCGGGCGAGATGGTCGAGTTCGAGAACGGCGTGCGCGGCATGGCGCTGAACCTTGAGGTCGACAACGTTGGTATCGTGGTTTTCGGCGAGGACCGCGACATCAAGGAAGGCGACACGGTCAAGCGCACCGGCGACATCGTGGAGGTGCCGGTCGGCAAGGAGCTGTTGGGCCGCGTGGTCGACAGCCTGGGCAACCCGATCGACGGCAAGGGGCCGATCGAAGCGAAGGAATACCGCCGCGCGGACGTCAAGGCGCCAGGCATCATCCCGCGCAAGTCCGTGCACGAGCCGATGCAGACCGGCCTGAAAGCGATCGACGCGCTGATCCCGATCGGCCGCGGCCAGCGTGAGCTGATCATTGGTGACCGCCAGACCGGCAAGACCGCCATCGCGCTCGACACGATCCTGAACCAGAAGGAAATCAACAAGTCCGAGGACGAGAGCAAGAAGCTCTATTGCGTCTATGTCGCGGTCGGTCAGAAACGCTCTACCGTGGCGCAGTTCGTCAAGAACCTGGAAGAGCGCGGCGCGCTGGAATACTCCATCGTGATTGCCGCTACGGCCTCCGAGCCTGCGCCGATGCAGTATCTTGCGCCGTATGCGGGCTGCGCGATGGGCGAATATTTCCGCGACAACGGCATGCACTCGCTGCTCGTCTATGACGACCTGTCGAAGCAGGCCACGGCCTATCGCCAGATGTCGCTGCTGCTGCGCCGTCCGCCGGGCCGCGAGGCGTATCCGGGCGACGTATTCTACCTTCACAGCCGCCTGCTGGAGCGTGCCGCAAAGCTGAACGACGACCACGGCGCCGGCTCGCAGACCGCCTTGCCGATTGTCGAGACACAGGCCAACGACGTCTCGGCCTACATTCCGACGAACGTCATTTCGATTACCGACGGCCAGATCTTCCTGGAGACCGACCTGTTCTACCAGGGCATTCGCCCGGCGGTGAACGTGGGCCTGTCGGTGTCGCGCGTCGGCTCTTCCGCGCAGATCAAGGCGATGAAGCAGGTTGCTGGCGCGATCAAGGGCGAGCTGGCGCAGTACCGCGAGATGGCGGCCTTCGCGCAGTTCGGCTCCGACCTCGATGCGGCGACGCAGCGGCTACTGGCCCGCGGTGAGCGTCTGACCGAGCTTCTGAAACAGCCGCAATTCTCGCCGTTGCAGGTGGAGGAGCAGGTCGTCGTGATCTTCGCCGGCACGCGCGGCTACCTCGACCCGCTACCGGTCTCGGCGGTGAACCGCTTCGAGCAGGATCTGCTGCGCCATATGCGCGAGGAGCACAACGACATCCTCGAAAAGATCCGCACCGAGGGCAAGCTGTCCGAGGAGCTGGAAAACAAGCTGAAGAGCGCGATCGACAAGTTCGCCGAGCACTTCGCCGCTTAATCGCCCCATCGCCGACGCGCCAACCGAGGATCGGGAGACCCCATGGCCAGTCTGAAGGACATGCGCAATCGGATCTCTAGCGTCAAAGCGACGCAGAAGATCACGAAGGCGATGCAGATGGTGGCGGCCGCGAAGCTGCGCAAGGCGCAGGAGGCGGCGGACGCCGCGCGGCCGTATGCCGAGAAAATGGATCAGGTGCTTGGCAATCTGAACGCGCGCGTGGTCAACAAGGAGGCCGCCTCGCCGTTGCTGGTTGGCACGGGCAGAGAGGACGTGCACCTGATCGTCGTGGCGACTGCCGATCGCGGTTTGTGTGGCGCATTCAATGCCAACATTGCTAAGAAGGCGCGGCAAATCGCGAGCGGGCTTATCGCGGAGGGCAAGGATGTCAAGTTCCTGTGCGTCGGCAGCAAGGGCTATGACATGCTCAAGCGTGACCACGGCCGGCGCATTGTCGATGTCATCGACATGAAGAGCGTCAAGCGGGTCGGCTTCGACGATGCCCACGCCATCGCGCAGCGCGTGCTCGCCATGTTCGACAAGGGTGAATTCGACGTCTGCACGCTGGTGTTCTCGGAATTCGTCAACACGCTCACTCAGCGGCCCAAGCACATGCAGTTGATCCCGGCCAGCCTGCCGGAAGAGGGGGCGCCGGAAGAAGGCGCGCCGACGGCGGACTACATCTTCGAGCCGGATGAAGAGGACATTCTGCGCGATCTGCTCCCGCGCAACGTCGCCACGCAGATTTTCCGCGCGCTCCTGGAGAACGCCGCGGGCGAGCAGGGCGCGCGCATGACCGCGATGGACAACGCGACGCGCAACGCCGGCGAGCTGATCGACAATCTGACGCTGACCTACAACCGGATGCGCCAGGACCAGATTACCAAGGAACTGATTGAAATCGTCTCCGGCGCGGAAGCGATCTCGTAGACAGGCCGGACACAGGCAACAGGGAAGTAGAGGCTATGGCAAGCGACAAGAATATCGGCCGCGTTCGCCAGGTGACGGGCGCCGTCGTCGACGTTCAGTTCGACGAGAAGCTGCCGGAAATCCTGAGCGCGCTGGAAGTGGACAACCACGGCAACCGCTTGGTGCTGGAGGTGGCGCAACATCTGGGCGAGAATACAGTGCGCTGCATCGCCATGGACGCGACCGAGGGCTTGGTGCGCGGGCAGGAAGTCGTCGATACCGGCGAGGCGATCGAGGTCCCTGTCGGTGACGGCACGCTTGGCCGCATCATGAACGTCATCGGCGAGCCCATCGACGAGGCCGGCGATATCCCGCACGAGCAGAAGCGGCCGATCCACGCTTCCGCCCCGGAATTTATCGAACAGTCGACCGAAACCGAGATTCTTAAGACCGGCATCAAGGTCGTTGATCTGCTCGCGCCCTACGCAAAGGGCGGCAAGATCGGCCTGTTCGGGGGTGCCGGGGTCGGCAAGACGGTGCTCATTCAGGAGCTGATCAACAACATCGCCATGGCGCATGGCGGCTACTCGGTCTTTGCCGGCGTGGGCGAGCGCACGCGCGAGGGCAACGACCTCTACTGGGAGATGATCGAGTCCGGCGTGAACAAGGAAGGCGGCGGCGAAGGGTCCAAGGCTTCGCTGATCTACGGCCAGATGAACGAGCCGCCGGGCGCGCGTGCCCGCGTTGGTCTCACGGGTCTGACCGTTGCGGAATATTTCCGCGATCAGGGTCAGGACGTGCTGTTCTTTGTCGACAATATTTTCCGCTTCACGCAGGCGGGCGCCGAGGTGTCTGCGCTGCTGGGCCGTATCCCGTCTGCGGTGGGCTATCAGCCGACGCTCGGCACCGACATGGGCGAGCTTCAGGAGCGCATTACCTCGACCGACAAGGGCTCGATTACGTCAGTGCAGGCCGTTTACGTTCCGGCTGACGACCTGACCGACCCGGCCCCGGCTTCGACCTTCGCCCACTTGGACGCGACGACGGTGCTGAGCCGCTCGATCGCGGAGAAGGGCATTTATCCGGCCGTGGACCCGCTCGACTCCACTTCGCGGGTGCTGGAGCCGCGCATTGTCGGCGACGAGCACTACGAAACCGCGCGCAAGGTGCAGGAGGTGCTTCAACGCTACAAGGCGCTTCAGGACATCATCGCGATTCTGGGCATGGACGAGCTGTCGGAAGAGGACAAGCTGACTGTCGCGCGCGCCCGCAAGATCGAGCGCTTCCTGAGCCAGCCGTTCCACGTCGCGGAGGTGTTCACTGGCAAGCCGGGCGTGCTCGTCGACCTTGCCGACACGATCAAGGGCTTCAAGGGCCTTGTGAACGGCGACTATGACGATCTGCCGGAGCAGGCGTTCTACATGGTCGGAACCATCGACGAGGCGATCCAGAAGGCGGAAGAACTGGCGGCCGAGGCAGCGTAACCGGCTCCCGGGGGAGGCTTATTCATGGCGGATACGTTCCGTTTCGATCTTGTGTCGCCGGAGCGGGTGCTGGTGTCCGAAGACGTTAGCGAGGTGATCGTGCCGAGCAACGAGGGCGATTTCGGCATGCTGCCGAACCACGCCCCGATCATCGCCTCGCTGCGCCCCGGTGCGCTGACCGTGCGCGGCAGCGGGAGCGAGCGCAAGTATTTCGTGCGCGGCGGGCTGGCCGAGGGCGGCCCGGAGCAGCTCACTGTGCTGGCACAGCGGGCGATGCCTCTGGAGGAGCTGGATCCCGAGAAGATCGCCCAGGAAATCCAGTGGGCGAAGGAGGATGTCGAGGATGCGCGCGATGAGGAGACGCGGGCGCAGGCCGTCGACAATCTCGAGCGGCTGGAGACTCTGGCCGAGGTCCTCAAGCAGAATGCCTAGGCCGGACCCGGTCTGTTACGATCCGTGCTTTCCCTTTCCACGGGAGGCTGGCTGCGTCGCTATCCGGCGAATGCGCACGTAAAGCGCGCCCTCGCCGCCGTGGCGCGAATGCGCTGGCGACACACCGGCGACGACGTCGCGAAACTCGGGCTTGGCAAGCCATTCGGGCACGAGGCGGCGAAGGACCCCCCGCGGCGATTCATAGAACGGCGTCGCCTCCCACGCTTCATATTGTTGTCGCGCGCTTTCGCGCGCCACTCCCTTCCCGGTAATCACCAGGACAAGGCGGTGGCCACGGGCCTGACTTGCGCGCAGAAACCCCTTGAGCGCCGGGTAGGCCTCGCGCTGGCGCATCCCGTGCAGGTCAAGCCGCGCGTCGATGCTTTCCGGGTCGCGGGCGATGCGCCGCGCTTCCCGGCGGGCGAGCGGTGTCATGCGCGGCGAAGCCGCCTCCTCGCGCCGCGGCGGAGCCGGTGCGGGCGCGTCGGGGCGGGCTGCGTTCCGCTTGCGAGGCAAAGGCTCATCGCTGACTTCGGCCGGCCGGGCGGCGGACGCCGCGTCGTCGCCCGGGCTCGGGAGCGCCGCTCCCTGCTCACGCCTGCGCAGCGCCGTGGTCTCCCGCATAGCCTGTTCCCACAAGCGCCGCTCTTCCTCGCTGAGTTCGCGCTTGCGTGGCGGACGGCGGTTCATGGGCCAGGGTCTGCGTCTTCGTTGCGTTTCTGTCAGCGGGCGGCGTTCGGCAGGAGAATCGTGAAGCCGGCATCATGCTTCGTCCGGCTGGCGGCATCGTGGGCTTCGACTCCGCTGCCCCAATAGATGTCGCCCCGCACGTCACCGCGGATCGCCGAGCCGGTGTCTTGCGCGATCATCAGCCGGCGAAACGGCTGCTGCTCGTCATCGTCCAGTTTCGGCGCCGCCACCCAGATCGGCGCGCCGAGCAGGTGATAGCGCGGGTCCACCGCCAGGCTGCGCAGCGGCGTCAGCGACGTGCCGAGCGCCCCGACAGGGCCAACCGCTCCCTCCGCTTCGGAAAGCTCCCGGAAGAAGATGTAGGACTTGTTCGACCAGATCAACTCCTGGCCCTTCTCGCCGTTTTCTTCCGCCCATGCGAAAATGTTGGCGAGCGAGGCTTCATGCGGCTTCAACTCCCCCCGCGAGATAATCTCCTGGCCGATCGAGGTGTAGGGAAAGCCGTTCTTGCCGGCGAAGCCGAGCCGGATCGCCGTGCCGTCCTGAAAGCGGATGCGGCCCGAGCCTTGAAGCTGCATGGAGTAATGCGCTACCGGATCTGCGATCCAGGCCAACTCAAGGCCCAACCCCTCGAGCGCCCCCTGTTCGATCTCCTTGCGGGTGAAGTGCGCTTTCAGACCGTCCTCGGTCTGGCGTGCGGCGGTCAGGTCTTCGGGCAGGCCTTCGCGGGCGTTGGCCTTGATGAGTGTCAGGTCATCCGGTGGCCGATAGATTGGAATGTTGAACTTTTCGGTCTTGGTGCGCGAGCCTTGGATTTCCGGCTCGTAATAGCCGGTGACGAGTTGCCGGTCAGTCTGCGGTCGCACGCGGTAGGCCGTGAAATAGGTCTCGAAGAAGTCGCGCGCGGCCCCCGCCTCCAGAGGGTCTGACAGCGCCATCGCACGCTCGCATACCCAGGCCAGCGCCTGGCGTTGCTCCGTATCATGCCGCTTGGCAATGCGGACCGACCACGGACAGGAGCGCCGGAACGCGGCAAACGCCTTGGCGTGGTCATCCTCGGCCCAGCCGGGGATGTCTGCGAAGCTCACCCGATCAAGCTGAAGCGGGAGCTTGTCCCCGTCGGTATCGGGGAACTGCCAGTGCCAGAGTTCCACGGTCAGAAACACAAACAGCGTGAACAGGAAAGCCTGGGTAAAGTACCACGCCGCCGACATGATCCCAAACGCCTGAAATGGCCGATGCTCTGGCGCGCGCCCTTTAGCTCTCGGTCTCCGTGGCGATCAGTACCCAGTTCGGATCGGACGCGCCCACGTCGCGCGAGAAGGTCCAGTGATCGGTAACTTCCTGAATCTCCTTCGGGTCGCCCTCGATGATGCGGCCTTCCTTGTCGCGGGTGACAGTGATGAATTCGCTGACGAATTTCACCGTAATCTGCGCCTCGCCGTTGACCAGGTTCGCGTCAGCAATCTCGGTCTTGTCGATGCCGACGAACTTGAAATCGACGGTCTCCCCTGCGCGCTCGCGCTCTTCGATAGCGGAGACAAAGCTCTGATAGACTTCTGGACTGAGCAGTTCCTTCAACGTCGCGGTGTTGCCCGCAGCAAAGGCGGTCACGACCATCTCATACGCGGTGTTGGCGCCCTCGATGAAGTGGCGGAGGTCAAAGCTGCGGTCGGCGCGCATGATCGCGGCAAGCTTCTCTGCCAGCGGGCTGCCCTTGGGAGCATAGTCGCGCACCATTTCCTGAAGCTGATCCTCGCTGGCGCTTTCCCGATGGCCGCCCTGCTGCTGCTCCGTGCCCGGCAGCGGCACGACCTTGTCACGCGCCGCGCCACCGGCCTGCTGAGCGGAATAAGGGTCGTAAGGAGGTTTTTCGTTTCCGGTTCGCTTGCCGAGAACGCTTCGCAATCTCAGGAAGATCAGGACAGCGATGACCAGAAATATGATGGTGCTGAGGTCGATTGTTCCGCTCATGTTGTCGCGACGCTTTGATTCGGGATTGCGCTATCCGCACTTCCGTGAGGTACGCGATTGATATAGGCTTCGATCACGCCGTGCGCCAGACCTCGCGGGGAAGGAAGGATGACAGCTCATCCACTGTTGCCCCGCATTTTACGGCATCGCGGGTTTGAAGCCAACCACCAATAATCGCGGCAGGTGATGTCGGTCGCACTGCCAGCGCAACATGCGGGCCCCATGTTTCTGATTTTCTTCCTGATCTTCGTCGCCACGCCGATCCTGGAGATCGTGCTGTTCATCGAGATCGGCGGATTCATTGGCGTTGGGCCCACCATCCTGATCGTCATCGTCACGGCACTCGTCGGGTCGATTCTTCTGCGTCTGCAGGGCAGCGCGGTGATACGGCGCACCCAGATGGCGCTGAGGGCAGGGGAGCTACCGGTCGACCCGGTGATCGACGGTATCAGCCTGCTGGTTGCCGGCGCATTGCTGCTCACGCCGGGGTTTTTCACGGATGCGGTGGGCTTCCTCCTGTTCGTACCCCCCTTCCGGCGGGCGCTGGCACGGCGCATCTTCCTGCACATGGTGCGCTCGGGCAATGTGTTCGTTGCGGGCGCCGGGCCTGAAGGCGAGCCGCCGCATGGCCGCCGCGAACGCGACGAGGAGCGGCGCGGGCGCGGTCAGGAAACAATCATCGATGTCGAATACGAGCCGGTGGACGATGAGCGCGAGCGCCGCGACGAGGATGAGCGCGACGATGACGAGCCGCCGCGTCGCCGCCGAGGCGCCTCGCCCTGGCGGAAGTGAGCCGCGCCGCCTTTAAGGCGTTGTTTGCCGCAGCCGCAGGATCCGCGCCCGACGCCCGCCAGGTCAGCCTGCCGCCCCGCCCATGACGACGATCATCAGCACTATCGCGCCGGTGTTCCTCGTGATTCTCGCCGGCTTTGCCTTCGCGCGAAGCGGCCTGATGTCGCGCACGGCCGAGACCGGGCTGATGGAGTTCGTGCTGCGCGTGGGGATCCCCGCGCTCCTGTTCCGCACGATGGTCGATGCGCGCCCGCCGGGCGGTGAGACGCTGCGTCTTTGGGGCGTCTATTTCGGCGCGCTGGTGGCGATCTGGCTGCTCTCCGCGCTGGTGACGCACTTCCTGTTGCGCCGGCCGAAGGAAGACCAGCCGATGGTTGGCATGAGCGCCTGCTTTGGCAACATCGTGCTACTCGGCATTCCTATCGTGCTGGCGACCTACGGCCCGGAAGCGGCGACGCCAGTGGCGGTGATCACCTCGATCCACACCGCACTTTTGTGGCTGGCGGCGACGCTGCACGTCGAGACCGTATCCGAGCATGGCCGCACGACGACCCGCACTCTGCTGCGCGAGCTGGCCGTCAACCTGCTCACGAACCCGATCATCCTCGCCATCCTGGCCGGCACGCTCTGGCGGCAGACCGGCATCGGGCTGGGCATGGCGCCGCGCGCCATGTTTGATCTGCTGGCGCAGGCGGGCGTGCCATGCGCCCTGTTTGCGCTGGGGCTCAGCCTGCGGGATTTCTCCATCCGCGGGCAGGTGCCGACACTCACGGCGCTGTTGTTGCTCAAGCTGGTGCTGTTTCCGCTGCTGGTCTGGGTGCTGGCGTTTCGGGTGGTGCCGCTCGATCCGCTCTGGGCGGGCGTGGCCGTTCTGTTCGCTGCGTGCCCCACCGGCGTGAACGCCTTTATTCTCGCGAAGCAGTATGGGCGGGTCATCAACTCGACATCCGGCGCTGTGGCGCTCGGCACCGCGCTCTCGGTGGGTACCATGACGGCGATTCTGTTGCTGATATCGCCGTCATGAGCCTTTCGATTACGCCATCGCGGCCTGCTGCGGAGCTGTTTCTTCAGCTTGCTCCGCTCCGGCCAGGAAATCCATCGCCGCTTGGGTGCCGCCCGCATTGTGCGGGATGCCTGCGATCTTGAGGCCCATCTCGACCCCGCTGATCGCGCCGATGAGCGTCAGGTCGTTCAGATCGCCGAGATGGCCGATGCGGAAGACCCTGTCGGCAAGCCGCGCCAGGCCGGTGCCAAGCGATAGATCGAAGTTTTCCAGGATCTGCGCACGCAGGGCATTGGCGCTGTAGCCCTCCGGCACGAAGATAGAGGTCAGTGAACTGGAGTACTCGCGCGGGTCGGCGCAGACCAGTTCCAGCCCCCAAGCGTGGACGGCCCGTCGGGTGGCCTCGGCGTGCCGTTCATGCCGGGCGATGATGTTGTCCAGCCCCTGCTCCTCAATGATGGTCAGCGCCTCGTCCAGCGCGTAGAACAGGTTTGTCGCCGGCGTGTAAGGGAAGAAGCCGTTCTGGTTGGCCGACAACATGTCGTTCCATTCCCAGTAGCACTTAGGCAATCTGGCCGTTTTCGACGCGTCGAGCGCCTTCTGGCTTATGGCGTTGAAGCTCATACCAGGCGGCAGCATCATGCCTTTCTGGGAGCCGCCGACGCTGACATCGACCTTCCACTCGTCATGGCGATAGTCCATGGAGCCGAGCGAGGAGATCGTGTCGACCATGAACAGCGCGGGATGCCCGACATCATCGATTGCCCTGCGAATCTCGGGCAGGCGGGCGGCACAGCCGGTGGAGGTCTCGTTGTGGACGACACACACGGCCTTGATCTCGTGGCCGGTATCAGCGGCGAGGCGGTCGCGGATAGCTTCAGGGTCCGCCGCACGGCGCCAGTCGCTTGGCAGGAACTCGGCTTCAAGCCCCAGGCGATCGGCCATGTCTTTCCAGAGCGACGCGAAATGGCCTATGTCAGCCATTAGCACCTTGTCCCCGGGTGACAGCGTGTTGACAAGGGCTGCTTCCCAGGCGCCAGTCCCCGACGCCGGATAGATCACCACCGGGCCGGAGCATTTGAACAGCTTTTGCAGCCGCGGAAGCAGCCGCAGGGTGAGTTGTGCGAATTCCGGGCCACGGTGATCAATCAGGGCCCGGTCCATGGCGCGCAGGACGCGGTCCGGCACGTTGGTCGGGCCCGGGATATGCAGGAAATGCCGCCCAGGTTTGCTCATGAATCCTCCCCATGAATGAAACTGTTTTCGTAAGGTTGAGTGCCCAATATACCGGATTTTATCCCGGTTAAACGGTCTCAGAAGCGGCATCTCAGCAAAAAATCGCGACGCTGGAAATAAAAATAACGGTTAGGCCAAACAAAAAATGACGGAAATCATTGGCTTCGCTGATTTGATGGGGTGGGGCCCCGCGATCGCCTTTCTCGCCGCACTGCTACAGACCGCGACCGGCTTCGGCTTTTCGCTGATCGCCGCGCCGCTGCTGCTTCTGGTGTATGCGCCGCAGACGGCCATTCAGCTCAACATCATCCTCGGGCTGGTGGTCTCGGTCATCATGCTGCCGCGCGCCGCGCGCGAGGCGGATGCGGCCCTGCTTCGGCGCATGGTGATCGGAACGCTCGTCGGGGCGCCGCTCGGGCTGGCGATTTTCGTGTCTGGCAATGTAGTTCTGCTCAAGGGCATCGTGGCCGCGCTCGCGCTCGGGCTGGCACTGTTGCTGGCGCTGAGGTTCCGGTTCGCTCGCTCGGCCGGCCGCGACTATGGCATCGGAGCGGCCTCTGGTCTGCTGACGACGAGCATCGGTGTGCCCGGTCCGCCGCTCATGCTCTATTTCTCAGGCGGCCAGTTCAGCAAGAAGGTCGCGCGCGCGACGACGCTTACCTTCTTCCTTTTTGCTTACGGCGGCAGCCTGGCCTTCCAGGTGGCCGGAAGCGGGGTTGCCGATGGCGTCGGCGCGGCAGCGCTCGTCTGCCTGCCGCTGACCCTTCTGGGCGTCGCAGGCGGACAACTCATTTTCGGCTTCATCAATCAGCGCGTTTTCGTCAGAATGATATGGGCGCTGCTTGTGGCGACCGGGCTTTATCTGCTGCACACGCTGTTGTGACCGCGCCCGGATCGATATGACCCTGCGCGACGCGCGATGGCGGATTTGGACGAGCGTCACTGACCCCGTCTGCATAGCCTCGTCGCCAAGAATGCGGCGAATGGCGGGCTGTCTGCCAGGCCCGAGCAGGAGGCTTGAGCGACGTGACGGTTATCGATCTGAAACGCGCGGGTTTTCCGAAGGGCCGGCCGGTCGAGGATGGCGCGGTCGCGGAGGTGTCCACGGCGCTCGAAGGACGGCCCATCGAGCAGCGCGACCTGCTGATCGAGCATCTCCACGTGCTGCAGGATCGCTTCGACTGCCTGCATGAGCGGCACCTGCGCGCGCTTGCCCACCTGATGCGGCTGTCGCAGGCTGAAGTCTGGGAAGTCGCTTCGTTCTACCACCACTTCGATCTCGTCAAGGAGGGCCAGGCTGCGCCGCCCCCCGTTACCATTCGCGTCTGCGACACGCTTTCCTGCGCGATGGCCGGCGCGGAGAATTTGATCGAGACGCTGGAGCAGGGCTGCGATCCTGGCCGCGTTCGCGTGCTGCGTGCGCCGTGCATGGGCCGTTGCGCTCAGGCGCCGGCTGCGCGCTGCGGCAATGTCGAGGTCGGCAACGCAACGGCCGAGGGGCTGCTGGCCCTCGCCTCCGGCGACGTGTCAGTGCCCGCGATCCCGCACTACAAGGACTTCGACGCCTACCGCGCCGAGGGCGGTTATCGGCTGCTGGAAGAATGCCGCTCGGGACAGCGAAATGTCGATGACATCATTGCTGAACTGTCGGACGCCGGCCTTGCGGGCCTGGGCGGCGCGGGCTTTCCGGCCGGACGCAAATGGAGCATCGTGCGCGGCTTTCTAGGCCCACGGCTGATGACCATCAACGGCGACGAGGGCGAGCCGGGCACCTTCAAGGATCGCTATCATCTGGAGCGCGACCCGCACCGGATGTTCGAGGGCGCGCTGATCGCCGCCTGGGCCGTGGGCGCGGAGCGCATCTACCTCTACATGCGCGACGAATATCCGGCCGTGCTGGAAATCCTGCGCCGCGAGATCGCCGCGCTGGACGCCGCGGGGCTGACAGCGGACTGCCCCATCGAGCTGCGCCGCGGCGCGGGCGCTTACATCTGCGGCGAAGAATCCGCGATGCTCGAAAGCATTGAGGGCAAGCGCGGCCTGCCGCGTCACCGCCCGCCCTACATCGCCGAAGTCGGGCTGTTCGGCCGTCCGACGCTCAACCACAATGTTGAGACGCTCTGGTGGCTGCGCGACATCATCGAGCGCGGCGCGCAGTGGTTTGAAGAGCAGGGCAAGCACGGCCACAAGGGGTTGCGCTCTTATTCGGTCTCGGGCCGGGTGCGCGAGCCGGGCGTGAAGCTGGCGCCGGCGGGCATCACCCTGCGCGAGCTGGTCGACGACTACTGCGGCGGCATGGCCGACGGGCATATGCTGAAAGCCTATCTGCCGGGCGGCGCATCGGGCGGCATCTTCCCAGCGTCGCTGGCCGAACTGCCGCTCGATTTCGGCGGCGCGCTTAACGAGCACGGCGGCTTCATCGGCTCACACGCGGTAATCGTTCTGTCGCAGCAGGACAACGTGAAGGACGCGGTGCTCAACCTGATGCATTTCTTTGCGGATGAAAGCTGCGGGCAATGCACGCCCTGCCGGGCGGGCACCGAGAAGATGGTCAAGCTGTTGCAGCAGGCGCCGCTCGACGAGGACGCCATCGCGGATCTGGAAGAGGTGATGCGCGACGCCTCGATCTGCGGGCTGGGGCAAGCCGCGCCCAACCCGGTCAACCACCTGCTCAAATGGTTCCGCGAGGATCTGATGGAGCCTCAGGCCCACCGCTTCATCGCCGAGAGGGTCATGCATGACTGAGGAGATTCGCTTCACGCTCGATGGCCGCGAGGTCACGGCCGAGGCCGGCGAAACGATCTGGCAGGCCGCCAAGCGCGCCGGCGTGGAAATCCCGCATCTGTGCTGGCTCGACGCGCCGGGCTACCGCGCCGACGGCAACTGCCGCGCCTGCATGGTCGAGGTGGAGGGCGAGCGCACGCTGGCCGCGTCGTGCATCCGCAAGCCCAAGGACGGCATGAACGTCAAGACGGCCAGCGAGCGCGCCGCGAAGGCGCGCAAGATGGTGTTCGAGCTTCTCGCCGCCGACCAGCCGCCGCAGGTTCGCCATCCCGACCCGGATTCGAAATTCTGGAAATGGGCGCACGAGCTCGGCGTCGAAGGCAGCCGCCTGCCCGCGCGCGAGAGGTTCACGCCAGATCCGTCCCATGCCGCGATCGCGGTGAATCTCGATGCCTGCATCCAGTGCAATCTATGCGTGCGCGCCTGCCGCGAGGTCCAGGTCAACGACGTGATCGGCATGGCGCTACGCGGACACGAGGCCAAGCCGGTGTTCGATTTCGACGACCCCATGGGCAACTCGACCTGCGTGGCTTGCGGCGAATGCGTGCAGGCCTGCCCCACGGGCGCGCTCTACGAGAAATCGCTGATGGACGAACAGGCGCAAACACGCACGGTCTGGCCGGACAAGACGGTCGACTCGGTCTGCCCGTATTGCGGCGTCGGCTGCCAGACCAAGGTCAGCGTCAAGGATAACAAGATCGTGCAGGTCGATGGCCGCGAAGGTCCGGCGAACGAGAACCGCCTGTGCGTCAAGGGACGTTTCGGCTTCGACTATATCCGCCACCCGGAGCGCCTGACCACGCCGCTGGTCCGCCGCGAGGATTCACCCAAGCGCGGTGACATCCAGGTCGACCCCCGCAATCCATGGGAGGTGTTCCGAGAGGCGACCTGGGAAGAGGCGCTGGGGCGCGCGGCTGGCGGCCTGCGCGACATCCGCGACACGCATGGCGGCGGCGCGCTGGCGGGCTTCGGCTCGGCGAAAGGCTCCAATGAGGAAGCCTATCTGTTCCAGAAGCTCGTCCGGCAGGGCTTCGGCACGAACAATGTCGATCACTGCACGCGGCTTTGCCATGCATCCTCCGTAGCGGCGCTGATCGAGGGTATCGGCTCGGGTGGCGTGACCGCGCCGTTCACCGCCGTGGAGGATGCCGACTGCTTCATCGTCATCGGCGCGCGGCCAGAGCAGAACCACCCCGTCGCGGCGACTTACCTCAAGCAGGCGGCCAAGCGCGGCGCGAAGGTCATCGTCATCGACCCGCGCGGGCAGGAGTTGATGCGCCACGCCAGCCATCCGGTGCGCTTCAAGCCGGGCACGGATGTGGCGCTGCTCAATGCGATGCTGCACGTCATCATCGAAGAAAAGCTCTATGACGAGCAGTATGTCCAGGCCCATGCCAGCGGCTTCGAGGCGCTGAAGGAGAAAGTCGCTGAGTTTTCCCCGGAGGCCATGGCGCCGGTCTGCGGTGTCGAGGCTGACTATATCCGCGAGATCGCGCGCACTTACGCGAACGCGGAGCGGGCCATCATATTCTGGGGCATGGGAATCTCCCAGCACGTCCATGGCACCGACAACTCCCGCTGCCTGATCGCGCTTGCGCTGACAACCGGCCATGTCGGGCGGCCCGGCACGGGGCTGCACCCGCTGCGCGGGCAAAACAACGTGCAGGGCGCGTCGGATGCCGGGCTGATCCCCATGGTGTTCCCGGATTACCAGTCCGTCGAAGACCCGGATGTCCGCCGCCGGTACGAGGATGCATGGGGCCAGCCGCTCGACCCGAACCGCGGTCTCACGGTCGTGGAGATCATGGACGCCATCCATGAGGGCGAAATCCGCGGCATGTACATCCTGGGCGAGAACCCCGCGATGTCCGACCCGGACCAGACGCACGCCCGCGCCGCGCTCGCGAAGTTGGATCATCTGGTGGTGCAGGACATCTTTCTGACCGAGACCGCCTGGCACGCGGACGTGGTGTTGCCGGCCTCCGCGCATGCCGAGAAG
The DNA here is from genome assembly GCF_003550175.1 of Dichotomicrobium thermohalophilum. Taxonomy (NCBI): domain Bacteria; kingdom Pseudomonadati; phylum Pseudomonadota; class Alphaproteobacteria; order Hyphomicrobiales; family Hyphomicrobiaceae; genus Dichotomicrobium; species Dichotomicrobium thermohalophilum. The sequence goes on from NZ_QXDF01000002.1 coordinate 265,608, forward strand.
CTGGGCACCTACACCAACACCAACCGGCAGGTGCAGCTCGGCCGCCCGGCCGTCTCGCCGCCGGGCGAGGCGCGGCAGGACTGGGAGTTGATCTGCGAGATCGCCCGGCGCATCGGGCTGGACTGGCGGTATTCCGGCGTGCCAGAGGTCTACGAGGAGATGCGCGCGCTGATGCCCTCGCTCGCCAACATCCCGTGGTCGCGCATCGAGCGGGAAGGCTCCGTCACTTATCCGGCAGATGACGAGGATGAGCCGGGCCGCGAAATCCTGTTCGGTGAAGGCTTCCCGACGAAGGACGGACGTGGGCGCATCGTTCCCGCAGATCTGCTGCCGCCGGACGAGTTGCCTGATGCCGACTACCCGATGGTTCTGACCACTGGCCGGCTGCTGGAGCACTGGCACACCGGGGCGATGACCCGCCGCGCGGGCACGCTGAACGATCTGGAGCCGGAGCCGGTAGCGTGTATGCATCCGCGCGATATTGAGCGTCTGGGGGCGACGGCAGGTGAGTCGATCCGCGTGGAGACCCGTCGCGGCGCGATCGACCTGACGCTGCGCGCGGACCGGGACGTTTCGGCAGGGATGGTTTTCATTCCGTTCTGCTACGGCGAGGCGCCGGCCAATGTTCTGACCAACCCGCAACTTGATCCGTTTGGCAAGATCCCGGAGTTCAAGTTCTGCGCGGCGCGCGTCTCAAGGGTACCGCAGGCGCAGGCAGCCGAGTGACCGGCCATCTTGCCTTTCGCCGGTGAGCGCGCAACACTATGTTCCGACACTGAAATGGCGCTGAGGCGCCGCGAAGATCGGGGCATGGTTTGAGCTTTACGCCTGAAGAAATCGAACGCTACAAGCGGCATCTGGTGCTGCACCAGGTTGGCGGCGCGGGGCAGCAGAAGCTGAAGGCCGCCAGCGTGCTGGTGATCGGGGCGGGTGGTCTCGGCTCGGCGGTGCTGCCCTATCTGGCGGCGGCGGGCGTCGGCCGGCTCGGCGTCGTCGACAACGACCGCGTTTCCCTGAGCAATCTGCAACGCCAGGTGATCCATGACAGCGATCACGTTGGCGCGCTCAAAACGACGAGCGCGGCCCAGCGCATCCGCGCGCTCAACCCGCATGTGACCGTCGATGAAATCCCCGAACGGCTGACAGCCGACAACGCCCTGGAGATCATCGGCAACTACGATATCGTTGCCGACGGCTCGGACAACTTCGCCACGCGCTATCTCGTCAACGACGCGTGCTATTTCGCGCGTGTGCCGCTGGTCTTCGCCGCGCTGGGACAGTTCGATGGCTATCTCTCGACGTTCCGCGCCTACGAAACCGACGCGGACGGCAACCCGCGGCCCAGCTATCGCTGCCTGTTCCCGGAGCCGCCAGCGCCCGGAACCGTGCGCTCCTGCGAGGAGGCGGGGATTCTTGGCGCGCTCGCGGGTGTGCTCGGTACGCTCCAGGCGATGGAGGTGCTGAAGGAATTGATCGGCATCGGCGAATCGATGGCGGGCAAGCTCTTGATCGTCGATGCGCTCGGCACGCGGTTCGAGACGATGCGCATTCCGTGGGATCCGGCAAACCCCCTCAATGGTGATAACCCGACGATCCGCGACCTGAGCGTTCACGCGCAGGCGGCGTGATCAGTCCAGCGTCTTGAGCAGCAGCAGGCAGGGGTTGCCCGGCCAGATATCCTGAATTTCCTCGATCGGTTGAAAGCCCATCGCCCGGTAGAAGCGGCGCGAGGCGTCATAGGCCGGGTCGGGGTGAGACGGCCCAAGCGTCTTGACCGTTAGAAAACGCAGCCGCCGCGCCCGCGCCCAGGCTTCCGCTGCTCCGACAAGCGCGCGCCCGAGTCCCGTGCCATGCCAGCGCGGCCGTGCCGCGAGCAGGTAGATCTCCGCCGTCGTATCGAAATGCTGGTTCAGGCTGACAAAGCCGGCGACCTCACCGCCTGCGCAACAGCCGATCATGTCAAGATCAGCGGCCGTTTTGGCGTAGAGCCGGTTGGCTTCCGGGCGAGCGAACCATTCCGGCAGTTCGGCGATGATGCTGGCGCAAATGGCGCTCTTCTCAGCCGTGATGAGCTGCGGCTGCCATGGCGCCACAGCGGCCGTCTCACTCGGCAGCGCGGGTCGGCTTGCTTCGCTCACCATTGGAATTGCCGTTCTCTGGCGCGGTGCCTTCGCCGGTTTCCTGAATGCGTTCCGGCTCCGGCATGGAGATGATGTTGTAGCCGGAATCGACGAAGTGCACTTCGCCTGTCACCGCGGTCGAGAGGTCGGACAGCAGGTACAGCGCGGCGCCGCCGACCTCGTCCAGCGTCGGGGTGCGGCCCAGCGGCGAATGCATCTTCTGATAGTTGAACAACACCCGCGCATCGGAGATGCCGGCACCGGCCAGCGTGCGCATCGGCCCGGCGGACAGCGCGTTCACCCGCACGTTCTGGACGCCCATGTCGGCGGCAAGATACCGCACGGAGGCTTCCAGGGCGGCCTTGGCGACGCCCATCACGTTATACCGTGGGACGACGCGGGTCGATCCGGCATAGGTGAGAGTAAGCATCGAGCCGCCATTCGGCATCAGGTCGGAGGCGCGCTTGGCGACCTCGGTGAAGGAAAAGCAGGAGATCACCATCGAGTTGATGAAATTCTCCCGGCTGGTGTCGGCGTAGCGGCCCTTCAGCTCGCTCCGGTCGGAAAAGGCAAGGGCATGGACCACGAAGTCCATCGTGCCCCATTCCTCTTTCAGCCTCTCAAAAACCTGGTCGACCGAGGAGATGTCCATGACGTCGCAGGGCAGGATGATCTTGGCGCCCAGCGATTCGGCCAGCGGCACGGCGCGGCGGCCGAACGCTTCGCCCTGATAGGTGAAGGCCAGCTCAGCACCCTGGCCCGCGAGCACGCGCGCGATGCCGTAAGCGATCGACCGTTCGTTGGCAACGCCCATGATCAGGCCCCGCTTTCCCGCCATCAGCGGCCCGGGTTTGGTTATGTCAGTCCCCGTCATTGTCTCACCTGCGCGTGGCTGGCTCCGGAGCGCAACCCGTTCGATTTGAAGCGGATTACGGTTTCACGCTCTTGTTGTTGTCGCATCCGCCGGCAAGGGTGTTTCAGCCCCGAACCGGAGCACGCTTTGTCGGCGCCGTGGTCTCCGCCGTCCACTTGCGGACACCATGGCGTGCGGCTGTCTTAGAACCGAATTCAATAAATAAAAAGCCCGCAAGCCATCAACTTTGGTGTCGTTTGAAAACAAGGCACGCGTTCGTGCCGCCAAAGCCGAAACTGTTGGACATCACGCAATTCAGCTCGACGTCATCCTGCCGCTCGCGCACGATCGGCATGTCGGTCGTCTCCGGGTCCTGCTCCTCGATATGCGCTGAGGGGCAGATGAAGCCGTTGTTCATCATCAGCAGCGAATAGATCGCCTCGTGCACGCCGGCTGCGCCGAGGCTGTGCCCGGTCAGCGATTTGGTCGCCGACAGCGGCGGGCACTTGTCGCCGAAGACCTCGCGCAGCGCATCCAGTTCGCGCAGATCGCCGATGGGCGTGGAGGTGGCGTGCGGGTTGATGTAGTCGATTTCGCAGTCGAGCCCATCCATCGCCAGGCGCATGCAGCGCACCGCCCCTTCACCGGAGGGTTGAACCATATCGAACCCGTCGGAATTGGCACCGTACCCGACGAGTTCGCCGTAGATCTTGGCACCCCGCGCCTTGGCCCGTTCCAGCTCTTCGAGGACGACGACGCCCGCGCCGCCGGCAATTACGAAGCCGTCGCGGTTGACGTCATAGGCGCGACTGGCGGTCTCCGGTGTTTCGTTGAAACGGGAGGAGAGGGCGTTCATGCCGTCGAACAGCACGGTCAGCGTCCAGTGCAGCTCCTCGCTGCCCCCGGCGAACATCACGTCCTGCTTGCCCCACTGGATCATTTCGGCCGCGTTGCCGATGCAATGGGCCGAAGTCGAGCAGGCCGACGAGATCGAATAATTGATGCCGCGGATCTGGAAAGGCGTTGCCAGGGTGGCTGAGGCGGTGCTGGACATCGCCTTGGGGACCTCGAACGGCCCGACCTTTTTCGGTCCCTTGTCGCGGGCTGTGTCGGCCGCGCGCACGATCGCCTCGGTTGATGGTCCACCAGAGCCCATTACCAGGCCCGTGCGCTCATGCGAGATCTCGCTCTCCTCCAGTCCGGAGTCAGCGATCGCCTGCTGCATGGCGATATAGTTCCACGCGGACCCCGCGCCCATGAAGCGCCGCGTCTTGCGGTCGAGCGCCTCCTGCCAGTCGAGGGTCGGCGCTCCGTGGACCTGAGAGCGGAACCCCAGCTCGGCATACTCCTCGGCGCGCACGATGCCCGAGCGGCCTTCGCGCAGGGACTGCAGGACCTCCTCCGGATTGCTTCCGATCGAGGAGACGATCCCCATCCCCGTGACGACAACGCGTCTCATGATTGCCGGAACCCTTTGTGTGTCGTGTCGACCGTTTCTCGTTGCAGTGCTCGGATGTGGCGTGCAGCGTGTGGGCGGCGGGATCAGCCCTTTGCCGGCTCGGGTTCGAACAGGCCGACGCGCAAATCGCGGGCGCTGTAGATCGGTTCGCCATCGGCCTTGAGAACACCGTCAGCGATGCCGAGCGTCAGTTTGCGCATCATCGTGCGCTTGAGGTTGACGATATACTCTACCTTTTGCACGGACGGAACGACCATGCCGGAAAACTTCACCTCGCCCACGCTCAACGCGCGGCCCTTGCCCTGACCGCCGACCCAGCCAAGGAAGAAGCCCAGCAGCTGCCACATTGCGTCAAGTCCGAGGCAGCCCGGCATGACCGGATCGCCCTTGAAGTGGCAGTCGAAGAACCATAGCCCCGGCTTGACATCCAGCTCGGCGACGACCTCACCCTTGCCATGCTCGCCGCCGGTTTCGGAAATCCGTGTGATGCGGTCAAACATGAGCATCGGCGGCAGGGGCAACTGTGGATTCCCGGGACCGAACAGTTCGCCGCGGGCGCAGGCCAGCAGGTCCTCAAAGCTGTAACTGTCCCTGCGGGTGACCGTATCCGGCTGATCTTGCTTGTTTTTCAGCAACCGTTGTCCTCTTTCGTCCGGTATCCTTCTAACATTGCCGCTCAGATGGCGTTTCAATCGGTTCTATCACACCCGAACAGCGAAAAAAAACCCGCATGCGCGCATCGCCGCAGGCGCAAGGCCATACTTGCTATGGCCCAGGCTGATGATTATACTGTATGCTAACGATTTGTGCGGTTTGACAAGAGTGAAACGCTGTCTGCTGAGGACAAATGAGCGCCCCGGCCAAAATTTGCGACGTACATCAGAAACTCTCTGCTGCCGGCCTTCGGCCGACCCGTCAGCGTATTGCGCTTGGCGGGCTTCTGTTCGGCTCGGGTGATCGGCATGTGACCGCCGAGGAGCTTCACGCGGAGGCCGAGCGCGCAGGCGTGCGGGTCTCTCTTGCGACGGTTTACAACACCCTTCATCAATTCACCGGGGCCGGCCTGCTGCGCGAGGTGGCCATTGAGGGGTCTAAGACCTATTTCGACACGAACACCTCGGACCATTACCACTTCTATATCGAGAACAACGGTGAGCTGATCGACATCGACGAGCAGATCAGCATCGGCCAGTTGCCGGAGGTCCCTGCAGGCAAGCGCGTGTCCCGTGTCGACGTGCTGATTCGCCTCGTGGACAGCAAGGACGAGTAGGGGGCAGGGCTAACGCCCACCCGCCACGTCCAACAGTGAGCCGGTGCAGTAGCTCGCGTCTTCAGACATAAGCCACATGATGGAGAGCGCCACTTCTTCTGCGGTGCCGCCCCGGCCTATGGGAACAGTCGCGCCCAGCCGGTCCACGCGCCCGGGCTCTCCGCCTGCTGCGTGGATGTCAGTGTAGATCAAGCCGGGTCGCACCGCGTTGACACGCACGCCTTCTGCGGCGACCTCCTTTGAGAGCCCAAGCGTCAGCGTGTCGAGCGCCCCCTTCGATGCGGCGTAATCGATATACTCCCACGGGGAGCCAATCCGGGAGGCGGCCGACGACACATTGACGATGGTTCCGCCTTGCCCGCCGTGGGCGGTGGACATCCGCCGCACCGCCTCGCGCGCACAGAGGAACGCGCCGGTGATATTCGTGGCGAACACGCGGGCGAACCGGTCGGCCGACATCTGATCCAGACGTGTCTGCTGCTCCAGAATTCCGGCATTGTTGACCAGCCCGTCCAGCCGCCCGTATTCGCGGTCAACCGTTTCGAACACGCGCAGCACATCCTCTTCCCGCGACACATCGCCCTGCGCGATGAAAGCGCGTCCGCCGTTCGCGGAAATCTCCTCGACGATACGGCGTGCAGCGAACTCGTCCGAGCGGTAATTCACGCACACGGTCCAGCCGCGCTGGACGGCGATGCGGGCGGTGGCGGCGCCAATCCCCTTGCTGGCGCCGGTGATGAGCATGACCTTGTCCATTCGCTTAGCCCTTCCTCGCGCTTAGTCGATGGTCTCGCGCGGATAAACGCCCCAAAGGCTATCCTGCTTGATCCAGCCGCGAATGTCGCGCGTGACAACCTCGCACCAGGTCCCGTCGCAGGACATGATGTTGACCAGCACGCGCGGCCCGACCCGAGAGATGACCGGGCTGGACTTGTCATCTTCGGCCCGCAGCGGGAAGGTCCGGCTCTCCTTCGCCTTGATCCACGGCGCGACCAGGGCCGTGCGCCGCCCGCTGAGAAGCGAGCCGAGCACCCAGCCCTCCGCGCCCTCACTGTCGCGGATCTGGCGCCACGCATCGAACTCCGCGATGATCTCCACCGGAAGTCCCGCGCGCAGGAACACCCAGGCGATCTCGTGGTCATAGCCCGGTCCGCGGCGCACATTGACCTTGTTCGCCTTCAAGCTGACAAAGCGCGGCAGCGGCAGGCCGCTTTCGCCCGTCTCGCGCTGGATCTGCGCGCCCGTCGGCGGGACCGCCAAAACCGCGGTCGCTACGGCGCAAAGGATGACGAACCGTGCCACGCCGATATTCTTCCGCCGCCGCCCCATCACAGATCGTCCCTCAAGCCATTTCCTTTTCGTGCCCCGGCACCCTTCGGTGCTTCGGGCATCCGGCCTGGTCCAGCCTGGTTGCCCGCGACAAGATCGCCCGGCTGGTGCCGCTCTGGCGTCACCGCGTCTTTCCGGCACATAATAGTTGCGATAAACAAGCCGTCATGCTCCTTTCGCGGCACCGACTTGCGCGGTCCCGCGTCGAACATCGAAACGCCCAACGCCGCAGAGCCTGAGAGTTCCACATGAATGCCTCCAAACCGCTGGTCATCGTCACGCGCAAGCTGCCCCAGATGGTCGAAGTCCGCATGCGCGAGTTGTTCGATGCTCGCCTGAACGCGGATGACCGCCCGATGACGAAAGCCGAACTCATCGAGGCGGTCGAAACGGCGGATGTGCTGGTGCCCACGGTCACCGACAAGATCGACCGGGAGGTGCTGAGCAGAGCCGGGCCGAATCTCAAACTCATCGCCAATTTCGGAACTGGCGTGGACAATATCGACATCGAGACGGCGCGCAACCGCGGTATCACCATTACCAACACCCCCGGCGTGCTGACCGAGGACACCGCCGACATGACCATGGCGCTGATCCTGGCCGTGCCGCGCCGGCTGCTGGAAGGCGCGACGCTTCTGAAGAACCAGCAGGACTGGCCGGGCTGGTCGCCCACCTGGATGCTGGGCCATCGCATCTACGGCAAGCGACTCGGCATCATCGGCATGGGCCGGATCGGCACCGCCGTGGCGCGGCGGGCAAAGGCGTTCGGACTGTCGATCCACTATCACAACCGCCGTCCGGTGCCCGAGCCGATCGAGCAGGAGCTGGAGGCGACCTATTGGGAAAGCCTCGACCAGATGCTTGCGCACATGGACATCATCTCGGTCAACTGCCCCCACACCCCCGCGACCTACCACCTGCTCTCCGCGCGGCGGCTGAAGCTGATCAAACCGGACGCGTACATCGTCAACACGTCGCGCGGCGAGGTCATCGACGAAAACGCACTAGCCCGGCTGATCGACAACGGCGAGATCGCTGGGGCAGGGCTGGATGTGTTCGAGCACGAACCGGCGATCAACCCGCGCCTGCTGAACAACCGCCGCGTCGTCGCCCTGCCGCATATGGGTTCGGCAACCATCGAAGGTCGTATCGACATGGGCGAGAAGGTCATCATCAACATCAAGACGTTCATGGACGGGCACGCGCCGCCGGACCGGGTGTTTCCGGCGATGTTATGAAGCGTGGTCTGATCAGCGGAAAGACGTCATGCCCGTGCTTGACACGGGCATCCATTGCCGCGAGTTGCCGAGATCTGTTGCCTGGGTTGCCGGGTCGAGCCCGGCAACGACGCAGGCGGGGCAAGCTTGATTAGCTCAATACTTGTTCCGTTCAGCACGTTTCGACGCAATATCGAGGCATTTTAAATTGTGATGGGGGGCAAATGGATTTTTCCGAGCATTTCCAGACGCTGGTCATGGTTAGTAACAAGGTTGACGGCCTGTGGCAGATGTATATCGGCGTGCATCTGGGCATCTTCTGGCTGCTGTTCTTCATGCGCCGGCCGCTGCTGGCCATCGAGCGCTTTATCGCGCTGATTGCCTACACCTTCTTCTCCGCGATCAACGGCAAGGCGATGATCGACACCTATGCGCTGCTCGACAACTTGCGGACCGATCTGCTGGCCAACTTCCCCGAGGCGATCGCGCGTGTGCCGGACACCGCCGCGCTGATGCAGAGCGTCAATTACGGCGACCGGATGCCGCTGATCCTGATCAGCCACGGGCTGGCCTGGGCGTTTGTGGTGCTGACGCTGGCGTTCCGCAACCAGATGATCAAGGCGTATCAGCGCCAGTTTCCGGGGCATGCAGAACCGGCCCGCGCGGCGGCGGAGTAGGCTTTTTTAACCCATCGTTAACCCACGCGCGCATGATTTTGTGATTAAAATGAGGGCAGCGAAGCGCCGCAGCGGCGGCGTTTCGGTGTCCGTGCTGCTGGTCAGCTCGTAACGTCTGTACCCCGTTCAAGTCGAGTGCGTTCATGCGTGTGTGTGGTTCGTCTCCCTCGCCCGGCCCGGCGGACGGCCGGGACAGCCTCGAAAGCGTCCTCGATCAGATCATCCTCGATGACTGCCTGCGCGCGCTGGCGCGCCTGCCCGAGGCCAGCGTCGATCTGATCTTCGCCGACCCGCCCTACAACCTGCAGCTTGATGGCGAACTGCTGCGCCCGAACAACACGCGCGTGGACGGCGTCCATCAGGACTGGGACCGCTTCGACGACCTCGCCGCCTATGACCGCTTCACGCGTGACTGGCTTCGCGCCTGCCGCCGGGTGCTGAAGCCGGACGGCGCGATCTGGGTGATCGGCTCGTATCACAACATCTTCCGTGTCGGCGCGGCGTTGCAGGACGAAGGCTTCTGGCTGCTGAACGACGTGATCTGGCGCAAGACCAACCCGATGCCGAACTTCCGCGGGCGGCGCTTCACCAACGCCCACGAGACGCTGATCTGGGCCGCGCATGGGCCGCGCAGCCGCTACACCTTCAACTACGACTCGCTCAAGGCCTTCAACGACGATCTGCAAATGCGGTCGGACTGGCTGCTGCCGATCTGCTCCGGCCCCGAGCGGTTGAAGGACGACACCGGGCGCAAGGCGCACCCGACGCAGAAGCCTGAAGGCTTGCTCTATCGCGTGCTGCTGGGGACATCGCGGCCGGGCGATGTGGTGCTCGACCCGTTCGCCGGCACTGGCACGACGGGCGCGGCGGCGCGGCGGCTCGGCCGGCATTTCATCGGGATCGAGCGGGATTCGGACTACGTGAAGGCGGCGCGCGAGCGGATCGCGGCGGTCGAACCGCTGTCTCAGCAAGACCTGGACACGCTCAAGCCGAAGCGCGCGGCAAAGCGCATTCCCTTCGGCGCGCTGGTCGAGAGCGGTCTGGTGCAACCGGGCACCGCGCTTTATGACCCGCGTGCGACGGTCAAGGCGCAGGTCCGCGCAGACGGCACGCTCGCCTGCGCCGGCGCGCAAGGCTCGATCCACAAGATCGGCGCGCATGTGCAGGGCCGCTCGGCCTGCAACGGCTGGACCTTCTGGCATTTCCGCGACGGCGGCGAGCTGCGCCCGATCGATGTGCTGCGCGAGCGCCTGCGCACGCAGCTGGAAAATGGCGCGGAGCATGCGCCGTGACGGACGAGCGGCTCAATTCGCGGCCCGACTGGGCTTTCCTGCTGCGCGATGTCTACGAGCACTACCGCACCAGCTCGGCCGGCGGCAGTCCCCGCATCCGCACGCATCAGCGCCATGTGCGCGAGCGGATCGGGCGCGCGCTGAACGGTAACCCCCAGTTCCACGTCGATGTGCCGGAGACGCTTCCGGTCTGCCGCTTCCTGGCGCGGGCGCTCAGCCGCGGCTATCAGACGCCGGCGCAGCCCATCATCCGTTCGGTCGAGGCGATCGTGCCGCTCCTGTCATGGCGCTACGGTTATGACCGGATGCCGCGCAGCCTCGCGGACAAATATGCCTATGCCGAAATCATGGGGCCGAACGGGCCCGTGGTCTGGGAGGACCTGATCGTCGGGCTGGTGTTGTTCGCGCCACGGACGGTTTATCCGACGCACCGGCACACGGGCATCACCGAATCCTACGTCTGCTTGAGCGGGGCGGTGTCGCAGAACGACGCTGGCGTCTATGCGCCCGGGTCGCTGATCTTCAACCCGCCCGGGCACATGCACCGCATTACCACCGCCGACCGCGAACCCTGCCTCCTGGCCTATTGCTGGGTCGGGACGCCTGAGGATCTGCGCCATCAGGAAATGGCGTTTTCCCGCGCCCGACGGCCGGAGGGAGGCGTTCGGAATTGAACGTCGTGGTCATTGCGAGGCCCGGAGGACCGAAGCAATCTAGCGTTGGAGCCGGAAGCTGGATTGCGTCGTCGCTGCGCGCCGGCCTTCGGCTCCGCTTCGCTCGCAATGACTCACCTTGGAGCGGCTTGCGCGGGTCAGTCGGCCGGGGCGCACCAGAAGGTGTACATGCCGTCAAAGGTGCGCGGGTTCTCCCGCTCGAACGCCGCCCAATCTTCCAGCCGGCCAGGCCACGGGCTATCCGGGAAAGTCTGCAGGAACGTCCGCACGACAAGCCCGGGCAGCGCGAAGCCCGCGAACTGCAGCTTCTGCTCATCGAGGAAGCTGGCGATCTCATCAAGACTGAAGCTGACTTCCTGCGGGTGCAGGACAAGATCGCGGAACTCGTTGAGCGTGTAGAAGTCCTGGGAATCGAACAGCGTCTCGTCCGTGCGGTCCTCGATCAGCGCCGCGCGGAAGGCCCGCGCCTCGGCATCCGTGCAGCCCGGGCCCGGGTAGGCGGGATGCTCGCGCACCGGCCCCAGATTGGCCCGCGACACCTTGCTGTAGAGCCCGACCAGCATGAGCCCGCCGGGCGCGAGGCGGTCGAGCAGCGCGCGCCACCCCGCGAAAGGGTCGGCCATATGGTGCAGAACGCCGACCGCTTCGATGATGTGATACGGACCGCTGTCCGCTGGTAGCGACAGAATATCAGCCTGTGCGAAGGTGACATTATCAACGCCCAGGCGCTGTGCCATCCACTGGCCATAGGCCAGGCTGGGCCGGCTGAGGTCGATGGCAGTGACGCGTGCCGCCGGTCCGTAACTCGTGGCCGAGGCGATGGCCTGCTGTCCCGTGCCGGCACCTGCGATCAGCGCCTCGAACGGCTCGTCCAGGAAGCCGAGCCGCGCGTCCGGGAAGAAACGCGAGAGCGTGCGCCTCGCCCGGCCGCGGGCTGGCATATGCAGGCTCGTCCAGCGCGGATACGGGCTTGTCTGGTATTGCGCGGCGACCTTTTTCGAGACGGGGTCGTCGATTGCGCCGAGCATGGGGATCTTCTCGGCGATCTGCGCGCGCTGGGTCTCGGCCTCCAGCAGAGGCTTGAGCATCTCGCCGAGCGCCTTCGGCCGCATTTTCTGGCAGTCGGCGGGCGAGAGATGCGGCGCGGCAACCTCGCGGACGGGCGCGTACAGCAAGTGCAGTAACAGGAGGCGCCCGGCGTCGGCGTCGCCGTCCTTCACAGCCGGCCAGTCGATCTCCAGCGACGCGAGTTGCTCATCTTCCTCGGGCGTAGTCCGAAAAACGTGATCGTTGAGCTGGCACTGCTGCGCAAGTGCAACCGCGAAGGCGAAGAGATCGCGGTCGGTGAAACGCTCAGCCGGCACGTCCAGCAGCAGCGCGCGGCGCAGGCCGGTCAGCAGCCACTCGACATCGATGGATTTGTTGACACCGCTGGCGAGCGCGCGGTGCAGCAGCGGTTCGGCCAGCACATCCGCTGTGCGCTTGACCACCAGCGCGCTGGGGTCTGTCTGCGCCACGAGCCCGCGGGCATCCCGCAGATAGGCAATGGCGACTTCCGACAGCCGCTGACGGTCAACGTTGGGCGCGGCGAGCGCCGCCTTCAGGCCGGCCGGATCAAGGTCGCTGTATTCATCCAGTCCGAAGATGCGCACGATACGCGACAGGCTGCGCGTAGCCGTGTCGTCATCGGGCTTGAGCTTGACCGCGCGCGTCAGGTTGGCGATCGCCGCGTCGATTTCGCCGATGCGCTCCTGCGTCCGGGCGAGCTTCACGAGCGGCGCGGCGTTGCGCGGCTCGGTGCGGTGGGCTTTCTCGAAGAATTGCCGCGCGCGCAGAAGGCGCCCCGCCTCGAGCTCGCGGGTGCCGAGCGCCATCCAGTTGGAGCGCCGCGCCGGACGCTTGCCTAGCCGCGCCATGAGCGATCCGCTCGACCTACAGCCACGGGCGGGCGGCTTGCGCGCGTTCCTCGTAGCCGGCGATCTTGTCGGCCCGTTCCATCGTCAGGCCGATATCGTCCAGCCCTTCGAGGAGGCACTTCTTGCGGAACGGGTCGATGTCGAAGGCGATCGTGCCGCCGTCCGGGCCGGTTATGGTCTGGTTTTCGAGGTCGACAGTCAGCGTTGCATTCGCCCCGCGCGAAGCGTCGTCGAGCAGCTTGTCGATGTCCTCTTGCGGCAGGCGGATCGGCAGGATGCCGTTCTTGAAGCAGTTGTTGTAGAAGATGTCGGCAAAGCTCGGCGCGATGATGCAGCGGATGCCGAAGTCCAGAAGCGCCCAGGGGGCGTGCTCCCGGCTGGAGCCGCAGCCGAAATTATCGCCGGCGATCAGGATCTTGGCATTGCGGTAAGCCGGCTTGTTCAGCACGAAATCCGGGTTCTCGTTGCCGTTCTCGTCAAAGCGCATCTCGTGGAACAGGTGCTTGCCCAGCCCGGTGCGCTTGATGGTCTTAAGGAACTGCTTGGGGATGATCATGTCGGTGTCGACGTTGATCATCGGCAACGGCGCCGGCACGCCGGTCAACGTGGTGAACTTTTCCATGGCTCGTTTGTCTCGGTTGTTTTTGCGTTTCAGCACACCTAGCGCAGATTGCGCGCCCGGCCAAGGGGCGATCACAGGGCGGTATTCGCTACCGGCGAATCCGAGAAGCAGGCGCGGATGTATTCGCAGCGCTTCGGCCCGGCCGGATGCCGCGGGCTGGCCTTTGCCTGCCCGATGAAGCCGCAGATGGTGTCCACGCCCTGCGCATCAAGCCAGCCCTCGCGGCGGCCCTTGCGCACGGCATAGCAGTCCGCCGCAAGCTCGCCACGCCCGACATACTGATGTGCGCATTCATGTGCATAGACATATCGCTTTAGCGTCATCGGCAGCTTGGAGAAGCGTTTCTCGTTCAGGATCAGGAACCCGTAATAGGCAGCTGCGTAGTCATCCAGCGTATCGGCCACGACCGTAGGGCGATGGCCGCAAGAGAACCTCGCGCCGTCGATCTCAAGGGCGCCAGCGGGAACGATTTCGCCCTTGCCTTCGATAAACGCCAGATACTGCTCCGGCGTCGGGTCAGCATAAAGGTGGCGCAAGGCGGCGGTCGCGGCCAGCCCGGCAGCCGTCACCCCGCCAATCAGCGCGATCGCCAGCAATGTGCGCATGCTTCCTATTTTCCCAGCCGAGTCGTTTCAGAAGGTTCCCAATCGACCAGTGCTACGTCATGCCCGTGCTTGCCTGCCCCCCTGCTCGACCCGGGGGACACTGGCATCAATCATCCAGGTTTTTGGATTTGTTGCCTGGGTTGCCGTGTTACTCGGGTCAGGCCCGAGCACAAGCAAGCCCGGAACGACGAAGGTTGTACCGATCCGATCTGATCGCATACCGCTTTAGTCCGCGTCCTGTTCGATGGCTTCCATGTCGGCGTCAGAAAAGCCGAAATGATGGCCGATTTCGTGAATGTAGACGTGGCGGATCACGGCGTCTATCGGCTCGCCGGTCTCGTGGGCATAATTCAGGATCGGCAGGCGATACAGAAAGATCATGTCTGGGCCGTCACCGCTCTGCAGCACGCTTTTGAAGGGCAGGCCGATGCCGTGATAAAGCCCGAGCAGGCCCATAGGATGGTGAATACCGAGCGCGTCCATAGTCTCGCGGTCCGCGTAGTCCTGCACCTGCGTCACGAGGTTGCCGGTGGCCGCGCGGAACTCCTCCGGCAGGGCCTCCCAGGTCTGCTGCGCGATCTCCATGAATTCGGCTTCGGTCATGCCGCCTCCTCTCGTGAGTGAGGTAAGGCGCGGATGCGCGCGGCGCAACGCCTCAGGCGGCTTCCTTATGGCGCTGCTTGACCGTTGCGAAGGCCCAGTCGAGCCACGGGGTCAGGGCTTCCAGATCGGCTTTCTCGACCGTCGCGCCCGTCCAGATGCGCAGGCCGGCCGGCGCGTCACGGTGGGAGGAGATGTCGTACGCCACGCCTTCCTCGGCCAGCAGCGCGGCAATGTCGCGCGCAACGGCATCGCGGCTGGCGGCCTCCATGTCGGCGACCTCTGGATCGACAATCTTCAGGCAGACCGAGGTGTTGGAGCGGACGCTCGGCGCTTCGGCCAGAAAATCGACCCACTCGGCGCGCGACACCCAGTCCTTGATAACGCCCAGATTCGTGTTCGCGCGATCGATCAGCGCGGGCAGCCCGCCAATACGCTCCGCCCAGGCCAGCCCGTCCAGATGGTCCTCGACGCAGAGCATCGAAGGGGTGTTGATCGTGGCGCCCTCGAAAATGCCATCAATCAGCGCACCGGCCTTGGTCAGCCGGAACAGCTTGGGCACCGGCCAGGGTGGTGTGTAGCTTTCCAGCCGCTCCACAGCGCGCGGGCTGAGCGCAATCATGCCGTGCTGTGCCTCGCCGCCGAGCACCTTCTGCCAGGACCAGGTCGTGACATCGAGCTTTGACCAGTCCAGTTCCTGCGCGAAGACGGCTGAGGTCGCGTCGCAGATCGTCAGCCCTTCGCGGTTGTCGGTGATCCAGTCGGCACTGGGAATGCGAACGCCGGACGTGGTACCGTTCCAGGTGAAGACCACATCGCGGTCGAAGCTCACCTGTGTCACGTCGGGAAGCTGGCCGTAATCCGCTTCGTAGACGTTCACGTCCTCCAGCTTGAGTTGGTCGACGGCGTCTTTCGCCCAGGTCTTGCCGAAGCTTTCCCAGGCGAGAATGTCCGTGCCGCGCGCGCCAAGCAGCGACCACATGGCCGCTTCGAACGCGCCGGTGTTGGAGCCCGGCATGACGCCGACGCGATAGTCGGCGGGGATGCGCAGGATCTCTCGCGATTTCTCGATGACCGCCTTGAGCCGCGCCTTGCCGTCACTTGCGCGGTGCGACCGGCCCACCAGCGCGCCGCTCAGCACTTCGGGTGACCAGCCGGGCCGCTTCGCACAGGGGCCGGAAGAGAAATGCGGATTGGCCGGGCGAATGTCCGGGCGCGCAGGCGTCGTCATGACCGTTAACCCTTTGCTAACACTGCAGTTGACACGGAGAGGTTGCAGCAAGGCTTACGGCCCGCTGTGCTGGCGAGTCAACCGTGTGCGCCGCCGCGCCGCGACATTAAACTGTCATGCGATCTTCGCTACACTCGCGCCCTCACCGCGAAGGCAGTCAAGGGGAAAGCCATGAAAGGTCTGGTGCTCGCATTGCTGATCGCCGTGATCGCGCCGCTCGACATCGTTCACGCGCAACGGCATGGCAACGTCATTTTCTTCCACCCTGATGGCGCGGGTCTGAATCACTGGACCGCGCTGCGCATGAGGGAGGTCGGACCGGACGGCCGGCTGAACTATGACGCGTTGCCGGCGATGGCGATCTACACCGGGCACATGAAGGACGCCCTGACCGGCACCTCCCATGGCGGCGCCACCACGCATGCCTACGGGGTCAAGGTGCCGGGTGACAGCTTCGGTATGCACGGCGACCGACCGATCACTGCGGCCTCGGGCGCGGACCAGTCGTTGATGGAGCAGGCGCGCGACGCGGGGCGAGCGGTCGGCGTCGTCCAGACCGGCCATATCGCGGAGCCGGGCACGGCCGTGTTCCTGGCCTCGTCGGAGGATCGCGGGAACCGTCAGGATATCGCCGCGCAGGTGATTGCCTCCGGGGCGCAGGTCATCATGGCCGGTGGTGAGAAGTATCTGCTGCCCGAAGGCGTCGAGGGCGCGCATGGCGAGGGCCAGCGCACCGATGGCCGCAACCTGATCCAGGAGGCGGAAACGGCAGGCTACACCGTCGTCTATAACGCCGCGGAGCTCGCCGCGCTTGATCTGTCGGAAGTCGAGAAGCTACTGGGCGTGTTCGCTTCCGGCCACACCTTCAACGACCAGGCCGAGCAGGAAAATGCGCGGGAGGGCAAGGGGGCGTATGTGGCCGGCGCCCCGACGGTCGCGCAGATGGCCGAGGCCGCGCTCGCAGTTCTCTCGCGATCCGATGACGGTTTCTTCCTCGTCGTGGAGGAGGAAGGCAGCGACAATCTCGCCAACGCCAACAACGCGCGCGGGACGCTGGAGGCGCTTCGCCGTGCTGATGAGGCCGTAGGCGTGCTGCACGACTTCGTGCGGGAAAACCCGGACACGCTCCTTTTGATGACCTCGGACAGCGACGCCGGCGGCATGCAGGTGCTGGGTCCCGATCCGCGCTACGCCGTGGCGCCAGGCGACGTGGTGCCGGGATCCGGGCCGAACGGCGCGCCGCTCGATGGGAAGGCGGGCACGGGCACGCCGCCCTTCATGTCGGCCCCCGACCGCCGCGGCAAGCGCTGGCCCTTCGCCATCGCCTGGGCGAGCTATTTCGATGTCTCTGGTGGCATTCTCGTGCGCGGGGCGGGCCTGAACGCGCACATGGTCCGCGGCGTGGTGGACAACACCGAGATCTACGACATCATGCATGCCACGCTGTTCGGCCAGAAGCCGGCACGCTAGTTCGTCTGGACTCCGAGCTGGGCGTCATAGGCGCCGCGCAGGTGCGCCTTGATGACCTCCAGCGTTTCGGCGGGCTTCTCCTCCTGCGGCGCGTGTCCGCAGCCGCGCACGATCCGCATGGCAGCGTTCGGCATGTTCGCGGCGAGCCGCCGCCCCATTTCGATGGGCACGACCCGGTCACGGTCGCACCAGACGATCAGCGTTGGCGCAGTGACGTTGGGATATTGCCGCGCGATGGTTTCGATATCCTCCGGCACGATATGCCGGATTGTCTCGACGACGGCATGTTTGCCGCCCGCCGTGGCCAGCGGAGCGGAATACCTTGCGATCGCCTCCTCCGTAATCGCGTGTTCCTGCTCGTAGGCGAGTCGCAAGGCCTGCTCGATCTGCACATCTGCCGGGATAACGGACATGCTCAGATCTCCGATGACCGGCACCTGAAGCAGATCAAAGAACAGCGGGGTGTCCTGCGGATAGGCGATGCTGTCGAGCAGCACCAGTCGGCTGATGCGCTGGCGGGGTGCCTTCGCGTCGTCGAGTGCGAGCAGCAGCGATACGCCGCCGCCATAGGAATGGCCTACAAGCGTGGCATCGCGCAGTCCCTTACGGTCGATGACCTCCTGCACCAGATCAGCCTGGGCGCGGACGGTGTAGGGCCCTTCCAGCGGCTTTTCCGATGCGCCGAAGCCTTTGAGGTCGATCGTGACGACGCGGTATTGCTCGGCCAGGGCGGGGGCGACCTCGTGCCAGGTGTAGCTGTTTGTCCCGAGTCCATGGATCAGGACCACCGGTCGCCCCTCGCCCACGTCGTTCACTGCGAGGCGCACGGGCGGATCGCCGACTTCCATGAAAGTTTGGGTGGGCGCCGCCGCTTCCGTGGCGGTGGACAAATCCGCAAGGCCGGAGCCGCAGCCCGACAGCCCACCGACAAGCGCCATCGTTGCCATCACGCCTGCTACCCGGCGCATCCTCACCCATCCTATCAAACGCATACGCGCTACCGTGCCCGTTCTTGCTGGCCCTGAGAAAGCCGCGCCAAACCAAAGGCTGCGGTCCCCGCGCGTCAAGCCATTTTCACGCGCGGAAGTTCTAAACTCTTTATCATGCTCCGAGGTTGTGGCGCGAATGCGTCGGCTCAGATGCGAGGTGCTGGTTTGACAGTCCGTTAACGAAATGCGTAAATGTGAGCGGGTAAGAGTATAGCGTAAGCGTAAAGTCATGTGGCCGATGGGGGGCAGGCGGCTGCGCCGACGCGCGCGCCCGTTCGAGAAGCTACTGGTCGTATTTGGCATCGGGTTTGCAGCATGTCTCGCCGCAGCACCCGCACGGGCCTTCGATCTCCCTGCGCTACTCATGCCCGATCTCGCTGCCGTCGACTGGATGGGTGGTGCTGACACCTTCGCTGGCGTAGATGTCACGGACAGCGCGCTGTTCAGCTATGGCGGCTTCACGCTGGCGCCCGGCGGACGCGACCACGACGGATGGCGCTTTCGCCTTTATGCTGGCGTTGGGCACTACACCTACAGGTCGAGCGTCGAGTCGGTGGCTGGTCTGATCGAGTTCGACCGGCGCGCCGATGTGCTGCAGGCGGAGGCGCTGGTCGGCTGGCAGGCCAGCGTTGGCGCGATGACCGCCAAGCTGTTCGCCGGCGTAGCTTACGAGGAGCAGGTCATCGCCCCGGCTGACCCTGAGAACCCTATCGCCGGTGAGCACGTCGGCGCAAAGGCGGCGGTGGAGACCTGGTTTGATCTTGCGCCGTGGGCCTGGCTCAGCGCGGATGCGTCCTATGCGACAACGCTTGACGCGTATTCCGGTGCAGTGAAGCTGGGGCTCAATCCTCATGCCGCGATCTCGTTCGGCCCGGAGGGGTCCGTCTTCGGCAACCGGGAGTTCGACGCGCACCGGCTCGGAGCATTTGCGCGCTGGCATTGCGGCGGATGCGATGTAACCATCTCCGGCGGCGTTGCTGGCAACTACGACGAGGAAACAGGCGGCTACGGTGCGCTGGCGTTCTATCGGCGCTTCTAATCGGCGAAGATGCCGCGCGGCATGTGAAAGCTGACGGTCCAGTTCGGCGCGTCGACGATCTGGCTAATCCGCAGGCCGCCCGCCACGCTGCACAGCATGTATGCGTCCACGGGCGCGAGACCGTGACGGGCTGCGAGCAGGTCGATCATGCCGCGTACCGCGTCGCGCGCGGCCTGATGCAGGTCGGGGCCGATCCCCATCGTCACGTCGACGGGGCCAGGGGGCGCCGTTTCGGCGTGGGGCCGGATGATGCGTGGGTAGGTGCTCGCGTTGCCCTTCTCCAGGTCGAGCCGCACCGTTACCTCTATCGGCGTTTCGATCGCGGTGCCGCAGACCTCGCCATCACCCTGCGCGGCGTGGGTGTCGCCGATCGAGAGTAGCGCGCCGTCCACCTCCACTGGCAGGTAAAGCACGCTGCCCTCAACCATATCCCGCACATCCATATTGCCGCCGGTGCGCCGTGGTGGGATGATGTGGTGCTGACCGGGCGCCGCGGGCGCGACGCCGATCGTGCCGGTGAAGGGCGCAAGCGGGATATGCGCGGTCGTGCCGAACATCAGTGGCGTCCCGCCCGTCAGGTCATAGTGCCAGTGCTGCAGCGCCGGCTCCGGGAAATCCTCGGTGAGCAGGCCAAAGCCGGGAATGTTCGCGGTCCACCCCCAGCCCGACGGGCGATAGCTCTCCATTGTGACCACCAGCGTGTCGCCCGGCTCCGCGCCCTCGACGTAGACAGGTCCCGTGACAGGATTAACCCGACCGCTCATGTCGGTGCGCAGGATCTCCGGGCCGCTTTCAGGCGTGATGACGCCGTCCCAGGCATCGCGGCATATGAGGGTGACGGTGTCGCCCGGCGCTGCGGTGGCCACAGGCGGGATCGCGTGGTCCCAGGCGTAATGCCGGTGCGTGTCGTGGATCGTCCGGTGAAGCATGTCAGCCTCCTGAGCCAGCGTTTCGCCTAGTCTGCAATCGTGGAGAGCGCGGAGACAACGCCCATCAGGCTTTCGCCGACCACCAGCCCCGCCGCGATGACGATGATCCGGCGCCGCGCCAGATCCGAAAACAGCCGCAGCAGCAGCGCGCCCGCGACTGCGCCCAGGAAGAGCGAGATCGAATTCCAGGCCGGGATAACGAAGGCCAGCCCCATCGCCGGCGCGCTCGGCACCCATTTCGCCACAAAGGGCGGCAGGAACCGCTCGGCCAGCGCCAGGGCGACGGCAGCCAAAGCGGCCAACGCCATCGCTGCGGGAGCTCCCGGCGGCAGCGCGCTCAGGCCGCCCATCAACACCTCGGCAACCGCCTTCCACGTCGCCACGGCGGGCGCGGGCCATTCCGGCGTCAGCAATTGCGCCTGCGGATCGGGGATCAACAGCAGATAGGCCGCCGCCCCGGCAAGACTTCCGGTGAGTACGCCGAAGACTTGCGCGATCACCTGAAAGCCCGGTGTTGCGCCGATGATCTGCCCGGTACGCAGGTCGTGCAGCATGTCAGCCGCCTGTCCGGCCGCGCCCCCTGTGACGTTTGCCGACATCAGGTTGGCCGCGATATTGCCCGGCGAGATGAGCGCGAAGGTGAACTGTGTGACCTTGCCGAGCGCGCCGATCGGGGTGATGCCAGTTTCGCCCGAAACGCGCGCGGCGACGACGGCCAGCACATAGCTCAGCAAAATCGCCGCGATGGCTTCCAGGATCGTGATGGCGAAATACTGCGTCTGCGCGGAGACGGACAAGAGCAGGACGACGAGGAAGCCCGCCACGACCGCGCGCGGCATGATCCGGCCTTGCTCGGCGATCGTCATGGCCGGTTGTTGCTCTTTCGCGCGGCGCAGCCGCATGCGGACGACCGAAATGCCCACCGAGATGAGTGCCGAAACGGTCATCAGCGTTGCGCCGGGCCAGAGCAGCCACTCCACGAGGCTCCCGAACCAAGGCGCGTCCGCGCTTTCTCCCGCGCTGGCCCAGCCTTGGCTGAGCGCGACCGGCGCGAGAACCGCCCACGCAACAGCCGCGCCGAGCAGCACCGAAAGCCCGACGCGTAACCCCGCGATTGCGCCAAACCCGACCATCAGCAGCGATGGGTCGAGCGCCAGCCCGAGATTGCTGCATGATACGCCTTCCCCTTGGCGCGCGCCTTCGGCCACCCGCGCGAACGGGATATTGATCGGCGGGGCGAGCTTGGGGATCGCGGCGATGAAGTCGTTGATGAACTTCAGCCCGGCGGCGACCGCGCCGGCATAGATCATCACGCGAAGACGCTGCATCGCTTCGCGCCCGCCGGCGTGGATTTCCTGCATCGCCTCGGCGGTGACGACGCCGGAGGGGAAGCTCAGGTTTTCGCGCATCAGCATCTGGTTGCGCAGGCCCGCCGCGACGACAACGCCGAGCAGGCTGACCACGAACAGCCAGATCGCCAGCGCCTGCCAGGCGAGTTCCTGTCCGGTCAGCAATGTCAGCGCGGGGATCGGCGCGGCCAGCCCGGAGGAGACGATCGAGGCAGCCGAGGAGGCGGATGTCTGGTTGATGTTGTTTTCCAGAAGCCCGATGCATCGCCCGCCCGCCGCGCGCCCGGCGACATTCCACAGTGCATAGGCGACCAGCCCCGCCGCTACGGACATATTGAATGCCCAGCCGATCTTCAGCCCGCTGTAGACGTTGCAGGGCGTGAGCACCGCGCCGATCGCCATGCCGGTGAGGATCGCGCGCAAGGTGAGTTCGGGTTGGCGGGCGTGCGGCGCGTCGGCGGGCATTGGGGCGTCTCTCGAGGTGCGCAAAATCGCGCGGATCCGGCTTGAACGCGTGGGCGTAGCACACGTGGCGACCTCAAGCCAAAAATGCGGGAGATTGGCGGATGTGCTTCGAACCATTGCTGCCGTCGCGCCGCTGGCTGTTTGCAGGCCTCGCGGCGTTGGTCTTTGCGGTCGCCCGGGCAGGTCCAGCGGCGGCAAGCGACGAACTGGCCGCCAAGCTGGCCAAACCGGGGCACATCGCGATGATGCGCCACGCCCTTGCGCCCGGTACGGGCGACCCGGCGAATTTCACACTCGGCGACTGCGCAACCCAGCGCAACCTGTCAGAGGCCGGCCGGCGGCAGGCCCGGCGCACCGGCGATTTCCTGCGCAGTGTTGGCGTGAGCGAGGCCCGCGTCTTCTCCAGCCAGTGGTGTCGCTGCATGGACACCGCGGAACTGCTGGAGCTCGGCGCCGTCGAGCCGCTGCCGGCGCTCAACTCCTTCTTCCGCGACCGCGCGGGCGGCCCCGAGCAGACCCGCCAACTCCGCGAGAAGATCGGGGAACTGGACCTGTCGCAGCCTGTGCTGATGGTTACGCACCAGGTGAATATCACAGGGCTGACGGATGTGTTTCCCAGTTCCGGCGAGATCGTGGTGTTGCGGCGCGAGGCGGACGGCGATCTCGCGGTGCTTGGCACGGTTGATCCGCGCTCGACACAGTGACGGCTTGACCCGGCGCGCGGGCGCGGTATACACCACAAATCAACCGAATGCGATGCGCGCGCGGGCGGGTTCGCGCGCGCTTTCAGTTTTGAGAGACGAGAGCCGCAATGCCCAACACGAAAACCGCGAAACGCGCCGTCCGGAAAATCGAGCGGCGCACGGAAATCAATAAGGCGCGCAAGAGCCGCGTGCGCACCTTCATCCGCCACGTGAACGACGCCGTGGCCTCCGGCGACGCCGAGGCCGCGCGCGAGGCACTGCGCAAGGCGCAGCCAGAGATCATGCGCGGCGCGCAGAAGGGTGTGATGCACAAGAACACCGCCGCGCGAACGATTTCGCGGCTGTCGCATCGCGTCCGCAAGCTGAGCGAGGCGTAAGCGTCCGCCATTCCGGCGTTGTTGCGCCCGCGGGTGGGTTTCCCGGCGGGCGTGTTCGCGCGTCCGATCGCCGCCACTTGCGCCTACGGGCCGCGCCGGCCGCAACATCTGCGCCCCGTGTTGCCGAAATGCCAAAAATCAAGTAGATTACGGTCATTTCGGATAGCGCGGGGGACGCGATGGAAGTCGTCGCACTGGCCATTATTGGCTTGGCCGTGCTCCTTGTTTTTAGCTTGGGCAGTCAAAACGGCGCTTCCAGGGACGCCCCAGCCGATCTCCCTTCCGCAAAGATTTACGATCTCTATGGCGACCTGATCGCGCCCAACAAGGGCGATTCCGCGGACATCAAGGGCAAGAAGGACAAGCTGAGGGGCAAGCTCGGTGAGCTTGAGGCCGAGTTGAAGTCTCTCGAAAATCTCCGCGCTGCGTGGGAGAGCGGCCGGCAGAACAAGAAAGATGTGTTTGATACCTTCAAGGCGCGCAGCGAGACCGTGGCGGCAAAGGCGGGCGAAGCGAAGGAGCTGCTGACGGCCCTGAAGGAGACGTTGAAGGGCTAGGCCCACCGCCTATCTGTTGGCACAAGCGGTAAACCTCTCCAGCGCGCATGAGCGCGCTGTCAGCGCGGCCGCTCCGCGCTTAGCCTGTAAGCGAAGCAGGGAAGGGCTTCGCAAAGCTCAAGAGGGAGAGATGATCGGTCGCTGGCTCATCATTCTCGGGATCGTGCTGATCGTCGTCGGCGTGCTGTGGCCGTGGCTGTCGAAGCTGGGGCTGGGGCGGCTGCCCGGCGACATCGTCATCGAGCGCGACAACTTCACCTTCTACCTGCCGATCACGACGTCGATCCTGGTGAGCGTGGTGTTGAGCGTGATCCTGTGGCTGCTGGGGCGGTGACTGGCGCAGGCGCTTACTGTGATTGGTTTTTCTCCTTAAGCGGGAGTAATCAATATAGTGGAGGCGGGGGAATGCTCACCGGTCCTTAGTTCAATCTCCCCCATCCCGTCTCATGTCATCATGAAGAAAACTGTGTCACGAGGTGGCGACCAGCCTCGATAACGGCCGTCTGGCTCGCCTGTTCGACCGTGTTGGTAATCCAGTCCCGCAGACGCCCTTTCCCTCCGAGACTGGCTGGCAACCGGCCATTTAGCGCGGCTAGCCCTTTATCAGAAATTGTGAACTTTGCGATATCCAAATGTGGTTGAGCGTCGCTATTTATAAAGCCATTAGCGTGAAGCCATATTACAGTACTGTTGAAAATTAGATGGTAGTTGTGTTCGTCTTTGTTCAAATTACTTAGGTCAGCCCTCTGCTTGATATCTTGATAACGAAGATTTTTCGGCAGAACATAGCAATCGTAGAGCTCCCTGAAAATGTGGGTTATAAACATGTCGGCGATTTCGTTCTTGGTCATGGCACATCCCACAATCGAATCTTAGGCGGCGTGCCGCGCGGCCGGGCGATCTCCGGCAGCGTGATCGTCACGCCTTCGGGCAGCATCGGCGGTCGAGCGGACAGCGGCGGGTTCGCGTCCGGACCGGCCTCCACCGCCCGCTGCTGGAAGCCGTAATGGCGCCAGACGATCAGATCCAGCATGTCGTTCTGCCCGGTCACGTTTTCCACGGCCATTAGAACAGGCCTCCCAGGCCGCCGTCGCGATTGACCTGGAACTTCTCAAGCGAGATCAGGTGATCTGGGCTGAGCCTGCTTGGCACTCGCGGGCTGCGCGCCGGCGGCAATCAGCGATCCTTTTCTAACAACGCGGCTTCCCACCAATTCCCATGCCGGCCCGCTCTTTTGGTTTGCGAAGCGCATCCGCGCTTCGCGTTCGCGCAACGCGCGGTGGCCAGTCGGCATTACAGCGCGGCAAGGCGCGCTGGGGCGTTTTCCCGCAGGCGTTCGCAAGGGCCTCCCCTTCCGCCCGAAGGGCGGCAAGCGCGACCGCGCGCCCGGCTTAGCCGGTACGCGAAGCACGGATGTGCTTCGCAAAGCAAAAAACAGCGGCCCGCGCTCGTCCGCGATTTCCCGCCTGCACCCGCGTTGACCCGCCAAACATCCATTGACACCCATGAAAACCCATGCTATCCCATAATTGCCCGTTCGGAAGGGTGATTCGAGGGGAGGGGGGTCCCAAAACACGCCACCCCTTCAAGCCAAGGGCGCGGGAGCGGACGCTCTTCCCTCGACACCTGACGGGGCATCCAGCCGCCTGAGCGCGGCCATGACGGTTTCACCAGCCGCGCAAGCGGCCTTGATGGTTCGGCGTAGAAAGGCGGCCGCGGCTCGGAGCGGAGATGGACGAGTTTGCCGGCCGATACGACAACAGGGTGGATGCGAAAGGACGGGTCTCGGTGCCCGCATCGTTCCGCGCCGTGCTCACCAAAGACGGTGCTGAGGAAATCTTCTGCTACCCGCACCCGGAGCGGCGCTGTCTCGAAGCCGGCGGCAACCGTCTGGTCCGAAAGATTCACCAGATACTGGAAGAATTTCCCGTCCTCTCCCAGGAACGCGAGGACCTCGCTACGTTTTATTTCGGGGAGTCCGAAACGCTCAAAATCGACGCGGACGGACGAACCATCCTCCCAAAGCGGCTCAAGGAGTTCGCGGGGATCGGAGACACAGCCGTTTTCGTCGGCCTCGGGGACAAGTTCCAGATCTGGGAAGCCGACGAATATGACGCATTCCGCAGCGAAGCGCGCGACAGAGCGCGCGCCCTGCGACAACAGCTCGGCGCGGGAGGCCGCTCAACCAGCGGCCAGACTGAGAAGGCACGGGAATGATGATCCGTCGCGGCAGGGAAGAGGGCGCCCGAGCCGCTGGCGAACCGGCGGATCACGTTCCCGTGCTGCTTTCTCAGGTGATGCGGGCGCTGGCTCCGCAAAGCGGCGAACGATTCATTGACGCGACATTCGGCGCGGGCGGGTACACCCGCGCGCTGCTGGAGGCCGGGGCCGAAGTGTTGGCCATCGACCGCGACCCCGTGGCGATCACGCGGGCGCAGGCGCTCGCCGCGGAGCATCCCGGCCGGCTTCAGTTGGCGCAGGCGCGCTTTTCCCAGATAGAGCAGATCGCAGACGCGCACGGTTTCGCACCCGATGGCGTGGTGCTGGATGTCGGCGTGTCCTCCATGCAGTTGGATGAGGCCGCGCGGGGCTTTTCGTTCATGCAGGAAGGCCCGCTTGATATGCGCATGTCGGGCGAGGGGCCGAGCGCCGCGGACGTTGTCAACACGCTGGAAGAGCGCGAGCTGGCGCAGATTTTTCAGCGGCTGGGCGAGGAGAAGCGCGCCCGCGCTATCGCGAAGCGGATCGTTGCCGCGCGCGCCGAAGCGCCGATCGAGACGACCGGCCGGCTCTCCCAGATCGTCGAGGGGGTGCTGGGGCCGAAACGCGGCGATCGCATCCACCCAGCCACACGGACCTTCCAGGGCTTACGCCTTTACGTGAACGACGAACTCGGCGAACTGGCCGAGGCGCTCGCCGGTGCTGAACGGCTCCTTTCCCAGGACGGCCGGCTCGTCGTGGTCAGCTTCCACTCGCTCGAAGACCGGATCGTCAAGCGATTCTTCGCCGCGCGTAGCGGCAAGACCCCCGCGCCGTCGCGCCATCTTCCCCCGGACACCGCCGCGCCCCCGCCCAGCTTCCAGCTCCCGCGCGGCCAGCCGGTGACGCCGGACGACTCCGAAATCGAAGCGAACCCGCGCGCCCGCTCGGCCCGGCTGCGTTGGGGCATCCGCACCGATGCGCCGCCGCTGCCGCTCGACCGCGAGGCGCTGGGCCTGCCGCGCCTGGAGGTGCGGGATGTCTCCGCGCTCGGTTAGGGAATGTTTACCATGACCGGCGCAAAGTCGTTCAAAATCTTAAAGGTAAGGCGTTCAGTCATGCGTGTTGTCAATTTTACGCTATTTGGCGTCATGGCGGGTCTGCTGATGCTGATCTACCAGCAGAAGCACGAAACCCGCGAGCTTGAAGCGAGGGCGGCTGAACTCTCACGCGAGATTTCCGAGCAAACCCGCGCGCTTGCTGTGCTGCGCGCCGAGTGGACCTACCTGACGCGGCCCGAGCGGCTGGAGAAGATCGCGCGGGAGCGTATGGGGCTGGAACCGGTCAAGCCGGAGCAGATCAAATCCTTCGTGGCGATCGCCGGGCCGCAGGGCAAGGGAGAGCGGCCATGACCGCGCAGCCGAAACGCCGCCGGGGCGGACGCCCGGACGCGGCGCGCATCGGGCTGGTCCTCGGTGCCCTGTTCCTCGGCTTCGCGGGATTGGCCGCACGGCTGATCTCGCTTGGCGTGGAGCCTGACGGCGGGCCGCAGATTGCTGTTGCCCAACCCGATGCCCAGCGCTCCGCATCCCGGCCCGACCTCGTTGATCGCAAAGGCCGCATGCTCGCGACTGACTTGCAGGTCTACTGGGCCTATGGCGATCCGGCGCGCGTCGTTGATGTCGATGATGCGGCGGAGAAGCTCGCCCGCGTCTTGCCCGATCAGGACATCGCGACCCTGCGCAAGAAGCTCTCGGGTGATGGCCGCTTCGTCTGGCTCTATCGTGGGCTGACACCGAAGCAGGCGCAGGCGGTGCATCGCCTTGGGCTCCCGGGCGTGGGCCTTCTCACCGAGAATCAGCGGGTCTACCCGTCGGGCGCGACCGGGGTGCATGTTCTGGGCCACACCAATGTCGACAATCGCGGGATTGCGGGCATCGAAAAATTCGTCGATGGCGCGGGGGATCTTGCGGAGCCGGCTGCATCGCCTGATGAGCGGCCCAAGGTGCGCCTGGCGCTCGATCTGGGCGTTCAGCATATCATGCGCGAAGAACTCCGCCGCGCGCACGAAACCTACGAGGCCAGGGCCGTCGCCGGGCTGGTCATGGATGTGCACAGCGGCGAGATGCTGGCGATGACATCGCTGCCCGATTATGACCCGAACCACAGGGAGGAGTCGCTCAAGCCGCACCGCCAGAACCGGCTCGTCGCCGACACCTATGAGATGGGTTCGGTCTTCAAGGCCTTCACCGTGGCGATGGCACTTGATCACGGCATCATCCAGCTCGACGACCGCTATAACATCAAGAAACCGGTGAATGTCGGAGGCTTCCGCATTGCGGACAAGCACGCGCGCTCGACCTATGCAACTGTCCCTGAAATCTTCATCCGCTCGTCTAACACGGGCGCAGCGCGCATCGCGCTCGATGTCGGCGGCTATCGCCAGCGCGAGTTTCTCGAACGCCTCGGCCTGCTCGAACCGCTCGATACCGAGCTTCCGCCGACCGCCGACCCGCAGGTACCCAAGGTCTGGCGCGAATCCACGACGGTCACGGTCTCCTACGGCCACGGCATCGCCGTCGCGCCGCTGAACTTCGCGGCTGCCGGCGCGGCGCTGGTCAATGGCGGCTATCTGGTGCAGCCGACCTTCCTCAAACGGAGCCGCAGCGAGGGGCGCCGCCTTGCCGAGAAGGTGCTTCGCTCCAGCACCAGCGACGCGATGCGTCGGTTGCTGCGGCGCAATGTCCGTGAGGGGACGGGCCGCAATGCGCAGGTCGCGGGCTACCGTCTCGGCGGCAAGACCGGGACGGCCAACAAGCCGGTCGCTGGCGGCTACTCACGAAAAAAGGTCATTAGTACTTTTTTTGCCGCGTTTCCGATGGACGATCCGCAATATCTGGTTTTGGTGATGATAGATGAGCCGAAACCGACGAAGGCGGCGCACCGGCGGACCGAAGCGGCCTGGAACGCGGCGCCGACGGTTGCGGCGGTTGTCAAGCGGGCAGCCCCGATCCTCGGCGTAGCGCCGGAACGCGCGTTTGACGAAGTCGCCGGCACCGCCTATTAACCGAACCATTCCGATGGTGAAGCGGCTTCCGGCGAGGCCAGACCGACATGAAGCTGAGCGAGCTGGCGGGTGGCGTCCCTCTCGGCGTCTCCGCCGATATTGATATCGCTGGCATTACGGCGGACAGCCGCGCGGTGAAGCCCGGCTATCTGTTTGCCGCGCTGCCGGGCACCAAGGTTGACGGCGCCCAGTTCATTCCTGCGGCGCTGGCGGCCGGGGCGGTCGCCATTCTGGCAGCGGCGGATGCGCCGGTGCCCGACGGCGTGGCCGTGATCCGCGATGCCCAACCGCGTCGCCGGCTTGCGCAGATGGCTGCAACGTTCTATCCGCGCCAGCCCGACACGCTTGCGGCCGTGACCGGCACGAACGGCAAGACCTCGGTTGCTTCCTTTCTCTACCAGATCTGGCGAGAACAGGGCTTGCGCGCGGCCAGCGTCGGCACGCTCGGCGTTCACGTCGATGGCGAAACGCGGCCATTACGTCATACCACGCCGGAGCCGGTCGAACTGCACCGGATCCTCGATGGGCTTTCCGGCGAGGGAGTCACCCACACGGCACTGGAAGCCTCAAGCCACGGTCTGGCCCAGCACCGTCTGGACGGGGTGCGCCTGAGCGCTGCCGCGTTCACGAACATCTCGCGCGATCACCTGGACTATCACCCGGACTTCGAGAGCTATTTCGCTGCGAAGATGCGCCTGTTCGCGGATGTGCTGCCAGAAGGCGCACCGGCGGTGATCGACATCGACCGGCCGGAGGGTGCGCGCGTCGCGGCGCTCGCTAAGGCGCGGGGGCGTGAGGTCTGGACCGTGGGGCGTGAAGGGGCAGCCGTTCGCGTTTCAGATCCGCGCCCGGAAGGCTTCGGACAGCGGGTCGATTTTTCCTTCGAGGGCGCGAACTATTCGGTGACGCTACCGCTCGCCGGCTCCTTTCAGGGGTCCAACGCCGCGATTGCGGCCGGGCTGGCGCTTGCCACAGGCAGCGCGCCTGACGTCGTCTTTCCCGCGCTGGAGACGCTTCAGGGCGCACGGGGGCGCATGGAGCTGGCCGGTCAAGCCCCCTCTGGCGGCGGCATTTTCATCGACTACGCCCACACGCCCGACGCTCTGGAGTCCGCCTTGCGCGCGCTGCGGCCTTTCGCGCGCGGCCAAGTCGCGGTCGTGTTCGGCTGCGGTGGTGAGCGCGACACCGGCAAGCGCGCGGAGATGGGGGCGATCGCGCAACAACTCGCCGAAAGAGTCTACGTCACCGACGATAACCCGCGCGGCGAGGACGCGGCCATGATAAGGCAGGAAATCTTGCGGGCGGCGCCCGGCGCTCGCGATATTGCGGATCGGCGCGCGGCTATCGCCGCAGCCATCGCCGAGCTCGGGCGTGACGACGTGCTGCTGATTGCCGGCAAGGGGCACGAAACAGGACAGATCGTGAAGGGGCACACCTACCCGTTCTCCGACATGGAGGCGGTGCAAAAGGTGCTTGATGGATTCGCGCGGGCGGAGACACCGCCCGTTTAGGTAGCGTGTAAGCGCCCAAGAATTGTCATTGCGCCGAAGAGGCGTCGACGGGGAACGATGTTTTATCTGTTTGTCGAACTGAGCGATCAGTTCCCGGTTCTCAACGTTTTTCGCTATATCACCTTTCGCACCGGCGGCGCGATCATGACTGCGCTGTTGGTGGTGTTCCTGTTCGGCCCAGGCCTCATCAACCTGCTGCGCGTGCGCCAGGGCCGCGGCCAGCCCATCCGCAGCGATGGGCCGCAGGGCCATCTGCTCACCAAGCAGGGCACCCCGACGATGGGCGGGCTGATGATCCTGCTCGGGGTTGGCGTGGCGACGATCCTCTGGGCCAATCTCGCCAACAAATATGTCTGGATCGTCCTGGCGGTGACGCTCGCCTTCGGCTTGATCGGCTTCATTGATGACTTCCTCAAAGTGACGAAACGCTCGACCGGCGGATTCTCAGGCAAGATCAAGCTGGCACTGGAGCTGATCGTCGCCGGCATCGCGACATATTCGATCATGATGATCGGCGAGGCGGGCTTTTCCAGCTCCCTCGCCGTGCCGTTCTTCAAGGATGTCCTGATTGACCTTGGTCCGCTGTTCATCGTGCTTGGCGTGTTCGTCATCGCCGGCGCGGGTAATGCTGTGAACCTCACCGACGGGCTCGATGGCCTGGCGATCGTCCCGGTGATGATCGCCGCGGGCGCGTTTGGCGTGATTTCGTACCTCGTCGGTAACGCGATCTTTGCTGATTATCTGCAGATTCATTTTGTACAGGGTACGGGCGAGTTGGCGGTCGTCTGCGGCGCGCTGGTGGGCGCAGGGCTGGGCTTCCTGTGGTTCAACGCGCCGCCGGCAATGATTTTCATGGGTGATACCGGCTCGCTGGCGCTGGGCGGTGCGCTCGGCACGATCGCCGTCGCGACCAAGCATGAAATCGTGCTGGCGATCGTCGGCGGGCTCTTCGTGCTGGAAACGCTGTCGGTGATCGTCCAGGTGCTGTCCTACAAGCTCACCGGCAAGCGCGTGTTCCGCATGGCCCCGCTGCACCATCACTTTGAGCAGAAGGGCTGGGCCGAAGCCACCGTGGTCGTCAGGTTCTGGATCATTTCGGTGGTGCTGGCATTGATTGGGCTGTCCACGCTCAAACTACGTTAGGATGCGAAAATGATTCCCATAACGGTTTGCGCAGATTGGAACGTCGCGGTGTTCGGCCTCGGCCTGTCCGGCATCGCCGCTGCGCGCGCGCTGGCGCTGGGAGGCGCCAAGGTGGTGGCATGGGATGACAATGAGCCTGCGCGGGCCAAAGCGAATGAAGCGGGCGTTCTGGTTGCGCTGCCCGAAGAGTGGGACTGGTCCGCACTCAACGCGCTCGTGCTTTCGCCCGGCGTGCCGCTGACGCATCCGAAACCGCACGTGATCGTCGAGCAGGCGCGCGCCGCCGGGGTTGAGGTGATCGGCGACACCGAACTGTTCTGCCGCGAGCGCCGCCATCAGGGGCTGCCCGGTAAGGTCGTCGCGATCACGGGTACCAATGGCAAGTCGACCACCTCGGCGCTCACCGCGCATCTGCTGTCGACGGCAGGGCGTGATACCGCGCTTGGCGGCAATATCGGCAAGGCGGTGCTGGACCTGCCACCTTTCGCGGCGGAGCGGCATTACGTGCTGGAATATTCCTCGTTCCAGATCGACTTGACGCCCGGCCTGGATGCGGACGTTTCGGTGCTGCTCAATGTCCAGCCGGACCATCTGGACCGGCACGGAACGCTGGAGAACTACGCGGCGATCAAGGCCCGCATCTTCAATCGCCTCGGTGCGGCGCAGTGCGGTGTGATCGGCGTGGACAGCGACCTGACGCGTCGGCTCGCCGAGCACTGGCCGTTCGCGGCTGCGCGCAAGGTTGTCTCCACGGCACACCCCGTCAGCGACGGGGTCTATGTGCATGACGGCCTGCTGTTCGAGGCGCTGGGCGGCGTGGTCGAAGCGCCGATCAGCTTGCACGGCATCCCCGCGTTGCGCGGCGCGCACAACTGGGAGAACGCCGCGGCGGCCTACGCAGCGGCCCGCGCGCTCGGCCTCTCGCGCGAGACGATCATCGAGGGCTTGCGCAGTTTCCCGGGCCTCGCACACCGCATGGAAGAGGTCGGCCGCTTGGACCGCGTCGCCTTCATCAATGACAGCAAGGCAACAAATGCCGATGCCGCGGCGCGCGCACTGGCCTGCTTCGATCCGATCTTCTGGATCGTCGGAGGCCGGGCGAAAGAGGGCGGCCTTGCTGGCCTGGACGCCTATTACCCGCGTGTGGCCAAGGCCTATCTGATCGGTGAGGCGGCGGAAGATTTCGCGCACCAGCTCGATGGCCATGTGGGCTATGAGCGGTGTGGCACGCTGGAGAATGCCGTCGCCGCAGCTTCGCGCGATGCGCTGCGCTCCGCGGCGCGCGCGCCGGTGGTGCTGCTGTCCCCGGCTTGCGCGTCCTACGACCAGTTCCCCAACTTTGCCGAGCGCGGTGAGGCGTTCCGCCGCCTTGTCGCCGCGCACGAGGGCGTCTCCATGCGCGAGGCGATCGCTGCATGAGGCTATCACGCGCAGAACGCAGCCTGCTTTCGGATTGGTGGTTTTCCGTCGACCACAGACTGCTTGCGGCCGTCCTGTTTCTCATGCTCGCGGGCATGGTCATGGCCTTTGGGGCCGGGCCCCCCGCTGCCGCCCGGCTCGGCCTGCCGGATTTCTATTTCGTCGAGCGACACGCACTCTTCCTGTTGGCCGGGCTGGCTGTTCTGGTGCCGGTGTCGATGCTCGGCCCGCGCGGGGTGCGGCGACTGGCGCTGTTCCTGTGCTTTTTCGGGCTGGCTTTGATGGTCGTTGCCCTCTACCAGGGCGTTGCGCTGAACGGCGCGGTGCGCTGGGTGCACTTCGCCGGCTTAGCCTTTCAGCCGTCGGAGATCGTCAAGCCTGGCTTCGTCGTCATCAGCGCGTGGCTGCTGTCCGAAGGCGCCCAGCGCCATGATGTTCCGGCGACAGAGTTTGCACTGGCGCTTCTCATTCTTTTCGCCGGGCTCCTGGCGATGCAGCCGGATATCGGCCAACTGGCCCTGATCGCGATGGTCTGGGCGGGCATGTTCATGGCGGCGGGCTATCCGCTGCGCTGGATGCTGGCAATCGCGCTGGCGGGTATCGCCGGTCTGGTGGCCATTTATTTCAGTCTTCCCCACGCAGCGGAGCGAATCGATGCGTTCATGGGCTGGGGCGGCACCGTCAGCGATCAGACGGCGATCGCGCTCTCGGCGTTCTCCGAGGGCGGCTGGTTCGGACGCGGGCCGGGCGAAGGCGTGCTCAAGACGCGCCTGCCGGACGCGCACAACGATTATGTCTTCGCTGTCATCGCCGAAGAGCTTGGAATCGCGGCCTGTCTCTTGCTCGTCGGGGTCTATGCCTTCGTCACACTGCGCGCGGTTGCGGGTGCGTTGACGCAGCACAGCCCGTTCGTGCGCGTCGCGATCAGCGGGCTGGCGATGCTGTTTGGTTTTCAAGCGCTGATTAATATGGCAGTTAATGTCAACCTGCTGCCGGCGAAGGGGATGACACTGCCGTTCATCTCATATGGTGGCTCCTCGCTGGTCTCGATGGCCATGGCAATGGCCATGATTATCGCGCTTTCGCGGCGCAGACCGAACACCGAGGCTTTATCTTGGCCGGAGCGCCCGGCTGATATGCAGGCGGCAGGGGTAGCCGCCTCGCCACGGGAGATAAGAACGTGACGCGACCTTCGATCGTGATGACCGCCGGGGGCACTGGCGGACATCTGTTTCCCGCCAAATCTCTGGCACAGGAACTCAGTTGGCGCGGCTACGCGATCGACCTGATCACCGATACGCGCAGCAGCAAGTTCGACACCGACTTCCCCGCGCGCGAGGTCTATCGCGTGAACGCGGCGACCTTCAGGGGCCGCTCGCCGATCGAGGCGACAAAGACGGTGGCGAAGCTGTCGAGCGGCTTTCACATGGCCTACCGGGTCCTCGGGGAGATCAAGCCCAGTGCCGTGATTGGCTTCGGCGGCTATCCGACGATCCCGCCGATGCTCGCGGCGTTGGCGCGGGGCATCCCGACGCTGACGCATGAGCAGAACGCCGTCATGGGGCGGGCCAACCGGCTTCTGGGGCCCATGGTGCGCGCGGTCGCCTACTCCTTCGAGGACACGAAGTTCCTCGAGGGCAAGCTGCTGCACAAGGCGTTCCTGACAGGTACGCCGCTGCGCCGCGCCGTGCTCAACATGCGCACGCAGGTCTACAACTCGCCGCCGCCGGACGGGCAACTCAACCTTCTGGTCTTCGGCGGCAGCCAGGGCGCGCACTTCTTCGCCGAGATGATGCCTGCGGCGCTCTATCTGCTGCCAGAACATATCCGCGATCGGCTGCTCGTCGTGCAGCAGTGCCGCGAGGAAGACATCGAAAACGTCTTCGATTCCTATGAGCGCGCGGGCGTCGCTGCGGAGTTGGCGACTTTCTTCGACGACCTCCCCGAGCGCATGGCGACCTCGCATCTGGTGGTCTCGCGCTCGGGCGCGACGACCGTCGCCGAACTCTGCGCGATCGGGCGTCCGGCCGTGCTCGTGCCGCTGCCACATTCGCTTGATAACGACCAATATGAGAATGCCATGCGCTTCGAGCGTGGCGGCGGCGGCTGGTGCTATGAGGAGGGCGCCATGACGCCGGAACGCTTCGCCGGGGTGGTGCGCCGCCTGTTCGAAGAACCCGGCAGCCTGATCCGAGCGGCATCGGCGGCCAAGGCGATGGCGCGCTACGACGCGGTGGAACGGCTGGCCGATGTCGTCGAAAGCGTCATCGAGCAGAAGCCCTCTGACGAACAAGCCGAGATTGAAGAACAGGAGAGGGCCGAAATTCTCAGCCGGGACGGGGGGACGTAAAGCAAATGGACGAGGACGCTCGGCGAGAGCTTTATCACATCGTCGGCATCGGCGGCATCGGCATGAGCGCGATCGCGGAGATCATGCGCGCGCGCGGCTTCGCGGTGCAAGGGAGCGACCAGAGCGACAGTGCCAACGCCCAGCGCCTGCGCGACCAGGGCATTCGCGTGTTCGTCGGGCATGACGACGCCAATCTCGAAGGCGCGACGCATGTTATCGTCTCGACAGCGATCAAGCCTGGCAACCCGGAGCTCGACGGCGCGCAGGCGCGGGGAGTGCCGGTCATCAGCCGCGCCGAGATGCTGGGTGAGCTGATGCGCGGACACCCGGCCGTCGCTGTGACGGGCACGCACGGCAAGACCACGACAACCTCGTTGATTGCCTGGGCGATGACCCATGCGGGCTGCGACCCGACCGTCATCAACGGCGGCATCCTGAACGCCTGGGGCTCGAACGCAAGGGCCGGCGCGGGCGAATGGATGGTGGTCGAGGCCGACGAATCGGATGCGACCTTCGTGAAGCTCCCCACGCGTATCGGGGTCGTGACCAATATCGACCCGGAGCACATGGATTTCTACAGCTCGGAGCGCGCGCTGCACGCGACCTTCCGCCGGTTTTTCGAGCAGATCCCTTATTACGGCGCGGTCGTCGCAGGGATCGACCACCCGGTGGTGCGCGAGATTCTGGATCAGATGGAACCGCATTTCCGCGGTCGCCGGCTGCTGCGCTACGGCTGGTCCCCGGATGCCGACTTGAGACTGGAGCAGGTCCGCGACATTGCCGGCGGCGTGATGTTCGATGCCCGGCTGGGCGACCGCGTGCGCGGCGGCGCGCGGCTGCTGGACGGGTTGCGGTTGCCGATCCCGGGTGAATACAACGCTCTCAACGCGCTGGCCGCCATCGCGGTGATGAGCGAGATCGGGCTGCGCGATGAGGCGATCGAGGAGGGCTTGCGCAGCTTCTGCGGCGTGGCGCGGCGCTTCACGCCGGTGGGCGATTGGAACGGCGTCTCGGTCTATGACGATTATGCCCACCACCCGGTGGAGATTGCGGCCGTTCTGAAGGCGGCGCGGCACGCGGCCCGCGGCCGCGTGATCGCCGTAATGCAGCCGCATCGGTATTCGCGCCTGACCGGGTTGCTTGATGAGTTCGCCGGCTGCTTCAGCGATGCCGACATCGCTATCATTACGCCGGTCTACAGCGCCGGCGAAACCGGCAACGGTGTTGACCACCGCACGCTGCTGGAGCGCCTGCGGGCGACGGGTCACACTCATGCGCTTGAGATCAGCGGCGAGGAGGCTCTGGCCCCGACCATCGCAGAGCTTGCCCGTCCGGGTGACCTCGTGATCGGCCTTGGCGCCGGAACCATTACCAACTGGGCAAAGGCGCTGCCGGAGCGGTTACGGGCGCTTTCCGTGCATCCGGTTGCACACGCCGGTGCTGCGGAGTAGGGCGCATGGCTTCAGACACCGCGACAGCCGCGGAGGACTTGAAAGGGCTGGCTGCCGAGCTGGCCGAGGCGATGCCGGAGTTGCGCGGTCGCCTGCGGGCGAATGTCAGCATGGCGGAAATCACCTGGTTCCGCGTCGGCGGGCCGGCCGAAGTTCTGTTCACGCCTGCGGATGAAGCCGACCTTGTCTATTTCCTGAAGAACGCGCCGGAGGAATTGCCCGTCACGGTCGTTGGTGTAGGGTCGAATCTGTTGGTCCGGGACGGCGGTGTGCGCGGCGTGGTGGTCCGGCTCGGGCGTGGCTTCGGCTCGATCGAACAGCTCTATGAGGAGCGGATCCGCTGTGGCACGGCGGTGCCCGATGTGCGGTTGGCGCAGGCGGCGGCGAAGGCGGGGATTGGCCGGCTCGCCTTCTACCGTGGCATCCCCGGCTCGATCGGGGGCGCGCTGCGGATGAATGCCGGTGCGCATGGCACGGAAACGCGCGATGTTCTGGTAGAAGCGCGCGCCGTTGATCGTCGCGGACAGCTGCACGTGCTCAGCGTCGATGACCTCGGTTACGGCTATCGCCATTGCGGCGCGCCACCGGACTTCATCTTCACGCAGGCGACATTTCAGGGCGAGGCGGGCCTGCGCGACGTCATCGAGAAGGCGATGCAGGAGGTCGCGGACTATCGCGAGGAACATCAGCCGACCAAGGCGCGAACCGGGGGCTCAACCTTCAAGAACCCGCCCGGCCATAGCGCATGGCGACTCGTTGATGCCGCAGGATGCCGGGGCCTGCGGGTGGGCGGCGCGCATGTCTCCGAGAAGCACTGCAACTTCCTGATCAACGACGGCGAGGCGACGGCCGCCGACATCGAGGGGCTGGGTGAGACGATTCGCGAGCGCGTGCGGGCGACGAGCGGCGTGAGCCTGGATTGGGAAATCAAACGCATTGGCGAGTCGGCGGCGCCGGCGGATGGCGACGGCGCCTGAACCCCGCATTGACAGGAGGTCGAGACGCCGTCAAGGTTATACTGCCTGTTGCCTTTCACACAATGCGTGAAACGGGTACAGCTTCAGGTTGAGAGTCCTTATCGCCGGTCAGGACCCAGAAACAAGTTTCGCTGCCAAAAGATCGTCGTCTTTCGTCCCGAAATTTTACGCCCGTGACTGCTGGCGACTTTGGGCCTGGATACGTGCTTCCTCATGCGCCACGTCGATCAGATAGGTCAGAAAGACGAGATTGGCCTTGGACGCGATGCTGCTCAACTCGGCGAGAAGGTCACAAATATATTGGGAGACGTTCTGTTCATCATAGACTGCGATATCCACATTGGCGGCATGTTTATTCAACCGCGAAATGGCTTCCGTCAGTTTCTGTTCCGGCTCAAGGGTCGGCTCACCTTGATCGCGCGCCACGTTCAGTGTAGAGCGGCTCATTCCGTGCTCCCGTCGTCTTAAAGGTTTTGTTAATGCCAACTATCACCTCGTAAAAATGAGGATACACGCCCAGGTTGTTCGTGGCAAGCCAGCTCGCGCGATCCGTGACATTGATTTGACAGACTGGCCGAAAATCCACAGTTCTTCCCCGTCACCGGACGGCCGGGATCGCGCAGCAGACGGCGCTGCAGAGGCTGAGATACGAGCGCATTCATGAACATTGTCATTGTCGAGTCCGCCGCGAAGGCGAAAACCATCAACAAGTACCTTGGCCGGGACTACAAGGTGCTCGCGTCCTACGGGCATGTGAGCGATCTGCCGGCGAAGGACGGCTCCGTCGAGCCGGAGAAGGACTTCGAGATGCACTGGCGCGTGTCGCCGGACTCGACCAAGGTCATCCGCGAGATCGTCAACGAGGTGAAGAAAGCCGATCGACTGATCCTCGCCACCGACCCGGACCGCGAGGGCGAGGCGATCTCCTGGCACCTGCTGCGCATCCTGGAGGAGAAGAAGGCGCTCAAGGGCGTGAAGGTTCAGCGCGTTGCGTTCAACGCGGTGACGAAGGATGCCGTGCGCCAGGCGCTGGAGCAGCCGCGCGACATCGATTCGCCGCTGGTGGAGGCCTATCTGGCGCGCCGCGCGCTCGATTATCTCGTGGGCTTCACGCTCTCACCAGTGCTCTGGCGGAAGCTGCCGGGCGCGCGTTCGGCAGGGCGGGTGCAGTCTGTCGCGCTGCGCCTTGTCTGCGACCGCGAGCTTGAGATCGAGTCCTTCAAGAGCCAGGAATACTGGACCATCAATGCCAGGCTGGCGAATGCCACCGGTGAGGACTTCACGGCCAAGTTGCAGGCGCGCGACGGCAAGAAGCTTGGCAAGTTCGACATCCCGAATGAAGAGGCGGCCAAGGCGATTCGCGATGCGGTTACAGGCGGCAGCTTCAAGGTGCTCAGCATCGAGCGCAAGTCGACCAAACGCAATCCGGCCCCGCCCTTCACCACTTCGACGCTTCAGCAGGAAGCCTCGCGCAAGCTCCGCTACTCGCCGCGCCAGACCATGCAGATCGCACAGAAGCTGTATGAGGGCGTCGATCTCGGCGGCGAGACGGTCGGCCTAATCACCTACATGCGAACCGATGGCGTGCAGATCGCGCCCGAGGCGTTGTCGCAGTGCCGCGACGTGATCGGCGGCGATTTCGGCCGGAAATACCTCCCCGACAGCCCGCGCCACTACAAGACCAAAGCGAAGAACGCACAGGAGGCGCACGAAGCGGTCCGTCCGACCGATTACCGGCGCGCGCCCGACGACATCAAGCGCTATCTCAAGGACGACGAATACAAGCTCTACAAGCTTATCTGGCAGCGCGCCGTCGCGAGCCAGATGGCAAGCGCCGAGGTCGATCGCACGACCGTCGATATCGACACGGACGGCAAGGACGGCACGCGCTACACCTTCCGCGCCACCGGGCAGGTCATCACCTTTGATGGTTTCCTGAAGCTCTACGAGGAAGGTCGCGACGACGCCGCGGACGAGGACAGCGCCCGCCTGCCGCCGCTCATGGAAAACGAGACGGTCAAGGCCAAGGCGATCGAGCCGAGGCAGCACTTCACCGAGCCGCCCCCGCGCTTCACCGAGGCCACGCTCATCAAGAAGCTGGAAGAGCTCGGTATCGGGCGGCCGTCAACCTACGCCAGCACCATGAACGTCCTGCGCGAGCGCGACTATGTGCGCCTGGAGAAGAACCGGCTGGTGCCGGAGGACCGCGGGCGGCTGGTCACGGCGTTTCTGGAGAGCTTCTTCCAGCGCTACGTGGAATATGACTTCACCGCCGATCTGGAGGAAAAACTCGACCGCATCTCCAACGGCGAGCTGTCGTGGAAGCAGGTCCTGCGCGACTTCTGGCGCGAGTTCATCGGCGCGGTCGACGAGATCAAGCACTTGCGCGTGTCCGAGGTGTTGGAGGCGCTTAACGAGATTCTCGGGCCGCACATCTTCCCCGATCCGGGGGACGGTACCGACCCGCGCAAATGCCCGTCATGTGAAGATGGCAGGCTGAGCCTCAAGGTCGGCAAGTTCGGCGCCTTCATTGGCTGCTCGAACTACCCCGAATGCCGCTACACGCGCCAGCTCGGCCGACCCGGCGAAGACGGTGAGGAGGGGGCGACGCCGGACAAGATCGAGCTGGGCCACGATCCGGAGACCGGCGAGCCGGTCACGCTCCGTAGCGGGCGCTTCGGCCCCTACGTCCAGCTCGGCGAGGCGCAGAACGGCGAAAAGCCCAAGCGCGCCTCGGTACCGAAGGGGATGGACCCCGCGGTGGTCACGCTCGATATGGCGCTGAAGCTGCTCTCGTTGCCGCGCGAGGTTGGCCCCCACCCTGAGACCGGCAAGCTGATCATGGCGGGGATCGGGCGCTACGGCCCGTTCGTGGAGCATGCGGGCAAGTATGCCAATCTCGAAAGCGCGGACGAGGTTTTCACGGTTGGCCTCAACCGGGCGGTCAGCCTTCTCGCCGAGGCCAAGACGCGTCGGCCGCGTGGCGGCACGGTGCTGAAGGATTTGGGCGAGCATCCGGAACTGGGTGGCCCGATCCAGGTTTGCGACGGGCGTTATGGTCCTTATGTAAAGCATGGCAAGATTAATGCGACGCTGCCCAAGGACACTGATCCCAGCGAGGTGAGTGTCGAGAAGGCGGTGGAGCTGATCGCCGCAAAGGCCGAGAAGAGCGGCAAGAAGCCCGCAAAGGCGAAGTCGGGCGGGAAAAGCGGGAGCAAGACGAAAACAGCCGCCAAAACCGCGAAAAAGCCCGCGACTAAGACGGAGTCCTCCGGCGATGACGCCGCGAGCAAGTCCAAGGGCAAGGCCGCCAAGAGCGCGAACGGCGCGCGGACGAAGCCCAAGTCCGCGTCCGCCAAGTCGGGTGGCAAGACGTCCAGCGGCAAGAAGGCCCGTGACAGTGCGCCGGACAGTGCCCGTTGATCGTGCCCGGCAGGCGCGGGCATACTGAAACATGAGATACGAGGATTGCCCGGCAGCGCCAAAAAGCCAGGCACGGACACCATGACCAGCAAGACATCCTCCCGGCCTGGCGGCAAGCCCCGCGACGACGGCCGGGATCACCTGCCCAGCAAGCAGGACATCCTCACCTTCATTGAGGAATCGCCCGGCGAGGTGGGTAAGCGC
This sequence comes from Dichotomicrobium thermohalophilum, assembly GCF_003550175.1. Taxonomy (NCBI): domain Bacteria; kingdom Pseudomonadati; phylum Pseudomonadota; class Alphaproteobacteria; order Hyphomicrobiales; family Hyphomicrobiaceae; genus Dichotomicrobium; species Dichotomicrobium thermohalophilum. The sequence continues at coordinate 307,096 of NZ_QXDF01000002.1, forward strand.
GAGATCGCCCGCGCCTTCCACATCAAGGGCTCGGATCGCATCGCGCTTAAACAGCTTTTGCGCGAGATGGCCGACGAGGGCCTTATCAAGGGCAAGCGAAAGCACCTGCGCAAGCCGGGCGCGCTGCCCAATGTCACTGTCATTGAGATCACCGGCCGGGACAGCGACGGCGAGTTCGTGGCGCTGCCCGCCGCCTGGCCCGAGGATGAAGGCCCGCCGCCGCGCATCCTCATCGCGCCGGACAGCAAGAGCCCCGGCGCGGCGGTCGGCGTCGGCGACCGCGTGCTCGCGCGGCTGGCGCCGGTCAACCCGGAAGAGGTCGAGGCGGAAGAGGGTGCTTACGCCTATATCGCCCGCCCGATCAAGCGCCTGAGCCGCGAGAAGATCCGCCAGCTTGGCGTTTTTCGTGAACGCGGCCCCGGGGGCATTATTACGCCGATCGACAAGAAGCAGCGCAAGGAATGGCGCGTCGAGCCGGGCCGCACCGGCGATGCGAATGATGGCGAACTGGTGCGCTTCGAGACCGTGCGGCACGGCCGTTTCGGCGAACTGGGCCGTGTCGTTGAGCGGCTCGGTCACCCGAAATCGCAGCGCGCGGTAAGTCTGATCGCCATCCACGCCTACGATCTGCCCTACGAGTTCCCGAACCCGGTCCTGAACGAGCTGGACGGGCTCCCCGAGCCGAACCTCGACGCTTACGAGGACCTACGGCACCTTCCGCTGATCACCATCGACCCCGAAGATGCGCGCGACCATGACGATGCGGTCTGGGCCGCGCCGGACGACGATCCGGCGAACAGGGGCGGCTGGATCGTTGTCGTGGCGATCGCGGACGTCGCCTTCTACGTCCGGCCCGGCACGGCACTCGACCAGGAAGCCCTAAGGCGCGGCAACTCGGTCTATTTCCCGGATCGCGTGGTCCCGATGCTGCCGGAAAAGCTATCGAACGAGCTGTGTTCGCTGCGCCCGGACGAGGACCGGCTGTGCCTGGCGGTGCGCATGGTGTTCAATGCCGACGGCTCCAAGCGGAGCCACAAGTTCATGCGCGCGGCGATGCGTTCGCACGCCAAGCTCCACTATGCGCAGGCGCAGGCTGCCATCGACGGCCGCCCGGACGAGGTGACCGAGCCGCTGCTGGAGCCGGTGCTGAAGCCGCTGTTCGCAGCCTATGACGCGCTGGCCGAGGCGCGGGACCGGCGCGGTCCGCTCGAACTCGACATCCCCGAGCGCAAGATCAAGCTGGACGAGACCGGCGAGATCGCCGAGATCGTGATGCCCGAGCGGCTGACGGCGCACCGGCTGATCGAGGAATTCATGATCCAGGCGAATGTCGCCGCGGCCGAGTTTCTTGAGGAGCGGGACTCCCCGCTGCTCTATCGCGTCCACGACGTGCCGGCGCTCGACAAGCTGGAAGCCACCAACGAGTTCCTGCAATCTATCGGTTTCAAGCTGCCCAAATCCGGCGTGATGAAGCCGGAGCAGTTCAACCGGATCCTGGAGCGCGCCCGCGACAGCGAATATTCACTGCTGGTCAATGACGTCATCCTGCGCGCGCAGGCGCAAGCGGAGTACAGCGTCGGCAATTACGGGCATTTCGGCCTCAACCTGCGTCGCTATGCGCATTTCACTTCCCCGATCCGCCGCTATGCCGACCTGATCGTTCACCGCTCGCTCATCCGCGCGCTGGGCGGCGGGCCGGGCGCCTTGACGGACGACGAAGTCGCGCATCTGGACAAGGTGGCCGAGGCGATCTCGAACGCTGAACGCCGCGCGATGGCGGCCGAGCGTGACACGATCGACCGGCTGGTCGCCTCCTATCTGGAGGACAAGGTCGGCGCGACCTTCCGCGCGCGCATTTCCGGCGTAACGCGGGCTGGGCTGTTCGTGCGGCTTTCGGACACAGGGGCGGACGGGTTCATTCCCATCTCGACAATCGGTAATGACCATTACATCTACATGGCCGACGCTCACGCGCTGGTCGGTCAGCAAACGGGCGAGACCTTCCGCCTTGGCGACAGCGTGGAGGTGCGGCTGGTGGAGGCGGTGCCGGATGCTGGCGCGCTTCGGTTCGAGCTGCTGAGCGAGGGCCGGCACAAGACCGAGGTGTTGGGCAAACAGCTTGCGGCTCGGACCGGCAAGCCAACACGGCGCACGGCCCCGACGCGGGACAAGAAGGCCGGGAAGAAGGCAAGCGCAAAGCGCAGTGCGAAGAAATCGGCGCGGCGTTAGCGGGAGATGACGGGAGACGAGACGGAAGATGGGTTTCAGCACGCAGACAGTTGAAGACTTGCCACCGCGCCCGGTGTGGCGGTCCCTGTGGCGCGGTGCCGGCCATAAATGCCCTGCCTGCGGGTATGGCGGGATGTTTTCGCGGTTTCTCAAGGTCCGCGATGCCTGCGCGTCGTGCGGCGAGGCGCTTTATCATCACCGCGCCGACGATGCGCCGCCCTATTTCACCATCTTCATCGTCGGGCACGTGATGATCCCGCCGCTCATGTGGCTGGAGACGGCCGTTCAGCCGGCGATATGGCTTCACTTGCTGCTCTGGCTGCCGCTGTCGGTGCTGCTGACGCTGTGGCTGCTGCCGATCGTGAAGGGCGCGATCGTCGGGTTGCAGTGGGCGAACTATATGCACGGCTTCGACCCGACAAGTGACGAACGTGAAGGCGACCCCCAGCTTGAGCCGTGAGACCGCGCCGCGCGCCGCGCCTGCGCGTGCCCGAGGGCATTGCGGGGGCGACAGGTGAATATCTCGCCCGCCCGCTCAGGGTGGGCACATGGCCGCAGCGTCCAGCGCGGGATGCCGCCAGCCTCGTGATCCTCGATGACAGTGATGGCGAGCCGCGGTTTTTGATGGGGCGTCGGGCGAGCGGGCATGTCTTCCTGCCGGGGGTGCTGGTGTTTCCTGGCGGGCGCGTTGAGCCGCAAGACTATCGCATCAGGCCCGGTTACGACTTTCCCGGCGCCGCGGTCGCAAAGCTCGCCGCGCGCAGCCGCACGCGCCACCCCGCGGCCTTCGCGCGCGCGCTGGCGGCCGCGGCCCTGCGGGAGGCACGAGAGGAGGTCGGTTTCCTGTCGCCGGCCTGCCGGCCCGAACGCGGCGCGGACCTGCGCCAGCTCAGCTTCGTTCTGCGGGCGCTGACGCCGGCGAAACGACCGCGCCGTTTTGACACGCGCTTCTTCTGCCTGCGCTGCCGCGGGGCGGCGGCGATCCTGCGGCCAGGCGACGGTGAGCTTGAGGATGTAAGCTGGTATGCACTTGGTGCGCTGGCCAAGGAGGACCTGCATGTGGTATCGCGCGCGGTCATCGAGACGCTGATGGACCGTCTCAACACAGGGCGCCTTGACGATCCGCAAGCGCCGGTTCCGTTCCTGTTTGCACGCGGAAGCGGTTTTCAACGGGTGGTATTGTAGCCTGACACCCGTTCTTGACATCAGCGTCCCCCTCGGTAACTGTGTCGCCAAGATAGCAGAACCGTTTTCTGGAGCAGGTCAATGGCCAAACCGACAACACAAAAGATCAAGCTCGTGAGTTCGGCTGGAACCGGATATTTTTACGTGACGAAGAAGAACACGCGGAACCTGACGGAAAAGCTTGTTCTCAAGAAATACGATCCGGTCGCGCGCAAGCACGTCGAATTCAAGGAAGCCAAGCTGAAGTAATTCGGGTGACGTCTGGTCGGCGCGCAAGCGCCCCTCCCGCGAACGCCTTGCCAGCCTTCGGAAAATCCAGGACAGGAGAGCCCGGTGGAGCGCGGCACGGGATGCCTGTGTCAATTTGAACGCTGCCGACGCCGCGAGCCAGCCCCACGACCACTCGGCAGCGGGGTACATCCAAGGAGTCGTGAGGGCTGGCCTTCAAGTCAAATCGACCAAAGAGGGCGTTGGTCATTTGACTTGTTGGCCGAGATGGTACCGGCGCTTGCGAGGAGGCCACTCAACCGCGCACCATCCGGCCTATCCCCCAAGCCAGGAGATGCGGCGAACCTGGCGAGCCGGGGGAAACTCTCAATTTCCACAACAGTAAGCGGGAAAAAGCGGCACTTTTCAAGAGTTCTTGATTCTGCCACGCCGTCAAGCCGGCATGTCCCCGCTTTCCTGTTGGACAATCACCATTAGCGCATTGTCCGCCTGCGACCTAAATCGCAATCAAGCATAAACTCATAATTCACCAAAAAGCAATATTTACAATTGTTTACGGTAAACGGTGCAGCTGCCGCAGGCTATGCACGCTTCAAGCGCTGTCCGCGCGTGAGTTTTCCCCAGGAAATATCACCACATCCGCCTTGTACGGAGCCGATTGCCGGAGCCTGCTGACCGCTTAGCCCTTGTTAATGAACTGCTCGATCGTCTCCAGGAACGCGCCTACCGCGATCGGCTTCGAGATATAGGCCTCGCAGCCACCCTCACGGATGCGCTGCTCGTCGCCCTTCATGGCGAAGGCCGTGACCGCGATGACCGGAATGTCCTTCAGCGCATCGTCTTCCTTCAGCCATTTTGTCACGTCCAGACCCGACACTTCGGGGAGCTGGATGTCCATCAGGATCAGGGCTGGCCGATGCTTGCGCGCCAGCGGCAAGGCATCCATGCCGTTGCGCGTCTGAACGGTCTGATAGCCGTGTGCCTCCAGAAGATCGTTGAACAGCTTCATATTCAGTTCGTTGTCTTCAACGATCAGCACTGTCTTGCCGCTGGCACTCGACTGGCCGTTGCCATTCGGGGCCCCGGGGCCCGGCACTGTGGGCTCAACCGGCGGCGCGGACGCCGCACCCCTGGCGCTGTGGGGCTTGGCCGTTCTTTTTCTGCGGCGTGTCCTCGTATCTTCAAATTCCGGCATAGCTTATCTTGCGGATGTTCTGTTTTCAGGACGCCCCTTCGGTTCCGCGCGCCGCACGCGCAGATCGTAGTGGCCAACCCTTAATAAAAACCTCTGTGCTCGCACAAACCTGTGATGGACCGAACCGAGCAACCATGAAACGCGCGTCCGATACTCATCGCCTTGATCTTGACGCCGCCGAAGCCCTTGCGTTTCGGGCTGTGGCCTTCATTGCGTCCGACGACGCCTATCTTGCCGATTTCCTGTCCCGCAGCGGCCTTTCCCCGCAATCGCTGGCCGAATCCATCGAGGACCGGGCGTTCCTGACTGGCGTTCTGGACCATCTCCTGGCGGATGAATCTCTCCTGCTCGCCTTCTGCGGCAACGCGGGTATCGACCCTGCGGACATTCTGCCGGCGCGCAATGCTCTGTCGCCCTCCTGAGCGAATTCGGTCTAGCCGGGTGTCTGCCGGCAGGCGTCCGCTTTGTGAAATTCCAGCGATGACAACTCGCCTGTCAGCGCGAAGCTGCCGTAGTCGATCCGCAACTTGCGGCTGACCCCATTCTCGTAGAGCCGGAACGACAACTGGTAGCTTGGCACGGAGTCGTCTGCGGCACCGACCTCGAAATAGCTGATCGACACCGGCCACGACTGCTTGTCCGCAAGCCGGTCGCGGCCCGGCACGTCCGCCCCTGTGTCCTGACCTGCCGGGATCGCCTCGCCGATGAAGGTCGTCGTGGCGAACAGCTTGTCGCCGGTCTCCGAGCCGTCATAGACATTGGTCTGGATCACGCGCTCTCCTGCGCGCGCTGCTTCCAGGATCTTCAGCGAGAACTGTGTCGGGAACTGGGCCGGCTCATCAATCCGCATCTGCGTCTGGCGCGGAGCCTCCAGCGTGATGGTGATCGGTCCGCCCGGCGCCTCGCGCTCAGCCCGGCCTTCCAGATTGTCGGTGAGCTGATTGTTCAGATATTGTGAGGAGTTGAACCGAAAACGTTCGCCGTCGCTAGCTTCCCAGGTCGAGGAGCGGATGTCGCTGACGACTTCGACGCCCTCGGCATCGACAATGCGTGTAACCATGCGGTTTTCGAGCGTATAGCCCGTGCAGCGCGAGCCGGAAATATCAAACACCATCCGCCCTTCCACGCCGGCGATATTCTTGGCGGCATCCGTCTCGTCGAGCTGCATCTCGTAGACCGCCCGATGCGGCGCGAACGGCATGCCCAGCCCAGTCGCTTGCGCTGGCGCGGAGGCCGCCGTGACCGCTACGGCGGTGACCACCGCAGCACCGGCAAGCCTACCGAATTTCGCTTCGCAAGAGCGCATGATTCTGTTTCCTGATCTCATAAGTTGAAATATACAGGGCAAGCCTGAACGCACCAATGACGAAATCGCCTGGTTGAACAGCGAGGGGGAAACTATGCCCGGTATTGTGGACGAAAAGTTGCGCGAACTCGGCATCACGCTGCCGCCCGCCCCGGCGCCCGCGGCGAATTATGCGCCGTATGCGATGGCGAGCGGCCTTTTGTTCGTGGCCGGGCAGCTTCCCAAAGACGAATCAGGCCTTGCTTATGCCGGGAAACTTGGCGAGACCGTCAGCCTGGAGGATGGCCAGTCGGCCGCGCGCCTTTGCGCACTCAATATCCTCTCTCAGGCGAAGGCGGCTCTTGGCGATCTGGACAGGATCACGCTGTGCCTCCGTCTCAACGGCTTCGTCAACAGCACGCCGGACTTCACCGACCAGCCCTCGGTCATCAACGGCGCGTCTGACCTGATGGGACAGGTGCTGGGCACCTCCGGCGTGCATTCGCGCATCGCGGTGGGCTGTGCCAGCCTGCCGATGGGCGCGGCGGTTGAGGTGGATGCGGTTTTCGCGGTGTCGCCTGCCTAGATGCCCAAGCCGCCCGACTGGCTGTTGCAGCCGATCGCGCATCGCGGGCTGCATGATGCGGCGTGCGGTGTCATCGAGAATACACCTTCCGCCTTTGAGGCAGCCCAGCACGCGGGCTATGCGATCGAAACGGACCTGCGCGCCGCGGCTTGCGGCACGCCGATGGTGTTTCACGACGCCACGCTGGAGCGGCTGACGCAGGGGACAGGTCTTCTCGCGGCGCGGGACGCCGCTACGCTCCGTGCGCTGCGCTTTCGCGAAAGCGCCGACCGGATGCCGACGCTCGCTGCGCTGCTGGATCAGGTTGGCGGGCGGGTGCCGCTGTTCCTTGAGGTGAAGAGCAACTTTACTGATCAAACAGCCTTCGCGCAGCGCATCGCGGCGGACCTGCGCGACTACGATGGCCCGGTCGCGTTGATGTCGTTCGACCCGCGATTGCTCGGCGCCTTCCGCGAGTTCGCACCGCACATCCCGCGCGGGCTGGGCGCAACGCGGGTCAGGGCGGACGAATTGCCGCAGGCAAGTACGCTCCAGCGCATCGCGCTCACCCATCTGCTTTTCATTGCGGAAGCACGGCCCCACTTTATCTCCTGCGAGCACACGGCGTTGGGCCTGCTTGGGCCGGTGCTCGCGCGCCGTGCGGCGGGGTTGCCGGCCATTGCCTGGACCGTACGCACCCCGGCCGAAGCCGACCGCGCCCTGCGCCGGGCTGGCGCGATCATCTTCGAAGGCTTCATGCCCTGAAGTGGCAACGGAGACACCGCATGGGAGACAGCGAGCCGCTAAAGGTCGAGGTCACCGGCGAGATCGCCGACGTGCCCGCTGCCCAATGGGATGCCTGCGCCAATCCAGACCCTTCGACCTACAATCCGTTCGTCTCACACGCCTTCCTCAAGGCGCTGGAGGACAGCGGCTCAGTGCGCGCGGAGACCGGCTGGGCGCCGCGCCACCTGCTGCTGCGCGACCGCGCGGGCGCGCTGTTGGGCGCCATGCCGCTCTACCTCAAGGGCCACAGCATGGGCGAATACGTCTTCGACTATGCCTGGGCCGACGCCTACGAGCGCGCGGGCGGGGAGTATTATCCGAAGCTGCAATCTTCCGTGCCATTCACGCCAGTGACGGGCCGCCGGCTGCTGACTCCGGATGGCGCGCCAGGCTGGCGCGGCGAGGCGCTGTTGAACGCGGCTGTCGAGTTGACATCAAAGAACGGTCTGTCCTCGCTTCATCTGACCTTCCTGCCGGAGGAAGAGTGGCATCTCGGTGCGCGCCTCGGCCTGTTGCAGCGGACCGGACAGCAGTTCCACTGGCTCAACGCGGGCTATCAGAGCTTCGATGATTTTCTCGGCGCACTGGCCTCGCGCAAGCGCAAGGCAGTGCGCAAGGAGCGGCGCGAGGCGGTTTCCGCCGGCATCGAGATTGAATGGCTGATTGGCAGCGACATTACCGAGGCGCACTGGGACGACTTCTTCGCGTTCTACATCGACACCAGCAACCGCAAATGGGGCCGCCCCTATCTGAACCGCGCGTTCTTCAGCCGCGTGCATGAAGCGATGCCCGAGAGCGTGGCGCTGTGCATGGCGCGGCGGGGCGGTCGGTATATCGCGGGGGCCCTCAATTTCATCGGCGGGGACGCCCTTTACGGCCGCTACTGGGGCGCGATCGAGCATCATCCATTCCTGCATTTCGAGGTCTGCTATTATCAGGCGATCGAGCTGGCGGTCGCCCGTGGGCTGGCGCGGGTCGAGGCCGGCGCGCAGGGCGAGCACAAGCTGGCGCGTGGCTACGTCCCGCAGACGACCTACAGCCTGCATTACCTCGCGCATCCGGGGCTGGCCGAGGCGGTCGAGCGTTTTCTGGAGCGCGAGCGCGAAATGGTCGCGCAAGACAATGAGATCCTCGCCGAGGCGACCCCATTCCGCCGCCGCGATCCAGGCCAAGGTGGCGCTTGACCCTTGCCGGCGGGCGTCGTTAAATCCGCCGCGACTGAAATTTAGCGATGTGCTGCCCGCTTCCAGACAAGGGGTCCGCCATGAGCGAACAGCCGCCCGCCTATGATCCCGACAACATCTTCGCGAAGATACTGCGCGGCGAGATGCCGTGCTTCAAGGTCTATGAAGACGACCACACGCTGGCCTTCATGGACATCATGCCGCGAACGGACGGCCACACCCTGATCATCCCCAAGGCGCCATCGCGCACGCTTTTGGACGCACGGCCGGAGGACGTTCAGCACGCCGCGGTCACTTCGCAGAAGATTGCGCAGGCGGCGCAAAAGGCGTTCAACGCGGACGGCATTCTGTTCCAGCAGTCATCCGAAAGCGCGGCGGGGCAGGTGATCTTTCACCTGCATTTCCACATCATGCCGCGCTGGGACGGCGTTGATCTGCGCCCGCCGGGGCAGAAGGCGGATGACGACGTGCTCGAAGAGCACGCCCAACGTATCCGTGACGCCCTGGCCAGCCTCTAGAGGTAGCTACGGGTCAAGCGGCAGCGCGACGAATTTCATTTCGTCCGCATTGAGTGCAAACAGGAGCAGGGCAGTCGCGCGGCCCAATTCTTTGAGCTCGGCAACGCGTGCGCGGACCTCGTCCGGCGTGCTCACGGGTTTGTGAGAGACTTCCACGATCACCGAGCCCGGGGTGATGTCCCGCTCCGCCGCGCCGCTACCCGGCGCGACATCGGTCACGATAACCCCCTCCACATCTTCCGCGATTCCGTATTCGTCACGGAGCGGATCGGACAGCGCACTCAGCGAAAGCCCGAGCACAGTGTCCCCCTGATCATCCTCCATCGGTTTGACGGCGGTTTCGTTTTCGTCCTCGACCAGCCGGCCGACGGTGAGCTTCAGTGTGACCCGCTCGCCGCGCCGGTTCACTACGACCGGAACCTCCGCGCCGATGGGCGTTTCGGCGACAACGCGTGGGAGTTGCCGGACGGTATTCACTGGCTTGTCGTTGAAGCGCACGATTACATCGCCGACCTCGATGCCGGCTTCGGCCGCCGGCCCGTCGGGAGTCACGGCGGCCACCAGCGCGCCCTTTGCCTCGTCCATGCCGAGGCTAGCCGCGATCTCTTCGTTCAGATCCTGAATGCGTACGCCGATCCAGCCGCGGCGCGTCTCGCCATATTCGCGGAGTTGCGCGATCACGCGTTGGGCCGTGTTGGCCGGCAAAGCAAAGCCGATGCCGATCGAGCCGCCGGTGGGCGAGATGATCGCGGTATTCACGCCGATCACCTCGCCGTCCATGTTGAACAGCGGCCCGCCAGAATTGCCGCGGTTGATGGCCGCGTCGGTCTGGATGAAGGCGTCATAGGGCCCGGCGTTGATGTCGCGCTTGACCGCTGAGACGATTCCCAGCGAGACGGAGCCGCCCAAGCCGAAGGGGTTGCCAATCGCCATCACCCAGTCGCCGACTTCCATCTTGGCGGAGTCGCCGAATGGCACGGCCTGCAATGCCTCGTCCGGCTCCACCCGGAGGAGTGCGAGGTCAGTCTTGTCGTCACGGCCGATGACCTCCGTGACGGTGAGTTTCCGGCCATCGGCGAAATTCACGATGATCTCGTCAGCGTTTTCGATCACGTGGTTGTTGGTGACGATCAGCCCTGACGGGTCGATCACGAAGCCCGAGCCGAGCGAGTTGATGCGCCGCGCCTGCCCGCGCTCGTCGAGGAAGTCCTCGAACAACTCGTCAAAGGGCGAGCCTTCCGGCGCCCGTGGCACCGGAACGGATGGGCCGTTGGATAGGAGCTGGGTGGTGGAGATGTTGACGACCGCGCCCTGCAGGTCCTTTGCCAGTTCGGAGACGGGTTCGGGCCCGCGCGCCAGCGCCGGCGCGGCGAGGCCGAGCCAGATCGTGGCTGCCAGGAGAAGCGCGGCAGCCGCGTTGTACGCTGCATTCGCGCGCAGAGCGCCGGCGCGGGCCGGCGAGATGCGGGAAAAGGTCATGTCATGCTGTCCGAATGCTTCAGGCCGGGGCTAGAGGCCATCGCGTCCATGTCCGCCAAGACTTCAAGAAGAGCCTCTCGAAAATCTAGCAGACGGTGACGACGCTGCGAAGGAATTTGCGGCGGCCGGCCCAAACGGGGCGGAGGTGTATCGCCCGGAGGCCACAACCGGCTGGCGTGCTTACCCGCGCACCAGCCAGACGATGAAAACACCGATCGCAACGGCGATCGCGCCCGCCGTGCGAACGGTGCTTTCAGGTGTCTGTGCCATCATTTCTACCAGGCGGGCGCCCATGCGTGGCGCTAGGGCCCACAAGAGCCCCTCGATCACCAGCACAAGCCCGAGCCCGACCAGCAGGTCATTCATAGCGGATGCAGCTTACCGTGTAGCAGCGGCCCGTGGGCCCGGGGCATCCTCGTCGATTTCGTTTGCCTCAACGGTGCCGGCAGGTGTCGGTGTCGGCTCATCGGAACCGGCCGTCTGCTGGTCGGAGCCCGCGCCGTATGGGCTTGAGAAGTAATTGAAGAAGGGCGAGCTCGGCGAGAGCACCATGCGGGTGTCGTCGGCCTTGATGCCCTTCTCGTAGGCCTGCATCGAGCGGTAGAAGGCGAAGAAGTCCTCGTCGCGGCCAAAGGCATCGGCGAAGATCTTGGTGCGTTGGGCGTCGCCTTCACCTCGCAGGATCTGCGCATCGCGCTCGGCTTCGGCCTTGATAATGGTCGCCTTGCGGTCGGCCTCGGAGCGAATGCGTTGGGCCGCCTCCTTACCCTGAGCGCGGATTTCGGCGGCTTCCTGCTGGCGCTCGGTCTGCATCCGGCGATAGATCGCCTCGCTGTTGGCCTGCGGCAGATCGACGCGCTTGAGACGCACATCGACCACCTCGATGCCGAACTCCTTTGCCTGGTCGTTCACGTCCTCGTTGATGCGCTCCATCATCACGTCGCGTTGGTCCCGCACCACCGTCTGAAAGTCGGCGGCGCCCAGCACGCGGCGCAGCGAGGCATCAAGCGTCGAACTCAACCTCGAACGCGCGACCGTTTCGTTCGTGACCGCCTGATAGAACAGCAGCGGATCGGTAATGCGGAACCGTGCGAAGGCGTCGACAACCAGCCGCTTCTGGTCGGCCGCGATTACCTCCTGCGGCTTGCTGTCCAGCGCCAGGATGCGCTTGTCGTAGACCGTGACCGTCTGCACGAGGGGGTACTTGAAGTACAGCCCCGGCTCCTTGATCACGCGCTTGGGTTTACCGAACTCAAGCACAAGCGCCTGTTCGGTCTGCGATACGATGAAAGCTGCCGAGTAGGCGGCGAATGCGCCTAGGGCAAGCACGATGACGACTATGGCGAAAAGCGCGCTTCTCATTGGCTGGCTCCCTGCGTGCGGCCCTCCTGCCTCCGCAACTCATTGAGCGGAAGGTAGGGCACCACGCCTTGTCCGGTCTTGGCTTCGTCGATGATGATCTTTTCGGTTCCCGCGAAGATGCGCTCCATCGTCTCCAGGAACATGCGCCGGCGCGTCACCTCAGGCGCCGAAGCGTACTGCTCGTAGATTTTGACGAAACGATCTGCCTGACCTTCGGCCTCCGCGACCGTCTGCTCCTTGTAGGCCTGAGCGGCCTCCATGATCTTCGCGGCTTCACCGCGGGCTTCCGGCACGACCGTGTTGGCGTAGGCAAGCGCCTCGTTCTGCAGGCGCTCCTGGTCAGCGCGGGCCGCCTGAACGTCACGGAACGCGTCGATAACCTGCGCGGGTGGGTCGACTTTCTGGAGCTGCACCTGCGTAATCAGGATGCCAGCCTCGTAGCTGTCCAGTGTCTTCTGCATCAGCTCCTGGACGGCCTGCTCCGTTTCTTGACGCGACCGGGTCAGCAGCGGCTGCAGTTCGCTCTCGCCCGCGACTTCGCGCAGCGCGCTTTCCGCGACGTCCTTCACCGTCTGTTCCGGCTGCTGAATGTTGAAGAGGAAGTCTTCGGCGTCCTTGATCCGCCAGAAGATCACCGAGTTGATGTCCACGATGTTCTCGTCGCCCGTCAGCATCAGGCTTTCTTCGGGGACCTGGCGGGAGACGCTTGTCGTCACGCCGTCAACCTCGCCACGGAAGCCAACGGTCTCGCGGTTCACACGCGTAACCTTCGGCTTGTAGACGGTCTCGACCGGATAGGGCAGCCGGAAGTTCAGGCCCGGCGGCAACTGGCGATCGAATTCACCGAAGCGCAGCACGACGCCGACCTCATCCGGCTGGACGCGCGTCGTGAAACCCTGAAACCCGACGAATGCAAGCACGGCCAAGACGATCAGCGCGATCACGCCGCCGCCGATACTGCCGCCACCGCCCGGCATGGCTTTCTTCAGACGGTCCTGGCCCTGCTTCAGGATCTGTTCGAGGTCGGGGCCCTGGTTGCCGCCGCCAGACGGGCCCTGTCCCCAGGGGCCGCCGCTGCCGCCTCTCCAGCCTCCGCCATTTTGACTACTCCAAGGCATGGTGATGATCCTTTGTACGTCTCAGATGCGAGAAGGGTTGCGGTTCGCGATCAGGCCCGTGATCTGATCGGGACCGCTGACCCGGTTCGATTGTGGGGAAGTCCATACCGCGATCATATCGCTAAAAATCTTGGCCTGCTTATAAGCCACTTGCTGGCACGGCGCAAATCACGAGCTGGGAAGCTGATCCGCTGCCGGCCGGCGATTGGCGGGACAGTCATTTGGCACTTCGCCGGATATGGCGAGGCGCTGCAAGAGCGTCAATGTGCACTGGATCAATTACGGCCCGCGGTGACCGGTGGATGATGATTACAGGCTTTCCACACGATGGTTAAGGCAGGGGAAATGTCGACGTGAGACACTGCACATCTGCCACGCCCCTACGAAAGGCGCGGCCTTTGAGTGTTGATCGCCGTTGCTGGCGATGAGATGCTGGTGTAGCATGAAGAAGAGCATAACGGACCCGCTCCCGCAGCCACGCTTGGCGGGGAGGCTTGTCGAACACAGTCGGGTCCAAGCCGGCGAATCGGATCAGCAACGACGCACCGGTTGGAATTGTCTTCCGGGCTGCTCCTGGCGCTTTGGTGCCAGCAGCGGCCTGACGGCTGGGCGGGCGAAGCCTTTCGTGGCGAACAGGCGATGAAGGCGTGAGCCCGTTTTACAGAGTGCGCAAGAGAGCTACGGTGAGCCGCTCTTGGACAAGGAACGCAACGCGAGCTTGGCGCTTGCCATTACAGCGTTCTCAGCGACGCGCCGAGGGTGCATTAACGAGGCTGATCGCCGCAGTCAACGGTTTTGGCGACCAAGGCAAGCGACCTGTTGCAGTGCTGCATCATGACGCGGCCGGGCGCCGGGACGCGCATGCGTGGGCGTCGACGCGGATGCAACCGATCCGGCGATGTCCGGAAATTGTACCGGCGCTATGCGTTTTTTTGGCGAAATCAACCCTTTGCCTTCGATTTTTAAGTGACGATGTAATTGGAGGCCGGGGTTAAGGTCATGGGCGAACATGAGTCACGGTGACAGCTTGGGCGAACTGAAAGGCATGAGCAAAGATACGATCCTCGAAGAATTCCGTGGGCGCTACGCTGATCGACGGACCTCCGAGATGTCCCTGCAGGAATATCTTGAAGCTTGCCGGGACGATCCGAAGATGTATGCGAGCGCAGCGGAGCGGCTTCTGGCCGCGATCGGTGAACCCGAAATCGTCGACACCTCGCGCGACGATAGGCTGGGCCGCATTTTCCAGAACCGGACGGTGCGGCGGTATCCGGCCTTCAACGACTTCTACGGTCTGGAAGAGACCATAGAGCGCGTGGTGGCCTTCCTGCGCCACGCCGCGCAGGGTCTGGAGGAGCGCAAGCAGATCCTCTATCTGCTGGGCCCGGTCGGCGGCGGCAAATCGTCGCTCGCCGAGCGCATGAAGAAGCTGATGGAATCCGAGCCGATTTACGTGCTGAAGGCTGGTGATGAGGTCAGCCCCATCTATGAAAGCCCGCTTGGGCTGTTCGACGCCGAAAAGGACGGCCCGGCGCTCGAACGCGATTACGGTATTCCGCAGCGCCGCCTGCCGGGCATGTGCTCGGCCTGGGCGCTGAAGCGGCTCGACGAGTTTGATGGTGACGTCTCGAAGTTTACTGTGGTGCAGCTGCACCCCTCGAAGCTGCGCCAGATCGGCGTGGCGAAGGCCGAGCCCGGCGACGAGAACAACCAGGACATCTCGACGCTCGTGGGTCACCCGGATATCCGCAAGCTGGAGTTCTTCAGCCAGGACGACCCGGACGCCTATTCCTACTCGGGCGCGCTGAATCTGACGACGCAGGGTCTGCTCGAATTCGTCGAGATGTTCAAGGCGCCGCAGAAGATGCTCCATCCGCTCCTGACGGCCACGCAGGAGCGAAACTATGTCGGTTCCGAAAATCTCGGGGCGATGCCATACCAGGGCATTATCATCGCGCACTCGAATGAGTCGGAGTGGCGCAGCTTCAAGGCCAACCGCAACAACGAGGCCTTTCTCGACCGCATCAGCCTGATCCGCGTGCCGTACTGTTTGCGCGTGGATGAAGAGTCGATGATCTACAAGAAGCTGCTGGCGCAGTCCGAGCTGTCCGAGGCGCCCTGCGCCCCGGACACGCTTGAGATGATGGCCCGCTTCTCGGTCCTGACCCGGCTGAAGCCGCACGAGAACTCGTCGCTCTATGCAAAGATGCTCGTCTACAACGGCCAGGACCTGAAGGGCAGCGACCCGCACGCCAAGACGGTGCAGGAGTACCGCGACGCAGCGGGCGTGGACGAGGGGATGGACGGCATGTCCACCCGCTTCGCCTACAAGGTGCTGTCAGAGACATTCAACTTTGACACTGCCGAGGTTGCGGCCGACCCTGTGCACCTGATGTATGTGCTGGAGCAGGCCATCCGCCGCGAACAGCTCGACCGCGAAACGGAGCAGCGCTACATCGCCTTCATCAAGGACGAACTGGCGCCGCGCTACGCCGACTACATCGGCAAGGAAATTCAGAAGGCATACCTCGAGTCCTACGAGGAATACGGTCAGAACCTGTTCGACCGTTACATCGCCTATGCGGACGCCTGGGTCGAAGGCAAGGACTACAAGGACCCGGACACGGGCCAGATCTTCGACCTCGATGTGCTCGACCGCGAGCTTCAGAAGACCGAAAAGCCGGCGGGCATTCGCAATCCGAAGGATTTCCGCAACGAGGTGGTCAAGTACGCCCTGCGCCAGCGTGCCCACAACGAGGGGCGCAACCCGCGGTGGACGTCCTACGAAAAGATCCGCGAGGTGATCGAGCAGCGCATGTTCTCGCAGATCGAGGAGCTGCTTCCGGTCATCACGTTCGGCAGCAAGCAGGACAAGGAAAGCGCGGAGAAGCACGAGGCGTTCGTAACGCGCATGACGGAGCGCGGCTACACCGAGCCGCAGGTCCGCCGCCTCGTGGAGTGGTACATGCGCATGCGCGAAGCGGGCTAAGGCCCGTTTCGCCGCCAACTGGCGATCAAACGCCGACTGGATCGGTCACACGATGGCAAATTTGCGGATCATCGACCGCAGACAGAATCCGAGTGGCAAGAGTCTCGGCAACCGACAGCGTTTCATGGACCGGGCGCGGGAGCAGCTGCGCAAGGCGATCAAGGAAAACATTCGCCAGCGCAGCATCTCCGACACCCAGTCCGGCGAGACGGTGGTCATCCCTGCCGATGGCACGCATGAACCCGTGTTCCGCCATGACTCCGAAACCGGCGAGCGGTCACGCGTTCTGCCGGGCAACAAGGAGTTCCGCGCGGGGGACCGGATTCCGCGCCCCTCTGGCGGAGCCGGCCGCGGCGGCAGCGAAGGTAGCGAGGAAGGCGAGGGCGAGGATGCCTTTGCCTTTACGCTGAGCCGGGACGAGTTTCTCGACCTCCTGTTCGAGGACCTCAAGCTACCGGACCTGGTCAAGAAGCAGCTCAAGAGCGAAGAGACCGAGAAGCCCAAGCGCGCGGGCCTGACGACCTCTGGTCCCGCCAACCGGCTGAATCTGGTCCGCACGGCTCGCCGCTCACTGGTGCGCCGCGCCGCCCTCAGCCGGCCGAAGCAGGACGTGATCGTGCAGATGGAACGGGAGCTGGAGCGGCTGGAACACGAGGAGATCACCCCCGCTGACGGCCGCTCAGCCGAGCGCCGCATCGCCGAACTGCGCGAGCAGCTGGAGCGGGCCCGGCAGAAGCGCGCCCGCGTGCCGTTCATTGACCCGATGGACCTGCGCTACAACCGGCTGGAGCATCGGCCGCAGCCGATCGCGCAGGCGGTGATGTTCTGCCTGATGGACGTCTCCGCCTCGATGGACGAGGACATGAAGGCCCTTGCGAAGCGCTTCTTCCTCTTGCTGCACCTGTTCCTGGAGCGTCATTACGACAACGTCGAGGTGGTCTTTATCCGCCACACTCAGCATGCCGAAGAGGTGGACGAGCAGACCTTCTTCGAGGGGCGCCAGACCGGCGGCACCGTCGTCTCCTCCGCGCTCAAGGAGATGCTGCGTATCGCCCAGGCCCGCTATCCGCTGGCCGATTACAACATCTACGTTGCTCAGGCCTCCGACGGCGACAACGTCCGCAGCGACATAGAGACGTGCATCAACCTGCTCGAAGGCCGCATTCTGCCCATCACACAGTACATGGCCTATGTCGAGATCAACCCCCCAATGCGCGGACGCCGCAACATCGCCCGCCGCGGCGAGAGCGATCTGTGGCACGGGTATGCCGAACTCGCCGAACGCCGCCCGAACCTGGCGATGCGCCGCATCAGCGAGGCGAGCGACATCTTCCCCGTCTTCCGCGATCTGTTCAAAAGCGAAGGGCAAACGTCGTGACGGTTCAGGATATCCGGCCCGCAAAGCCGCTGTTCAGCGGTGCGGACTGGGACTTCGACACGCTTCAGCGCACGTTTGACGCGATCGAGCGCGTCGCGCTGGAGGACCTTGGCCTCGACCCGTACCCGACGCGTCTTGAGGTCATCACCTCCGAGCAGATGCTCGATGCCTATGCGGCGACCGGAATGCCGGTGATGTATCCGCACTGGTCGTTCGGCAAGCGCTTTGCCCAGCAGGAGCTTCTCTACCGCAAGGGCTATCAGAGCCTGGCGCTGGAGATCGTCATCAACTCCGATCCCAGCCTCTGCTACATCATGGAAGAGAACACCATGGCCACGCAGGCGACCGTGATCGCGCACGCGGCCATGGGGCACAACCACTTCTTCAAGCACAACCAGGTTTTCCAGGCCTGGACCGCGCCCGACACGATCCTCGACGATCTGCGCTATGCGCGCAGCTTCGTGAAGGCGTGCGAGGACCGGCACGGCCGCCACGCCGTCGAGCAGGTGCTGGACGCCGCGCACACGCTGTTCGCCCACGGCGTCGGCCGCGACAAGGCGCAGCGTCCTGACCCGCTGGAGCAGCGCGAGCGGCTGCGCCGCCGCCGCCGCGAGGCGCTTGAGGCGATGGATGAGCTGTGGCTGCGCACAGTACCACATGCCCTCGCCGACGAGGAGGAAGACGCCAAGGAAGCCTACCGCGACGCCGAGCGCAGGGCGTTGGGCCTGCCTGAGGACAATCTCTTGCTGTTCCTCGAGTCGCACGCGCCGCTGCTGGAGGACTGGCAGCGCGAGCTCCTGTGCATCGTACGCCAACTCGCGACCTATTTCGAGCCGCAGCGCCAGACGAAGATGATGAACGAGGGCTGCGCGACCTGGTGCCATTTCGAGATCATGAACCGGTTGCGCGACCGCGGTGAGATCGACGAGGGCGCGATGCTGGAGTTCCTGCATCTGCACGCGCATGTCGTTGCCCAGCCGGACTTTGACCAGCGTGGCTATCCGGGCATCAACCCGTATGCGCTCGGCTTTGCGATGATGCGCGACATCGCCCGCATCTGCACCGCGCCGACGCGCGAGGATGAGGAGTGGTTTCCAGAGATCGCGGGCAATGATGACCCGATCGGCACCCTGCGCTGGGCGTGGTCCGAGTTCCGTGACGAGAGCTTCGTGCGCCAGTTCCTCTCGCCGAAGCTGATCCGCGACTGGCGTATGTTCCGGCTTCGCGACGACGCCGAGGACCCGGAATATCTCGTTGAGGCGATCCACGACGAGGCCGGCTACCGCAAGATCCGCAGTGCGCTGGCCGACCTCTACGACCCGGCGGCGCAGCAGCCCCGCATCGAGGTGGTCGACGCTGACCTGCGCGGCGACCGTAAGCTGCACCTGCGTCACTGGGTGCATGACGGCCAGCAGCTCGACGCGCTGGAGACGCGACGCGTGCTACGCCATATCGCACGGCTGTGGGGCTATGAAGTGCGGCTCACCGAGGTCGAGGAAGACGGGGAGGAACTCGGCAGCTACGAGACGGCCGAGCTGTAACCGTTTCAAGTTTCAGGCAAGAAATGGTGCGCGCACCTGGGATCGAACCAGGGACCCCTACGATGTCAACGTAGTGCTCTCCCGCTGAGCTATGCGCGCTGAGGGGATAGTCTGCGAACGATTGATATTGCTAATTCGATAGCATGAGACCGCGCGGGACGGCAAGCCCCTCGCGCGGCCCCCAGGTCGTCGCGAAGTTGGGGCGGGCGGCGCTCAGTGCTTCATTGGTCTTCGCCTTGTCGGATTGCGCGCCGGCTGCCGTCGCCGTCAGCGCTAGGGCGAACTTGGCGGTTGCCACTTTGTTCGTGAATTTTGCCCTTTGTTTCAATCTTTTTGGCGCTCGCAAATGCGGTCGCTGGTGCGCCCCTGCAGGGCCGGTCGCGGCGCGACCAGTGCCCGAACGGTACTGGTGTCGATTAGGTCGGCGAGATCGGTTAGCATGCGCAGCTCAATCCTATGGAGGCTGGACATGCCCCAGGATCGCTATCGTCAGTTCTGTCCTGTCGCGATGGCCGCCGAGGTGCTCTGCACGCGGTGGACGATCGTGCTGATACGCGAGCTTGTGGCTGGCTCCACCCGCTTCAATGACCTGCGCCGCGGCGTGCCGCGGATGTCGCCGACACTACTTTCCAAACGGCTTCGTGAGTTGGAGGAGGCGGGGATCGTGCATAGACGCCGAATGGCGGAGGAGCCTGCCCACTTCGAATACGAGCTGACCGCTGCGGGGCGCGACCTCGGTCCGATCATCGAAGCGATTGGTATGTGGGGCCAGAAGTGGATCGGGACCGAGCCCAGCCTGGCAAACGTCGATCCCGGGCTCCTGATGTGGGACATGCGCCGCAACCTCGACCCGACGCCGATGCCCCCGCGGCACACGGTTGTGGCTTTCTCCTACACCGACCAGCCGGAGGTGCGGCGGTATTGGTGGCTGATAGTAGCGCCGGGTTCAGAGGTCGACCTCTGCTCGATCGACCCCGGGTTCGCTGTCGACCTTTACGTCGAGACGGATCTCCGGTGCATGACCGAGATCTGGATGGGGCTGACGACGGTCAGGGCTGCCGCAGCAAACGACCGGCTTGAACTTATTGGCGAGCGGACGCTTGCGGACGCCATGCAGCAGTGGCTCGGCCTGAGCCCCTTCGCCGGACAGAGAAAGCTGGTTGACTGAGGAGAGGCGGCACGCGAAGGCGCCTATCACGGCGCAACGAGGCACCGACGCCTTGTGGTTGCGGTAGTTTACGTCACGCTGCCAGTAGCCGATCGACCTCGTCGACCAGATGCCGCAAGTGGATGGGCTTTGACAGGATCTTGGCGTTTCGCGGCGCGGTCGACTCCGGGTGAAGTGCGACGGCCGCGAAGCCGGTGATGAACATGATCTTGAGGTCGGGATCAAGATCGGCAGCGCGCCGGGCCAGCTCGATGCCGTCCATCTCAGGCATGACGATATCCGTCAACAACAGGGTGAACGGTTCGCGTCGCAGACACTTGTAGGCTTGTGCCCCGTCACAGAACGCACGCACCTCGTAGCCGGCCCTTTCGAGCGCGCGCGCCAGGAAGCGGCGCATGGATTCGTCATCTTCGGCCAGAAGAATACGCTGCATCGTTCGCTCTATACGCAATACACGCCCTACGAACGGCGTGGTCCCTCGACTGTGTGCCCGGCCGCCAACCTATCCAGAACAATGGCGAAATCAGCCTCAGCGTTACATTAACGTTACCGTCAAGGCGACGCCCAGCGTTGTCAGCGCGCCGCACCGGCTTTTCCACAACTTGAACGCGCATTAGCCACCGACTGTGCCGATAAATTGCAGGTCGATGCGGCGGCGATGCGGGTTGTCGCGATGTTCCAGTACGTAGACGCCCTGCCAGGTGCCAAGCGCCAGGCTGCCGCCAACGACCGGGATCGACAGGCTCACCGAGTTCAGCATCGCCTTGATGTGCGCCGGCATGTCGTCAGGGCCTTCCGTGGCATGTCGATAGGGGGCGTCCCGCGGGGCGAGGTTTTCCAGCGCGGTGAGCAGGTCGCTCTTCACCGAGGGGTCGGCGTTCTCTTGGATGATAAGCGATGCGGAGGTGTGCGCGATGAACGCCGTCAGCAGGCCCTGGGAGGCGCCGATCTGGCTCAGCCAGTGACTGATGTCACTTGTGATGTCCGTGAAGCCCGGGCCGCGCGTGGCTATCTCAAGGCGCGTGTGACGCTGTGCCAGTGTCTGTCCGCTCACATCGTCCGCGCCTGCATTGTGTGTCCAGAAACCGCTCGCCATTACGCTACCTTACTGCGCCGTGGCCTGTCGCGCCAGCCCGTCGGACCATGATATTCGGCCGTTATCTGGGGCGGCGCCAAGACGTGCTATTTATTTCGGCCGCAAGTCTGGCTAGAACAAGCGGATGCATCCGCTTCGGCGCCCCGGGCGCGGCGGACTGATACGCACAAGGACAAACCGTCGGGAGGTCCATGTCTCAATCCGCCACACCGCCTGAGGCCCAGACTGCCCCCGGTCCGCTCGCCGGTCTGCGCGTGCTCGACCTGACACGCATTCTTGCCGGGCCGACCTGCACCCAGCTTCTGGGCGATCTGGGCGCGGAGGTCATCAAGATCGAACGCCCCGGAAAGGGGGACGACACCCGCGGCTGGGGACCCCCCTTTCTCGACGGCGAGGACGGTACCGAAAGCGCCTATTACCTCTGCACCAACCGGAACAAGCGCTCCGTGGCCATCGACATCGCAACCGAGGAGGGCCAGCGGCTCATCAAGGACCTCGCCGCCAGGAGCGACATTCTCTGCGAGAACTTCAAGGTCGGCGGGCTGGCCCGCTACGGGCTGGACTATGAAAGCCTCTCGGCGATCAATCCCGGCTTGATCTATTGCTCGATCACTGGCTTCGGCCAGACGGGGCCGTATCGCCATCGCGTTGGCTACGACTTCCTGATCCAGGGCATGGGCGGCATCTGCAGCATCACCGGCTTCCCGGATGAGGACGGTGGCCGCCCGACCAAGGTCGGCGTCGGCATCGCGGATGTCATGACGGGAATGTATGCCACCACGGCCGTGCTCTCGGCCCTTCACGCGCGCCAGCAGTCGGGCAAGGGCCAGTATATCGACCTCGCCCTTTATGACAGCCAGATCGCGTGGCTCATCAACCAGGGGCTTGCTTATCTCGTCAGCGGGGAGAACCCGGAACGGCTGGGCAATGGCCATCCGCACATCGTGCCCTATGATACGTTCCCGGCCTCGGACGGCCATTTCATCATCGCCGTCGGCAATGACGGGCAGTTCGCGCGGTTGTGCGAGGTGCTGGGCCGGCCGGATTGGGCCGAAGACCCGCGCTTCGCCAAGAACGTCGACCGCGTGCGCAACCGCAAGACGCTGATGCCGCTGATCGAGGAGATCACCGCCACGCGTCCGTCAGGGGAATGGATTGCCGCGCTGGAAGACGTCAGCGTGCCCTGCGGGCCGGTCAACACGCTCTCCGAGGTGTTCAGCGACCCTCAGACGCTGGCGCGGGAGATGCGGATCACGATGTCGCATGAAAAGGCGCCAGGGGGCGCGGTCGATCTGATCGGCAACCCGGTGAAGATGAGCGAGACGCCAGTAACCTACCGCCACGCGCCGCCGCTTCTCGGCGAGCACACCGACGAGGTGCTGCGCAACACGCTCGGGCTGGACGATCAGCAAATCGCGGCGCTGCGTGCCAGCGGAGCTATTGGCAGCGGCGATTGAAACCCTTGGCGCGATCGTGTCGTAAGCAGCCCGCCCGCTTGCGCACGGGCGCCGACCCGGTCGGGTACGCCAGGCTTGCGGCCCGCTGGAAAGAGACCCGTTCATGCGCCTGAAAATCTCCGAGATCATCTTCGCCATCCGGTCGAACTTCTGGTTCATTCCGGCCATTCTGTCGCTGATTGCGATCGCCGCGGCCTTCGTGTTTGTCGAGGCCGATCTCTGGATCGCCCGCGGGGCCTACGACGCCTATATCCCCTCGCTGCAGATGCCGGTGGAAAGCGCCCGCCTCGTGCTTTCGACGATCGCCGGCTCGATGATCACCGTGGCCTCGCTGGTGTTCTCGCTCACACTGGTTGCCCTGACACTCGTCTCGCAGCAGCTTGGGCCGCGCGCGCTTCTGCACTTCATGGACGACCGGCCGACTCAGATCGTGCTTGGGCTGTTCATCGCCACCTTTCTCTTCGCGCTGGTGGTCCTGACCCGCCTGGATGATGAGGTCATCCGGGGTCAGGTGCCCGGGATGGCCGTGATCGCCGCGGTTGCGTTATCTGTCGTGGCGCTCGGAACGGTGATCCACTTCATCCACCATATTGCCACGCGCATTCAGGCGGATGTCCTGATCGCCGAACTCGGCGGCGACTTCCGGTCCGCGGCCGAGACCTTCGTGTCGCGCGGGCAGGCCGAAGACGCCTTCGCCGATGACGCCGAGCGCGAAAACCTGCTTGAGCAGTTCGAGGAAGGGAAGTGCTACGCGGTCGCGCTGGAAAGCAGCGGTTATCTCCTTCGCTTCGACACCGACGCCATGTGCCGGCTGGCGCAGCAGCACGAGCTGGTGCTTCGCGTCGAGGAACGCCCCGGCGCATTCGTGCTGGCCGGCCACCCGCTGCTCACCGCTATCTCGGGCAAGGACGCGGAGATCGAGGACAACACGCTGAGCCAGTTTCGCAACCAGCTTTCCGTCGGTTCGCGCCGAACCCCACAATCGTCCATCGAGTTCGATCTCAAGG
Source organism: Dichotomicrobium thermohalophilum (assembly GCF_003550175.1). Taxonomy (NCBI): domain Bacteria; kingdom Pseudomonadati; phylum Pseudomonadota; class Alphaproteobacteria; order Hyphomicrobiales; family Hyphomicrobiaceae; genus Dichotomicrobium; species Dichotomicrobium thermohalophilum. The sequence continues at coordinate 330,866 of NZ_QXDF01000002.1, forward strand.
CGCTGGTCGAAGTCGCGCTGCGCGCGCTCTCGCCCGGGATCAATGATCCCTACACGGCCGCGGCCTGCATCGACCGGCTGGCTGACGGCATCCGCGTTCTGATGGCGCGGGAAACGGAGCAGCGCGTGACCCGCGACGAGGACGGCAAAGTGCGGATCATCCACATGCCTGAGCCGTTCGAGCGCAATCTGTCACTGGCGTTCGATGCGATCATCAAGGCCGGTGGGGACCACGCGATCATCCTGAGCAAGCTGGCTGAGGTGCTCAGCCAACTCCGCGGGGCGGCATGCTACCTGCATCAGGAAGAGGCGATTACGGAGCAGCTCGACCGCGTCGTGGCGATGGCCAGGCGGAAGGGGTTCTCGCGAGCCCAGCAGGAAGAAATTTACGCGTTTGCCGATCTGGAACCGCCGCTGGCCGGTTTTGAGAACTCGAGCGAGACCTAGCTTCGGTGCAAGAGAACGAACGCCCGAAGGCTCGCGGCGGCGCGAACGCTTCGGGCTCATGCATCACCGTGCGGCGAGGCGGGAGGCCAGGCGACTGACCAGCCCCCGACAACCCTGGCTCAGTTCCCCCTGGTTGTCGCGCAGACACTGGAAGATCCGGCCTTCGCCCGGCGTCATACCGCGGCAGTATTCGCGGATGTCGGCCGCGCAGCCAGCAACGGCCGTGCGGACCTCGTCGACGAACCACGCGAGCTTATCGCCCGCTTCAAGGATGGCCATGTCGCAGCCGACCGAGATCTTGTCCTCGTGGGCGTAGAAACAGGCCACCATCCGGCCGTCGCCCGGAGTCACCTGCGAGCAAAAGGTCTTCATGTCCTTGGCGCAGGCTTCACGAACGTTTTCGCCGATTTTGCGGGCTTTTTCGCCGAGCTCCTGCGCTCCGGCTGCGTTCGCCACGCCGAGCGTGAGCACCGCCCAGCAGATGAAGGCTAAGAGGGACTTGCCGTGCGACATCACAGTTCTCCTTTCACGGATGGTGGTGACGACGATTCTTGGTGCAGACCTCCGGTCAATGCCGTCCTCCAGTTCTGTCGACAGAGCATTATCCCGCATGGCTGTGCGTTGATTAACAATCATCAATCAATAAAACTCTAAATATTATTGTGTAAATAATGCGTACTCATAAAGAATTATTATTCATGACAGTAGATCACCGCCGATCACATCCGTGCATAATCTATAATAATCGCTTGTCGCGTTTCCGCTCGCAAACATGCGGGCGCGCAACGGCATTGAAACGCGCGCGAGGAGTCGCCCGGCGCCTGATCGTGGGCTTGTTCCGCGAAAGCGCCTTGGTCGCGGCGCCTCGCTTCACGCAATCGCATGGAGATGCACCATGGCGGAACAACTCAGACAGGGCATGTCCCCGGCAGGCTCGGAAAGCCTGAAGCACACGATCCAGGAAAACCGCACGCCGATCATGATCTTCGGCATTATTCTGACGCTGATCGGTGTCGTAGCGCTTGTTTATCCGCTGACGACGGCAATTGTCGTCAAGATCATGATGGGCTGGGTGTTGCTGATCGCCGGCCTGTCGCAGATTATCTTTTCGTTCTCGACGACGCGCTGGACCGACTTCTTCCTTGAGCTGGTGGTCGGCATCGTCTTCGCCATCGTCGGCATCTGGCTGGCGTTCTTCCCTCTGACAGGCGTGCTGACGCTGACGCTCATGCTCGCGTTCACCTTCGTCATTCAGGGCGTGCTGGAGATTATCTCGTCCTTCCGCATGCGTCCGCACGAGGGATGGGGATGGGTGCTGTTCGCCGGCATCCTCGGTGTAATCGTCGGACTGATGATCCTCTACCGCTTCCCAAGCTCTGCCGCTTGGGCGATCGGCCTGCTGGTCGGGATCAACCTGATCGCCTCGGGCGTAGCCTATATCGCCTTGGCAATGAGCGCCCGGCGACATGAAGCTGAACTGGGAATGGGACAGCGGACCTAGGTGCCCTGAGCCGCTGCGATCCCACCCGAGCCGTCCGGCGGCGCGCGTTATCTTTCATCAAGGCGCGCGCCGCCTGTTTTCCGTTAAGATATCGTCCTCGTGCGACCGCCGTACCGGGACGCGTGGCGTTGCGAAGATTGCGCCGCGTGATGTCCCGGGCGGCCTCAGCAGGGCCCGCAGGTCATGGCCCCAAGAGGGAGCAGGGACGATTTCTGGCGCGGCGCGGACCAGCCGGCCCGGCGCGCTTTTGGTATCGACGAGGTCGAGAGCGCCGGCACGACACTGCGGGTCGTGCAGCGCGATCTCTACCGGAAGGCGTTCTGTGTGCTTACGCACTTCGCGCGTGAAGGCCCGGCCCCGGCGCGCAAGCTTTTGCTCATCCCGCCGCTGTCCGGGCATTTCCCGTTTCTGTTTCGCGATCTCATTCTGGCGCTGCTGCCCGACCATGACGTTGCCGTTCTGGAATGGGTCAACGCGCGTCACGTCCAGGCAGCTGAAGGGCCATTTACACTGGACAGCGACATTGCCGAGACCATAGAGGCGATACGGTATCTGGACGGCGATGTTCACGTCGTCGGCATATGCCAGGGCGCGGTCTCCGCATTTGCGGCGGCCGCGATCATGGCGCAGACCGGCGACGTGCCGCCGTGCTCACTCGTCCTGATCGCCGCGCCGGTGGATCCGACCGCCAACCCCACAGATGTCGTGCGCCTGATCCGGGCGCGCCGGCTGGACTGGTTTGAGCGATACGCGCTGGCAGATGTGCCCGCCAGATACCCCGGCGCGGGCCGGCGCGTCTATCCGGCTCAGTACCAGCTCGGCGCCCTGATGACCTATCTCTCGCGGCACCTGCTCCAGAACGGCGTCCTGGTCGAAAAGTTGCGGCGGGACGACGGCGCGGACCCGGCGCGCTTCCCGTTTCTCGATGCATTCACCTCGGTGATGGACCTGCCGGCGGCATGGTTCCTCGATAATGCCCGCATCGTCTTCCATGAGCGGGCCCTGGCGCGAAACGCGCTGGTTTGGGGGGGACAGCCAGTCGATCTGGCGGCTATGGATCACACCGCTCTGATGACTGTCGAAGCGGAATATGACGACATCGCTGCACCGGGGCAGGGGGCAGCGGCCCATGGTTTGTGCCCGCATCTGCCGGCGGCGCGGCATGAGCGGTATGTCCTGCCCGGTGGCGGGCATTTCAACACGTTTCACGGGGACACGGTGCGCCGGGAAATCGCGCCGCGTATCACCGCCTTCACAGCGCGCGCTTAGCCGAAGCGCCCGGTGATATAGTCCTGCGTCATCTGGTTTTCCGGCCGCATGAACATCTCTTCCGTGTCGTTCACCTCGATCAGCCGGCCGAGATGGAAGAACGCCGCGCGCTGCGAGACGCGGGCCGCCTGCTGCAGATTGTGCGTGATAATGACGACCGTGTAGTCTTTCCGCAGGTCCTCGATCAACTCTTCCAGGCGCGCGGTGGCGAGCGGGTCGAGCGCAGAGGCCGGCTCGTCCATCAGAATGACTTCGGGGCTGGTGGCGATCGCGCGTGCAAGGCAAAGTCGCTGCTGCTGTCCTCCGGAGAGGTCGGTGCCGGCATCGCGCAGCCGATCCTTCACCTCATCCCACAGGCCGGCGCGTTCCAAACTGACCTTCACGAGCTCGTCTTGCTCCTCGCGCGTGTTGGTCAGGCCGTGAATGCGTATTCCATAGGCGACATTCTCGTAAACCGACCAGGGGAACGGATTGGGCTTCTGAGCTACCCAGCCGAAGCGCTGGCGCAGAACGACTGGATCCGTGCCCGGCGCGTAGACGTCTTGACCGTCCAGCAGGACCTCGCCCTCGACATGAATGTCGGAAATAACATCGTTCATACGGTTCAGGCAGCGCAAAAGCGTGGTCTTGCCGCAGCCCGATGGCCCGATGAACGCGGTGATTTCGTGCTCGTAAATGTTGAGGTTTATGTCGCGAAGCGCCTGAGTTTCGCCGTACCAGAAATTCAGCCGGCGGATAGCGATCTTGGTGTGCACCCCATCGTTATGGTGCGCATCGCCGAATCTGAAGCGTTCGTCGAGAGCAGGGTCGGTCATGGCCGCAGTCCCAATCGGGGCGGTCGTTCACGGTTCTCGGAGGCCAATTTGCGCTGTTGGCGGCGACTAAGCAACAAGGATCTGGGCGCGTTCCTTCGTCAGTGTGATACGTCGCATCTGGAACCACCGGCAAGCTCAGCGTGCCGAGCGTGCTACAGAAAAGTGAAGTTGAGTTTGAATAAAAATAGCGCCTATCACGAGTTCTTTTTCGAATAGTTTTTGACGCGGCGATGAAATTCGCCTTTTGTTGAGAAATATCATTTTCCACAGCGCATTCCGGCCACGGCCAAATGTCGAGGCTTTTTCGCCTGCGAGATGCCGCCCGGTGTAGCGAGAATTCGGGCCAACACAAAATTTTCACAATCTGATTTTGGCGAACCCGTTCAACGGCCTAGCACCGTTCCGTCAACCCCGCGAGGCCGAATGTCGCTTTTCGGCCTTGTGATGTCGCAAACGGAACTTTATCCTCAGCGTGGTGATCTGCCGCGTTACCACCAAGCGCGGCCCGAAGCCGGCGAACGCGCTCCGCGCGCTTACAAACGGCAGGTTGCCAGCGGCAGCTTGGATTTTTCTCGCCGGCGCCAAAACGCCTCGCATCCACAGCGCCAGACCGGCGCGCCACCGCGGGGCGGCCAACTGACAACAATCGACACGGAGGCCATTGAATGGCGCGAGCAGCCCTCAAGAGCACGAATGCGGAACTGAGCCTGGATCGGCAGACCTACGGGGACGATCCGCTCGCCGACCGCCAGACCGACCTCTATCGCGGCGAATACGTCATGAGCTTCGTCGAGAAGTGGGACGAACTCATCGACTGGACAGCGCGCGCGGAAAGCGAAGGCCAGTTCTTCATTGACGTCCTGCGCGCCCGCGGCAAGGAGACCGTGCTTGATGTCGCCGCGGGCACCGGCTTTCACTCGGTCCGCCTGACCGAGGCCGGCTTCAACGTCACCACCGCCGACGGCTCAGCCGCGATGCTCGCCAAGGCGTTCGAGAACGGCCAGTCGCGCGGGCTGATCCTGAAAACCGTGCAGGCCGACTGGCGCTGGCTCAACCGCGACATTCAGGGCAAGTACGACGCGATCATCTGCCTCGGCAACTCGTTCACCCACCTGCATGACGAGGCCGATCGCCGCCGCGCGCTCGCGGAGTTTTACGCCGCGCTCAAGCACGACGGCATCCTGATCCTCGACCAGCGGAACTACGACGCGATGCTTGATGAGGGCTTTTCCTCAAAGCACAAATACTACTATTGCGGCGACCAGGTCAGCGCGGAGCCGAGCCATATCGACGAGGGCCTCTGCCGGATGCTTTACAGCTTCCCCGACGGTTCGGAATACACGCTGAACCTGTGCCCGATCCGGAAGAACTATGTGCGCCGCCTGCTCAACGAGGCCGGTTTCCAGCGCGTGCGCACCTACGGCGACTTCCAGGAGACCTACGCCGAGAACGAGCCGGATTTCTTCGTTCATGTCGCCGAGAAATCGACGCTGCACGTCGTGCGCTGGGGTGGCGGCACGCGCGCGGACGGCGAGACGGACGTGCGGGACGTCGCGGAGGACTATTACGACAGCGACGACGCCGACACCTTCTACTCCACCATCTGGGGGGGCGAGGACTTGCACATCGGCGTCTATGACGACACCAAGGACATCCGCGCGGCCAGTGACACGACAGTCGACCGGATGGCGGCTGTCGTGCCCGATCTCGGCCCATCCTCCCGCATCCTCGACATTGGCGCAGGCTATGGCGGTTCGATGCGGCGGGTCTGCAAGGCGCATGGCTGCGAGGCGACCTGCCTGAACATCTCGGAGACGCAGAACGACTACAACCGCGCCAAGACGCGCCAGGCCGGGCTGGCCGGAAAGATCCGCGTCGTTCACGGCGTGTTCGAGGATATCCCGGAGCCGGATGCCAGCTACGACGTGGTCTGGAGCCAGGACGCCATCCTGCATTCCGACCAGCGCGCGAAGGTGCTGGCCGAAGTCTGGCGGGTGCTGAAGCCGGGCGGCTACTTCGTCTTCACCGACCCGATGCAGGCAGACGAGGCCGACCCGGCCGCGCTTCAGCCGGTCTACGATCGGCTCCAGCTCTCGAGCCTCGGCTCGCTGCGTTTCTATCGCGAAGCTGCGCAGGCGCTGGGCTTCGAGGTGCTGCGCCAGGATGAACTGACCGGGCATCTGCGCAATCACTACGCCCGCGTGCGCGAAGAACTGCTCGCCAACTATGACAAGCTGCGCGAGAACGGCGCCTCGGCCGAATATCTCGACAAGATGGCCGTGGGCCTGGAGAACTGGGTGAAGGCCGCCGACCAGGGCAACCTAGCCTGGGGTATCCAGCTTTTCCGCAAGCCGGCGTAACGCAATCAGACCGGGCCGTTCGCGGCCCGGTCCTTTTGTGGGGTGGCGGAGCGCCCGGATGGTTTGAAGACGTCATTCCCGCACTTACCCCCCGCCCATGCATTGCGCGACCTGTCGAGATGTCTAAACACGAGCGGCGCGAAACGCTTGCAGCGCCTCGCTTATGATGCGGTCGTGGTCGAAGGCCAGCCGCGGCAACTCATTGATCAGGAACCAGCCGGCATCAGCCGCATCGTCGTTCGCGCGCAGGGCTGCTGCGCGCTTGTCGGCCCGTCCCCAGAAGGCCAGCGACAGCGTCCGGCCCCGCGGATCGCGGTCGATCGCATCGAAATAGCCGAGAAAGCCCAGCGGGATGCCACTGACCCCGGTCTCTTCGGCGAGTTCGCGCGCGGCGGCGTCCACCACTCTCTCCTCAATCCCCACGAACCCCCCGGGCAGGGCCCATGTGCCCTCAAATGGCGGCTTTCCGCGCCGGACAAGCAGGACCTCCGGCGCCTCGCCATTGGCGAATAGCGCGACATCCACCGTTACCGCCATGCGCGGGTGGTCGTAGGTATAGCTCATGCCTACGCGCTAGGCTGCCTGTGGATTAACGGCCGACTTGGCCAGCTCGGTCAGTTTCTCGTCGGTGCTTTTCTCTTCTTCGAGGATCGCGTGCAGGGTGTTGGCATCGTCCTCATGGCCGAGCCGCTTCGCCCAGCTCGCCAGCGTGCCGTAAACGGCGATCTCGTAATGTCCGATGCGTTGCGCAGACGAGATCAGTCCGGCGTCACGCAGGTCCGGGTTCTCGATCATGTGCGCCCATTTGTCGGCCTCGCCGATGATGCTCTTCATCGACTGGTCCTGGTGTTCGCGCGGGTCGATGTTGTGACGCTTCAGGATGTCCTCAAGTCGCTGGACGTGGGACTGCGTCTGGCCCAGATGGCCTTCCATCGCGCCCTTGAGCTGCGGGTTGTGGGCCAGTTCGGCCATGCCGGGCAGGGCCTTTGCGAGTTGATCCTCGGCGGAATAGAGCTCCTGAAGCTCGGCGAGATACATCTGCTTGAAGTCGGTGACGTTCATGGCTCTCCTCACTGCATTTCCGGCTGTGCCTGGCGCACGCGGGTTACGTCTACAACGCGGCTTTCCGCCGGCTGGTTCCCGCCGGAACGCACGCGGGCGCTCCGGCGTTATTCGTGCAGAACGTCATTCCAGCAATTCAAACGAGAGGACGCCGTCATGAAGGATCTGACCGGCAAGAAGATCGCGATTCTCGCAACCAACGGCTTTGAACAATCCGAGTTGTTCGTGCCGCGCGAGAAGCTGCATGAGGCAGGTGCGCAGGTGCATGTCGTTTCGCCCGAGACGGGCACAATCACGGCCTGGAACAAGACGAACTGGGGCGAGAGCGTTTCGGTCGACCGCCCGCTCGACGAAGTGGATCAGTCGGAATATGACGCCCTCGTCATACCGGGCGGTCAGATCAACCCTGATATCCTGCGCACCAAGCCGAAGGCGGTCGAACTCGTCAAAGCCTTCTACAAGGCGCAGAAGCCCATCGCCGCGATCTGTCACGGGCCGTGGCTGCTAATCGAGGCCGATATTGTGCGCGGGCGCCGCGCGACCTCGTATCATTCGATCAAGACCGACATGATCAATGCCGGTGCGCAGTGGGAGGATTCCGAGGTCGTGACCGACCAGGGCATGATCACCAGCCGCCACCCCGGCGACCTCGACGCGTTCTGCGACAAGATCGCCGAGGAGGTGCTGGAGGGTAAGCACTCGCGGCGCGCGGTGGCCTAGCTCTCGCGGAAGGCGCGGGTGAGCGTGTCCTTCAGCGGGCGCATCAGATAGTCGAAGAAGGTACGCTCGCCCGTCTTGATGTAGACCTCGGCCGGCATGCCCGGCCGGGCGTCGAAGCCGGGAATTTCCGCTGCGCGCGCCTTGTCCAGCTTCACCCGGACGATGTAGGCAGCTTTCTTGCGGCTGTTCGCAGGATCCTCGCTCACCGCATCGGCCGAGACGTATTCGACCTGGCCGGGGATCATCGGCGTGGTCCGCTGGTTGAGCGCCGTCAACCGGATATGGGCGCTCTGGTTCACCGCAATGTTGTCGATGTCCGTCGGGCGCACGCGCGTTTCGATGATGAGATCGTCGTTGCTTGGCAGGAGTTTTAAGAGCGTGCCGCCCGGCTCCAGAACGCCGCCCGGCGTATGATACATCAGCTCGACAACCGTGCCTTCCACCGGCGCGAGGATCTCCGAACGCTCCACAACGTCGCGGGCCGCGCCGATCTGCTCGCGAATGTCGTCGATCTGGGTTTCAACGTTGCGCAGTTCTTCGTAAGCTGCGCTGACTGTGCTGCTACGCAGATGCACGATCTTCTGCCTCGCGCGCGCAATGCGCTCCTTCACCTCGCCGATGCGCGCCTGCAGCGTGCCGATCTCGCCTTCGAGCTGCGCCTGCTTGCGCTCCAGCGCCAGCGCCTCCGGCTTGCGCATCAATCCTTTTTGGAGCAGCGTCTTCTTGTCGGCCAGCTCTTGCTCGATCAGGTCGAGCTGGGTGCCCAGGGCAGCGATCCGCGTCTGGTAGCCGCGCACACTTTCCTTCAGGCTGGCGATCTCCAGGTCCAGTACGCGCTCCTGATCGAGCCGCCTGGTCAGCCGCGAGCGGAACTCCGCGCGCTGGCGCTCAAGCACCCCGGCGAGCGTTTGATCGGTCCTCGCCGTTTCAGCTAGGTCGCCGAAGTCGACGGCCTCGGCAAGCTTCGTCTCGGCCTCAAGGCGCGCGCTTACCGCTTGCAGCCGGCGCAGGCGCACGCGCAGCCGCGCCAGCTTGGCCTTTGCGGCGGTGTCGTCGAGGACCGCAAGGGTTTCGCCCGCCTCGACGTGATCGCCCTCGCGCACGCGGATTTCATTGATGATGCCGCCTTCCAGATGCTGGATCGTCTTGTTCTGGCTGGTGGCGACGAACGAGCCGCTGGCGACCACCGCGCCGTCGATTGGCGCCGTGCCCGCCCAGACGCCGAAGCCGCCGAGGCCGAACAGCAGGATCAGAACACCGGCGATCGTCGCCTTGCCGAGGCCGCGGGGGACGCCCTTGCCCCAGCTGTGCAGGTTCGGACATTCCTGAAGCATTGCGGTCTCCTCTTAGGATTGCTGGAAGGTGACGTTCGCCGCGCCGGTCACGCCCTGGACGCCCCCGCCTGAACCAAAGGCTGCATGGGTGCCGGCGTGGCGGGCCTTGATCGCCCGCTGGGTTTCCTGCTTCGGCTGTTGCTGGCTGGCCTGCTGGGTCGAGAGCAGGCGCGGGATGATCTCGCGGGCCGGGCCGAAGCCGGCAACGCGGCCTTGCTGCAGCACCATCACCTTGTCGACCGATTCCAGGATCGCCAGCCGCTGCGTGATGAGCACGATCGTGATGCCCTGCTCCTTGGCGTGTTTGAGCGCGGCCCGCAGTGCCTTTTCGCCGTCAACGTCGAGGTTGGCATTCGGCTCGTCGAGCACGAGGAGCTTCGGGTTACCGAAGAAGGCGCGGGCAAGGCCGACGCGCTGGCGCTGGCCTCCCGATAGTGGGCTGCCGTCCGCGGCGATCATCGTCTCGTAGCCTTGGGGCAGCCGCAGGATCATCTCGTGAACCCCGGCAAGCTGGGCGGCGCGGTAGATTTCAGCATCGCTGACATCCTCACGCAGCCGGGCGATGTTCGCTTTGATCGTGCCGGGAAACAGCTCGACGTCCTGCGGCAGATAGCCGATCGTCTCGCCCAACTGGCGCGGGTTCCAGTTCTTCAGCTCCGCGCCGTCCAGCCGGATCTTCCCGGCGGTCTGCGCGACGCCGCCGACCAGGATGCGCGCCAGCGTCGACTTTCCGCCGCCCGATGGCCCGACGACGGCCAGCGCCTCACCCGGCTCCAGCAGCATGTTGACCCCGTTGAGCACTGGATCGCGCTCGCCCTTGGGCACATAGAGCAGCTTTTCAACTTGCAGCTCGCCTTTCGGCTCGGGCAGCCAGAGGCGCACCTCCTGGTTTTTCATCGGCTCGACAAGCGACTTGACGCGCTTGTAGGCGTGCCGCGCCTGCACGAAGCTGCGCCAGCCCTCGATCGCGCCCTCGATCGGGGCGAGCGCGCGCCCGGCGATGATGGATGCGGCGATCATCATGCCGCCGGTGAGCTGCGCTTGCAGCGCCAGGTACGCGCCCGTGCCGAGCACGGCGATCTGGGTGAGCAGACGCACCAGCTTGGAGAAGCCGCTGAGATAGGCGTTGCGGTCCTGCGCGCGGATAAGGGAGGTCAGGGACTGCGCATTCGACTGCCCCCACAGCATGATCCCTTCATTCATCATGCCCATGCCGGAAAGCGCTTGCGAATTGCGGGACAGCGCCTCCGCCTGGTTCTCCGCGGCTTGCCCGTGTCCGCTCGCTTCGGCGAACGGAGAGGCCGTCAACTGCTGGTTGACGATCGCCACGGCGCAGAGCAGCAGGCCAGCCCCCAGCGCAATGAAGCCGAGGGTAGGGTGAATGAGGAACACGACGGCGAAATAGAGCGGGGCAAGCGGCGCGTCGAATATCAGCGGCATGACCGGGCCGATGATGAAATTGCGCACCTGCTGCAGGCTGCGCAGCGCCTGCGCGGCGGTCGGGCCAGCCTGTCCGTGTAGCGCGCCCGCCAGCGCGGGGCCTGCCAGCGTCGTCTCAAGTCGGGTGCCGATGCGCGAGAGCATGAGCCGGCGCATCATGTCGAGCGCCACCATTGCCAGGATCGCACCCACCGCCACCACGCTCAGCATCATAAGCGTGTCGGTGTTGCGGCTGGTCAGCACCCGATCGGAAAGCTGGAACAGGTAGATCGGGATGGTGAGCATCAGCAGGTTGATGACCACCGAGAACGCGCCGACGCTGACGAACCCGCGCCGGCAGATATTGAGACCCTTCTTAAGCGCCTTGAGGTTATCGGCGCCCGTGCGCGCTTCCGGCGTCTGCCGGGACGCCTTGCCGGCTGGCTTCAGACGCGCGGTCTCGGCAGGGCTGGCGTGATCGGCGCTGGTTTCTGTGCGGCGCATCTTTTTGTCCTTCTCGAAACAGGCTCAGACGATCGCGTCGCCGAACAGGCCGTGGGGGAGGGCCTCGTCATCGGCGGCGAAGCCACTCTCCGGGGGGTGCGGATCGGCCATGCCGGCGTCAAAGATCTGCGCGATCTGATCGCCGTCGTTCATGTAGTTGGCCTGATAGATCAGGTTGTATTCGTAGTAGTTGCCGGGCACGTCGTGGCCAGGGACGGCGTTGTCGTCGATCACGAGGGCGGTGTTGCTCTGGCTGTTGCCGCCGGTGCTCGCCGTCTGCGTGCCGCTGCCGCCGCCGAAGATCTGCTGGCCGACGACGTCTCCGTCGTTCATGAAGTTGATCTGGGTGGTGATGTTGTAGTCCACCGTGTCGCTCGCCCCGATCTGAAGGCCGGCGGGCACGGCGCCAGCGCTGCTCGTCAGCGAATGGACCGTGGCCGCATTGATCTGCGTGTTGCCGCCGGTGGTGATGCTCTGCGCGCTGTCCAGGCCGCCGCCGGAGATGAGGTTGAAGGCGATGTCGCCGTCGTTGAGCGCGTTCAGGCTGTAGATCGCGTTGGTTTCGTAGTAGCTGCCGCCGAGCCAGCCGAAATCGCCATAGCCGCCGGCGTCCATGATGGTGGCGGTGTTGGTCTGCGTGTTACCGCCCGTCATGGCCCATTGGCCAAAGCCGAGGCCAAGCAGGCTGGCATCGCTTGCGCCAACGATCTCCTGCACGATGAAGTCGCTGTCCAGCAGCACGTTGAGCTGGAAGATGACGTTGAACTCGAAGACATCAGGGACGTCTTCGCAGCCTTCCTGCGTCGAGTCGGAAAGGCCGGATCCTCCGCCGCTCGGGGCGGGGCCTGCCGTTGGCGAGTCGACAGCGGCTTTTGCTTCGCTGGCCGGTGTTCCCGAGGCATCGCTATCCGTCATCCGGAGGTTGCCACGCGGCACCTCATTCGTATCGACCCGGGGCGGCGCGCCCGACGCGTGGATGGTAGCGGAGCCGCCAGGGATCGGCCTTGCGTGGATTTCGTCGGTGCCAGGGGATTCCGTTACCGCGTTCGGCACTTGGCCCGCGATCGGCGCAAGGTCAGTTGGCGTAACCGGCGCTGCGCCCGGCTCCAGGAAGGTCACAGCAAGCGGCGCGTGCGGGATCTCGAACTGCCAGCCGCAAAGCTGCCAGCCCATCAGGCTGCGCCCCAGGTCGTCCACTGCCAGCGCCGAAAATCCGTCTGCACTCATTGTCCGCTCCTGATTCAATCAACCCAGAGGTGCGCGCCCCGCTTGATGGGGGCGCGCACATCCCGCCTGCTAACTTAGCCGTCCCAGATCTCGGAGAAGTTGGACTGGCTGTTGCCGCCGCTGGTGATGTCCTGGTCGAAGTGACCGAGGTTCAGCGCGCCGAACTGGCCGGTCTCCACCCCGTTGACGTTTTCGTCGGCGTCGGCCATCAGGCTGGCCTGGCTGACGTGGAAGGCGTCGTTGTCGTCGTAGCCGAAACCGGCCGAACCATAGTCGCCGATCAGAGAGGTGTTGGCCTGCTCATTCTCGCCGCTGTCGATTTCCTGATCGACGCCGGTCATGTTGGCGAAGCCGAGCTGAGCGCCTTCAAAGACATTCGCGTTCTGATCGGTGTCGATCATGAAGTTGGACTGATCGACCTTGACGGTGTCGTTGCCGTCCGCGCCGAAGCCGAACTTGCTCTTCCAGCCTCCGCCCGCGGCATCGTGATCATCGATAAGCGAGTGGTTGGACTGCTCGTTTTCGCCGCTGTCGATGTCCTGCTCATCGACGGAGGCAACGTTGAAGACGCCAGCCTGGAACAGCGACGCGTCATTGATGTTGTAGTCGCTGTCATCCATCAGGTTGCTCTGGCCGACCTTGAAGAAGTCGTTGTCGTCAGCGCCAAAGCCGTATCCGGCGGGACCGTCGAAAATCTGCGAGCTGTTGGACTGCTCGTTTTCGCCGCTCTCGATGTCCTGATCGACGCCGGTTACGTTGAACAGGCCTTTCTGGAACAACGAACCCTCATTCAGGTTCATATCATTGTCGACCAACTCGTTCTGCTGACCAACCTTGACCGTGTCGTTGTCGTCGAAACTCGGGAAATAAGGATGAGACATCGGTGAACTCCTATTGCTGATGCCTGAGCTGCAACGCCTGCCTTGTTTTCAGCTCGCGCCGCAGTGCTTCGCGTTTTTTCGTTCTTGCCAACACCCGCCTGGCGACAGTTCGGCTTGTTCGTTTGCAGCCGTGGCCGAAGGCAAAGCGTTAAGCGACGATGAACGTATACAGATTTTTAACGTGCATAGCAATAGGTGAATACTAGTATATGGTAAACAATACTCGCATTTAAGGCATTATTAATAATTTTATTTAGAAAAAATGCGCGAATATTGACGTGAAAATTCATAAAAATTGATTGTGGGTCAGACCGGGACAGCGACGCTGAAGCGTGCGCCCTCTGAAGGGTCCGCGCGAAAGGTGTGGCTTAGCCGGGAGGATTGCCCCGCGGGACCGTGGCGGAGACACGCAGGCGCCGCCAATGGCTTGATCCGGGGAGCGAAGACGTCTTGGGCGGACCGTCCGATGACGGCCGGCTTCATCGCGCGGCGGGACTGTTGGAGGTGAGAAGGTGGCAGGCGGAGGCGCCGCGCCGAAGGCGGCCTCGGCTGCGGCGTCTCCGTGGCCCTGCGTCTGTCAGTGGCGGTCGTGCTGTGCGTCCGACACGCCGGAGCCCATGTAGCGTTCCTCAAGCGCGACCCGAACCAGTTCGGCGAAGCTGCTGGCACCCAGCCGGCGCATCAGCTTTGCGCGATACACCTCGACTGTCCGCTGGCTTATGCCCAGTTCGAAAGCGATCATCTTGTTCTGATAGCCCTGAAGCAGCAGGTCGAGTACGTCGCGCTGGCGGGGCGTGAGCCGCTGGATGACGGAGGGCTGCAGCGGGTGCGAAGCCTCCTTCGGTTTCCGGGGGCGCGCCGCGATGGCCGCGCGGAGGGCCTGGATAAGCAGCTCCGCATCAACAGGTTTCTCCACAAAATCCACAGCCCCCGCCTTCATCGCCTCCATCGCCAACGGGATATCCCCAGAATTTGCAGCGATGATGCAGCATATGTCAGGCCGCGTTCGTCCCAGCTCCGACACGAAGGACGGCACCTCGATGTCCGGCAGCCGCACGTCGACGATGGCGCAGTCGGCATGCACCGTGGCAAGTTCATCGAGGAAAGCGGCAGCGTGTTCATAGTCCTTCACAAGATATCCGGCGCGCGACAAACTCCTGTTGATAATTTCACGATCTTCGAAACTCTGTTCGACAACGCAGATGACGTCTTGATCGATCATTGGTCGGTTCCCCGTTGAGTCGTGCCGGCCGGTCTGGCGGATCCTTGAAGGCCCGGACATTTTCGGCGCACCGCAGCCTGATCCGATCGGAGTCGAGCCGATCGGGTGCGCTGTGAGACTGGCCGGAATGCGTGAGCGCGGGGGCGCACAAGGCTCGGGGACTGAAGTGCCGAGGCTGATGCGGCACAACGCCAGATGAAACGTAGCTTACGGTCGTCCCCAGCATGGCCTGAAACACGTGGGGCTAGCGAGTTGCCCCCGCTCCAGGCACCGCGAGAAAGCCGCAGGACTCCCGATAAAACGTGGATATGGAAAGCGTCCCCGTCGGATTACGCATTACGCTGCTCCAGAAAGCCACTGGTCCATCATGGATGCCCGCAGATTGACGGATATCCACAAGCCTGAGCGACGACTGTAGCAAAAAATCCTCAGTCACGTGAGTCGTAATTTCAGATTCGCGATCACTTTTTCCCACAACATTTTGCACCGCCGAAAAATTCGCACCCTCGAGGTCAGGAAACGAGTTTCAAAAAGCCGGATTTCGCCCGATTCTGCGGCCGTATAGCGATGTCAATTGACATATATCAACTAGCGAGCCCTTACGTCTGCGTGAAGATACTTCCGATCGCGCGCAGACGGTTCACAAATTTTGATTACGTAACTTCCACAACTTGGAGCGCCCCGCGACTTATGGCGTCATTCAAGTATCAAATGATTAATGTCTAGAAACGGGGCGGGAAAATGGTGTATGAGTGTGAAGTATCGCGTCAAAAGAGTAGCAAAAATGAGGGAGACGTCTCAAGCGAGGCGATGTACCTCGCGCGTTTCATGGTATGGGCGTATGATGAAGTCAACGAGAACTTGAAGGACGATGTCCTCAAGTCGGCGATAAAAGCGATTCTTTATTATATGTCCCGGCGGTACGGTGTGAATCCGGCAGAGAGCCAAGCGTTAACTGGCGTCGAGCCTTCCTAAGCGATGAGGAGCGATACCCACAAGTTCCGGGAGGCGTGTCCGGCGATGACCCTGGCGTTTCCATGCCGCGCCAGGGAGAACGCCTCCCGCAACGTCCTGGTCGCACCACTCAGGACCAGGCGATAAAGAGCGGGGGCTACGGTTGGCGCGGTCCGGCAAGTCGGTGGTGGCACATGCGCCGCCCCCGGGGCAGTCGCCGCACCCGGCCCGGATCGTGCCAACCGGAAGTTCCGCGTACCTGCCCCCGCAGCCTTGTCTGATTACTGGTTGAGCTGTTCAGCCTCTTCCATCACCCGTTCCTTGGCCTTCTCGTAGGTCTCCTTCGCCTCTTCGGTCAATTCGCCGGCGCGCTCGCGCAGCCGCTTCGTCAGGCTGAGCGATTGGTTGTCGGAAGTCAGGTATTCCGGCGCGTCCGTCAGGTCTCCCTGCGTGGCGTCAAGCACGAGCTGGGTCTGCCCCTCTTCGCCGGCCTGGCGCGCCAGCGCATCATACGGCACGCCGACATTCTTTTCGCCGACGCCCAGGAACCCGCCGACGCCGATCACGATTACCTCGACCTGCCCGGCCGTGTTCAGCGCCATATCATTGACCTTGCCGAGCGTTTCGCCTTCCGGGTTCACCACTGGCGTGCCCAGGAATCGGCTCATCAGATCCTGGTTCTCCTGCTGCTTCGCCACGAACTCGACGCTTTCCGGCTGGGTCGCGGCGGTGCCTGTATTCGTGTCCTGTGCTGCGGCCGGACCGGCGAGCAGCAGGCCGGCGAGAAGGATGGTGGCGGTTGTCCGCATGTCTGAAGTCTCCCTGTCGGTGGTGGGGGCCTCCGGTGAGGTGAGGCCATCGGCTGAATGTTAACGAAGATGTGTTTTCAATCCGTTGTAACGCTTGGCAACCGCTATGTGTTCCTCGCTAAGACGAATTGAAGAGGCGCAGCGGCAAAGCGCTGTCGCTGGCCGGGCATCAATCCCGCTGTGCATCTTGCCGAAGCCGTGCCGGCCCCGTGGCCATCGCCACGGACAGTCCGCGCAGGAAGCCGAGCGCCGGCCCCAATGAGTGAAGCCTCGGAAAACACGCGGTGCGGTGGCCACACGGGGCTTTCGCCAGCCAGTGAAGCGGATATAATTGATTTGGATCAAGTCGGTCGCCGATCCGAGCCGTTAACGTTCACCCAGTCCAGATCATCGGAGCAGGTCCGCATGTCCCAGGAGCACGTAGCCAGCCCCGCAGCGGGCGCGCCCGCCACGACCGACCGCCTCGGCGGCAATCGCGTCGGCTATGTCCGCCTCATTCCCATCGCCAAGGTGCCGATGGAAGCACCGTGGCGCTGGCTGGGCCGCGGCTTCCGCGACATGGCGCGCGCGCCCCTTCTCAGCGTTGCCTATGGCGCTGTCTTCGCGTTGATCGCCGTGCTGCTTCTGCTCGGGTTATGGTACGCGGGCGTGCCGGCTCTGATCCTGCCAATGGCCGGCGGATTCCTGCTTGTCGGCCCGATCATGGCGGCCGGGCTTTACCGTATGAGCAGCCTGATTGAGCGCGGGCAAAAGGTGACGCTGCGGGATACGCTGCTCGTCAACATCCAGTCACCGGGTCAGCTCGCCTTCATGGGCGTCGCCTTGATGATCGCGTTTTTTGCCTGGGTGGAAATCGCGCTGCTGCTGTTCATGCTGGTTTTCGGGCCAATCGCCATGCCGCCGGTGCCGGAGTTCATCCAGACGCTGCTGCTGGAGCCACGCGGGCTTGTGCTTCTGACCGTCGGCACTTTCCTGGGGGCGGTGATCGCGGCAATCATCTTTGCCAGCACGGTGGTATCGATCCCGCTTCTCATGGTGCGCGAGGTGGACGTGGTTACGGCCATCGTCACGAGCTTGCGCGCCGTGGCGATCAACCCCGGCCTGATGATCCTGTGGGCGATTCTGATCGCGGTGATCATGGCGCTCGGCTTCGCGTTGTTGTTCGCGGGGCTGCTGATCGCGTTCCCACTGATCGGGCACGCGACGTGGCACGCATTCCGGGACGTCGTGCCCGACGAGGACAAGCTCGGCCCGCCTTCGGAGCTGAGCGCGCAGGCCGAAAGCCCGGATCAGCCGTCGTGATCGCGCTGACGTTTGTCGGTGTCTGAGGGTGGCTGGTTAGCCGGCGTGGCGTCCTTGTCACGCGTCTCCGGCGTGTCGTCTTCCAGGATGCGGTAGGCCGCGCCGTCCAGATCCTCGAACTGCCCGCTGCGCAGTGCCCACATAAACGCGAGAACGCCCAGGAACCCGAGAAACAGGGCCGCCGGGATCAGCCAGGCGAGCGCGGTCATGTTGCGGGCTCCAGCGCGATCCGCGCGGCGCGCAGGCGTACCGCGTTGCTGGTCACAACGATTGAGGACGCCGACATCGCGATCGCGGCGATCAAAGGCGTGACGTAGCCGGCCATCGCCAGCGGGATGCAGATCGCGTTATAACCCGCCGCCAGCCCGAAATTCTGGATTGCTGACAGCTTGGCGCGGCGCGCCAGCGCGATTGCCTCGGCTACAGGGGATAAATTCTGGCCCTGAAAGATCGCGTCGGCGGCCGTCTGGCTGATATGCGTGGCGCTCGACGGCGACATGGAGGCGTACCCCGCCGCGAGCGCCGGCGCGTCGTTCAGCCCGTCGCCCACCATCAACACCTTGCGCCCTTCGGCCTTCAGCTGGTCGAGCAAGCGAATCTTGTCGTCGGGGCGCTGGCCCGCGCGCCAGTCGGTGATGCCAGCGGCCTCGGCTGCTCGCGCAACCGCCGCTTCGCGGTCACCGGACAAGATGCGCACGTCGAAACCCGCCCGCCTGAGTTGAGCGACCGTGTCGGCCGCATCAGGCCGCAGTCGATCTTCGAAGCGGAATTGGACTGCCGGCTGGCCGGCCCGCGTCAGGTAGACCCGTCCAGCGTCATCCGCGTCCACGTCGTCAAGGTCGCACCAGGTCGCCGAGCCGAGCCGTGTCTCGCCTCCCGGGCCGGCGGCTTTCAGCCCCCGACCGGGGAATTCCCGGACGTTCTCCGCCGGCGCAACCGCCAGCCCGCGCGCCGTCGCCTCCGCCACGATCGCTTTCGAGTAGGGATGGCGGCTCGCCAGGGCCAGCCCCGCCGCCTCCGCGAGCGCCGTATCGTCGATCTCCGCACCGTTGACCAGTTGCGGGGTGCCAAGCGTCAGCGTGCCAGTCTTATCGAGGATAACGGTGTCCACCTCGGCCAGCCGCTCGAAACCGTCGGCTGCCTTCAGGACCACGCCATTGGCGAAGAATCGGCCTGAAGCCACGACCTGTACCGCCGGCACGGCCAGTGCCAGCGCGCAGGGGCAAGTAATAATGAGCACCGCGATCGCGTAGGTCAGCGCCGTTTCCCAGCCCGCCCCGGCGATCATCCAGCCGGTGAAGGTGGCGGCGCCAAATACATGCACCCATGGCGCATAAATCCGTGCAGCACGGTCGGCGAGCCGGACATAGGCGCCCTTGGCCTGCTCGGCGGTTTCCATGAGCCGGCGGATTTCAGCGAGCAGCGTGCTGTCGTCGGCGGCCCGAACCTCCATTTCAAGCGGCGCGCCGAGATTGAGGGTTCCCGCATGGATTTCCGTCCCCGGCGTGGCGGCACGCGGCAGCGTCTCGCCGGTGATGAGGCTCTCGTCGACTTCGCTTTCGCCCTTGCGCACCACGCCGTCGGCGGGCACGCGATCGCCCGTTCCGATCAGAACGGCCATGCCGGGGGCCAGCGCGCGCGTCGAAACCTGACGCGGCGGGCCATCGCCGATCACGGTGGCGTTCGTGGCCTGCAGCGCCATCAGGTTCTGCGCGGCCCCCTTTGCCCGGCGGCGCATCCGCTGGTCGAGAAAACGGCCGATCAGCAGGAAGAACAGCAGCGTGATCGCGGCGTCGAAATAGACCTGCTCGGTACCGCGGATGGTCTGATAAAGGCTCATGGACGAGGCCAGCAGGATCGCCAGCGAGATCGGCACGTCCATGTTGAGTCGCCCGCCCTTGAGCGCGTCGCGTGCCGAGATGAAGAAGGGCTGGCCTGCATACAGGATTGCCGGCAGGGCGATAAGCGCGGACAGCCAGTGAAAGAACGACTGCACCTCCGGCGCCATGTCCGAAGCGATCCCGGCCCAGACGGACACCGACAGCAGCATGACGTTCGCCGCGGCGAAACCGGCGACGGCCATTGCCCGGAGAAGCTGGTCATCGTCGCGCGCGGGCCGCGTGTCGTCGGCCAGCTCGGCGGCATTGAATCCGGCTTTCCCGAGCACATCGGTGAGCGCGGGCGCGGAGGTCCTGGCGGTGTCGATGGTGGCGGTAACGCGCTTGGCGGTGAGATTGGCGCGCGCATCGAGCACGCCCGGCGTCGCGGCCAGCACACGCTCAACCTTGGTCATGCAGCCGCCGCAATGCATGTTCTCGATGGTCAGCGTGACCGTGTCTTCGCCGCTGTCACCGGAGTGGGCGCGGTCCGGGCCGGTTGGTGTGTGTTGTGGTGCGGCGCCTGGCGCGAATGTGTCCGGCCGGGCGGCGCTCAGGTCCCCGGCTTCAGCCATAGCCGTTTTTTCATCCTGTAGACGACCGACTTCGCTTCGTCATAGCCTTCGAGCACTTCCAACGAGGCCAGCCAGTTGCCAGCGCCGGGCAGCGAGATGTCGCGCGTGTAGAGCCCTGGAGAGGTCTCATTCAGAAGGATTGTCCGGTCGAACTTGTCAGTCGCCGGCCGCCCCATGCGCACACGCACCAGCCGGCCCGAAACCGGGCGTCCGTCGTCACCTTCCAGCTTGAAGCGCAACTGCCCGCCCCGTTCGGCAAGCTGGAGATCGGCATTCCAGCCCAGGCGCTCCTGCCTGGCCTCGGCGGCGAGGCGTTCGTCATACTCCAGCCCCTTGCGGTAGGAGCCTTCGGTGACAAGACCGTTGAAGGTGCTCACGGCGAGATAGGTGAAAATTCCATTCGCGACGAGCATCACCCCGAAAAAGCCGACCAGGATATAGAGCACCGTCCGGCCGGTGATCGGGCGGCCGCCGTCTTCAGAGCGTATAGTCACTCCGGCCTCCGGAATGTTGTGGTCACGCTGTTGCTCGTCTCGGCCTGCGTGTCGTTGATGACGAACTGGAATGGCGTAGAGGCGCCTTCGAGATCACCGAGTTTCTCAGCCGGCACCGTGACGTGCACCTGCAGCTCCCGCAGGTCGCTGGCCGGCACCTCGATATCGGGCGATTGCATACCTTCAAAGCCGACGATCTCGATCTGAGCACCCGGCAGGCCCTGCGCTGCGACCTGGAAGGTGCGCGGTTCGTAGCGCTTGTTGAGGATCTTCACCGTGTAGCGGTTGCGCACATCTCCGTCCGAGAGCTGGATGAACAACGGGTTTCGATCACGCAGCACGTTCGTTTCCAGCACCGTCTTGTTCATCAGGCCAACGCCCATCACGGCCAGGACGACAACGATCAGGCTGGCATAGAGAACCGTGCGCGGGCGGATCAGGCGCGGGGGCGCTGTTTCGCCGTGCTGTTGGGCCTCCAGATTGCGGAAAGTGTCGTAGGCGATCAGGCCGCGGGGCCGCCCCACCTTGTCCATTACCTCATTGCACGCGTCGATGCACAGCGCGCACTGTATGCACTCAAGCTGAGGCCCGTTACGGATGTCGATGCCGGTTGGGCAGACGGCTACGCACTGATAGCAGTCGATGCAGTCGCCGCGGCCTTCCCAGCTTTCGCCCTTCTTGTGCGGCCCGCGCGGCTCGCCGCGATGCTCGCGGTAAGTCACAAGCAATGAGTCGCTGTCGAACATCGCGCCCTGAATGCGTGGCCAGGGGCACATATAGATGCAGACCTGCTCGCGTGCGATGCCCCCCAAGAGGTACGTCGTGCCGGTAAAGATGCCGAGGAAAATGTAGGCGATGGCCGGCGCCGTACCGTTGACCAGCTCGACCGCGAGCGTGGGAGCATCGCGGAAATAGAAGACGAAAGCGCCGCCCGTGGCCAGCGCGATCAGCAGCCAACTCGCATGCGTGGCCGTCTTGCGCCAGATCTTGTCGAGGGTCCAGGGCTTCTTGTCCAGCCGCATCCGCGCGTTGCGGTCGCCCTGCCAGAAGCGCTCGACCGCGATCATCAGGTCGGTCCAGACTGTTTGTGGACAGGCGTAGCCGCACCAGACGCGGCCGGCATAGGCGGTGACGAGGAACAGGGCGAGCGCCGAGACCACCAGGATGCCGGTGATGAAGTAAAGCTCCTGTGCCCAGATATCGAGCCAGAACATGTAAATTCGCTGGTTGGCGAAGTCGATCAGAAACGCCTGATCAGGCAGGTTCGGCCCGCGGTCCCAGCGCATCCAGGGCAGGAGGTAATAGATGCCCAGCGTCACGGCCATGACCGCCCACTTGATGTTGCGGAACTTGCCGTGCGCGAGCTTGGGGTAGACCTTCTGGCGGGAAGCGTAGAGTTGCCGATCCTCCGCCGTATTCACCGCCTTGACGTCAAGCTGCTCCACGCCGGGGGCAGCCTCTCGCTTCGAAGCTGCGCCCGGGGCGTGCGTCATCGCGGTATCGTCAGCCATGTATATGTGTCCTGCGTCCTTGCGGCTGGACGATCAAATGCGGCTTTCTACTGTCCACCACCCAGCGCGTGTACGTAGACAGCCAACTGCTTGATCGTCACATCATCCAGTCGGCCAACGAAATTCGGCATGACGCCGCCGCGGCCTGTCTGGATACTTGTTACGATATCATCCTTGCTGCTGCCGTAAAGCCAGATGGCATCCGTCAGGTTTGGCGCACCGAGGTCCTGCATGCCCTTGCCGTTCTCGCCATGGCAGAAGGCGCATTGCTGGGCGAAGATCTCGGCGCCGCGCTCGGCTGCCGCTTCGTCATGCTCCAGCCCGCCGAGCGAGCGGACATATTCCGCGGCGTCGTTGATCTGCTCGTCATTCAGGATGCCGTCGATACCGAAACGCGGCATCTGGCTTACCCTGGCGTCCGGGTGATCCGAGCGAATGCCGTAGCGGATTGTCTGGTGGATGTCTTCCAGCTCGCCGCCCCAGATCCAGCTATCGTCGTTCAGGTTCGGATAACCTTTGAAACCCTGTCCACCGCTGCCGTGGCAGGGGGCACAGTTATCACCGAACGCGGCCTCGCCGCCAGCCATGGCGAAGCGCAACAGCTCCGGATTGCCCCGGATTTCAGTTAGCTCCGCCGCCTCTATCTGCTCGGTGAACTGGCTCTGCGCGGCGCGCGCTTCCTGGATTTCGCTGCGCACTTCCGCGCGCTGGCTGTAGCCGAGCAGTCCCTCGGTGTGAGAGCTGATCAGGGGCCAAGCTGGAAATAGGATCCAGTAGCCGATCGACCAGATGATGGTGACGTAAAAGACGTAGACCCACCACTTCGGCAGCGGCTTGTTGAGTTCTTTCAGGTCGTCGTCCCAGACGTGTCCGGTCGTCTCGATCCCGGTGACGTCGTCGCGTTCGGGTTTATCCGCCATCGCCCCCTCGCTGCGTATCCTCGTCCGGCTTCTCGTCCTGCTCGAGCGGCACCCGCGAAGCGCGTTCGAAGCGCTTCTTGTTGCCCGGCCACAGGGCGTATATCAGCACGGCCACGAACAGCCCGATGAAAAGGATCAGGCCGACAATCTGCGTGACCATGACCACCGTGTCGTAAGTCATCACATCGCCTTAGCGCAGGTTGGGACCGGTCGCGTCATAGGTGGTGAAGTCGACCAGCGTGCCAAGCATCTGCAGATAGGCGACCATCGCGTCCATTTCCGTAATGCGATCAGGGTCGCCGTCGAAGTCGCGCACCTGCGATTTTGGGTACCGTTCCTGAAGCGCATCGGCGCCGTCCGCATTCGGGTCGGCCTGGGCGCGCAGGTCCGTTTCCGCGTTCTCGATCATCTCGTCCGTATAGGGCACGCCGGCGAGACGCAGGGCCTTGAGCCGGTCCTCGATGTCGCGATAGTCAAGCTCACGTTCCGCCATGAACGGATAGCCTGGCATGATGGACTCGGGTACAAGCGAGCGTGGGTCCTTGAGGTGCTCCACGTGCCAGGCGTCCGAGTATTTGCCGCCAACGCGAGCAAGGTCCGGGCCGGTGCGTTTCGAGCCCCACTGGAACGGATGGTCGTACATGCTTTCCGCCGCGAGACTGTAGTGACCGTAACGCTCCACCTCGTCGCGCAGCGTGCGGATCATCTGGCTGTGACAGACATAGCAGCCCTCGCGGATGTAGATGTCCCGGCCGGCGAGCTCCAGCGGCGTGTAGGGACGCATGCCCTTCACCTTCTCGATTGTCGAGCCGAGCCAGAACAGCGGTGCGATCTCGATCAGCCCGCCGATCGACACGACAATCAGAATGCCGATTAGCAGAACCAGCGACTTGCGCTCGAAGGGTTGGTGCCACTTCCACATTTGCGCGCTCCCTTACTCGGCCGGTGCGGCGACCGGGCCCTTCCCGCGGAGGGCGGGGGCCGCGGCAATGCCGGGCTGGTCGGCGACGTCGACAGGCACATCGCCACGCGCGGTGCGCCAGAGATTGTAGGCCATCAGCAGCGCCCCGACGGAGAACAGCGTGCCGCCGATCGCGCGGATGATGTAGAACGGATGCATGGCCTCGACCGTCTCCACGAAGGAGTACTGCAGGAAGCCGAGGTCATCATAGGCCCGCCACATCAGGCCCTGCAGGATACCGGACACCCACATCGAGGTGATGTAGAGCAGGATGCCGATGGTCGACAGCCAGAAGTGCCACTCCACGAGCCGCTGCGAATACAGGCCCTGCCGGTTCCAAAGCCAGGGCACCAGACAGTAGAGGGCACCGAAACTGATCATGCCGACCCAGCCGAGCGCGCCGGAGTGCACGTGGCCGATGGTCCAGTCAGTGTAGTGCGACAGCGAGTTCACCGCCTTCACGCTCATCAGCGGGCCCTCGAAGGTGGACATGCCGTAGAACGCCACCGAGACGACGAGCATGCGGATGACAGGGTCCGTGCGCAGCTTGTCCCAAGCGCCGGAGAGCGTCATCAGGCCGTTGATCATGCCGCCCCAGGACGGCATCCACAGCATCACCGAGAAGGTCATGCCCAAAGTCTGCGCCCAGTCGGGCAGGGCGGTGTAGTGCAAGTGATGCGGCCCGGCCCAGATATAGAGGAAGATCAGCGCCCAGAAGTGCACGATCGACAGGCGGTAGGAGTAGACCGGTCGTTCGGCCCTTTTCGGAATGAAGTAGTACATCATTCCCAGGAACCCGGCCGTGAGGAAGAAGCCGACGGCGTTATGGCCGTACCACCACTGCGTCATCGCGTCCTGAACGCCGGAGAACAGCGAGTAGCTCTTGGTGCTGGTCAGCGAGATCGGCAGCGCCAGGTTGTTCACGATGTGAAGCATCGCGATGGTCACGATGAAGGCAAGGTAAAACCAGTTGGCCACGTAAATGTGCGGTTCCTTGCGCTTCACGATCGTGCCGAGGAACACGAGCAGGTAGACGACCCAGACAAGCGTCAGCCACAGGTCGGCGTACCACTCAGGCTCGGCATATTCGCGCGATTGCGTGACGCCGAAAACGTAGCCGGTTGCAGCGATGACGATGAAAAGCTGGTAGCCCCAGAAAACGAACCACGGTGCCCAGCGCCCGGCGAGCCGGGCCTTGCAGGTCCGCTGGACGACGTAGAACGAGGTGGCGATCAGAGCGTTGCCGCCGAAGGCAAAGATAACCGCGGAGGTGTGAACGGGGCGCAGGCGGCTGAAATTGGTCCAGGGGAGGTCGAAGTTGAGCGCCGGGAAGGCGAGTTGCCAGGCGATCCAGACACCGACAAAGAAGCCGATGATGCCCCAGAAGACGGTGGCGATGACGCCGGCTCGCACCACCGTATCGTTGTAATAGCCTTCGCCGCCCACGACGAGGTCGCCGTCCGCCAGGCGCGTGAGGATGTACCAGCCTCCGATGGCGGAGCCGCCGGCCAGCAGCAGCCCATGAAAGGCCATCACGGGGTCGATGGATACGAAGAACAGATATCCGCCCAGCAGCACGCCGAACGCTGCCGCCGCCAAGACGAGCGCATCGGCAAACGCCGACAACTCCTGCCGCGTGACTTCCGCCATTCGCCCCTCCTTCTGATCCAGCAAAGGTTCGTCTGCGTACCTATCAGCTTAAACTGACGCGCAGTTTTGGGCGAGGGTTCTAAACGCGGCTTTGATCTAAATCAAATTTAATGTGCAGTTCCCTGAGGCGTTTCGCCGCTGATTTCGTGTCAGGTGCTCTTTTCCACGCCTTGCAAGCTCACCGGCCGTCGGAAGAGGTAGCGCTCGCCGCCGTAGGCGCCGCCTCTTGTGTCGCCTCGAAAGCTTCGCGAAGCCGGTCCACCTGCGAAGCGACCGGGTTGTCCTCACTCCGCGGGGGGCGGTCATTTGACAGGCTGATAAGACGGTCGAGCCGCAGCACGCGGTCATACAGCGCGTCACATTCGTTCACCAGTCGCTGCAGCTCGTCCGGCAATTCATCGAAGCCATCAGGCCGCGGCGACTGTGCCGGATAGGTCAGCTTGGCGCGCTGACGCGACTTCAGCGCCTCTTCCAGGGTCATCTCCCCGCGGCCGACCGAGCGGCGCACCAGCAACCAGGACGCAATCTGCATCAGCTTGGTGGTCAGGCGCATGCTTTCGGTGGAATAGGCCAGACCCGCAGCGCCCGAGAGGCGCTTGGAATCCTTCCGACCGGGCCCGTCGAGGTAGCTTGCGGCGTCCTCGACAAGCGCCATGCCTTCACGAAACAGATCGTCGAACTGAGGAGAAACCGCGTATTTCTCGGCGAAGGGCACCGGTGCATCGCCACCAGAATCCCGGGGGTCGTTGGCTCTGTTGCTCATGGAACTCCCGCTTACGCTACGCGCGGACGCGAACACCGCCGGAGGTATAGCAGCATGTTTGGGCGTCGCGCAATTTTCTGAACGCCGAGCCTAGCAAAGGACGCTTAACATTGCGTTTTTGTTGTGACGTGGCGGAGCGGAAAAAGAAAGAGCCGCCCGGAGGCGGCTCAGTTAGTGAACAGGGAGGCTGACAGAACGGAGGACCGTTCAGCGCCAAATTGACTGGACAATCATGACACTACGTCGCCGTCCTTAAATGAAGGTTAACGGCCGCGAGAATTTCGCCGGATTTTTCTGATATTTGGCGCAATCTGGTGCAGATGGCGGTCTGGACGCCGGCCTCTGGTTGCGCGGCCAGCGCGCATCGACTACCACCGGGGAACACGTTAAGGAGACACGCATGGCCGAGGCGTCGCCGATTCCGGAGCAGATGACCGCGATTTCGATTACCGAGCCAGGCGGCCCGGAGGTGCTGCAGCCGCATCAGATGGAA
Source organism: Dichotomicrobium thermohalophilum (assembly GCF_003550175.1). Taxonomy (NCBI): domain Bacteria; kingdom Pseudomonadati; phylum Pseudomonadota; class Alphaproteobacteria; order Hyphomicrobiales; family Hyphomicrobiaceae; genus Dichotomicrobium; species Dichotomicrobium thermohalophilum. The sequence goes on from NZ_QXDF01000002.1 coordinate 357,935, forward strand.
GTCCCGGAGCCTGGCCCATGCGAAGTGCTGGTCAGGCTTGCTGCGGCCGGCGTAAACCGGCCGGACGTGATGCAGCGCCAGGGTATGTATCCGCCGCCCAAGGGTGCGTCTCCCATTCCGGGGCTGGAGGTCGCCGGAGAGGTTGTGGCGGCGGGGCCGGAAGTCACGCGCTACAAGCCGGGCGACCAGGTCTGCGCGCTGGTAACGGGCGGTGGCTATGCCGACTACTGCGTGGCGAGCGAAGGCGCGACGCTGCCGGTGCCGGCCGGCATGGACGTGATCGAGGCCGCCGCACTGCCCGAGACCTTCTTCACCGTGTGGATCAACGTGTTCGAGCGGGCCGGTCTGCAGCCCGGCGAGGTTTTCCTGGTCCATGGCGGAACCAGCGGCATCGGCACGACGGCGATCCAACTTGCCAGCGCCCTCGGGGCGCGGGTCTTTGCCACGGCACGCGGGCCGGAGAAAGGCGCGATCTGCACGGAGCTCGGTGCCGAGCGCGCGATCGACTATGAGACGGAGGATTTCGTCGAGGTCGTGAAATCCGCCACGGACGGTCACGGCGCGGATGTGATCCTCGACATGGTCGGCGGCGATTATATCCAGCGCAACATCGCCTGCGCTGCGGAGGACGGGCGCATTCACCAGATTGCCTTCCTGCGCGGCTCGAAGGTCGAGGTCGACTTCATGCGAATGATGCTCAAGCGGATCACCCTGACCGGCTCGACTCTGCGCGCGCGCCCAACCAGCGTGAAGGCACACGTCGCCCGGGCCCTGGAAGAGAAGGTCTGGCCGCTTCTGGCAAGCGGCAAGGTCCGGCCGGTCATCGACAGCCGCTATCCGCTGACCGACGCCGCCGAAGCGCACCGGCGCATGGAGAGCAGCGCGCATGTCGGCAAGATCCTCCTCGTCACCGGAGGATAGCCGGAAAAATCGCGCGGGACCGCTGACGGGGTTTGCGCCTGCGTGCAGGCGCGACTATGTTTCTAGTGAGAAGCGATTCCTGCCACCCCCTTCGACACAACCGATTTGAACCCGCTCAGGGCCTTTCCTTGAGCACGGAGACTGCATGATGAGTGACAAACCGCTTATGCCAAAGGCCACTGCCGTGTGGCTCGTCGACAATACTTCTCTGACCTTTGAGCAGATCGCCGATTTCTGCGGCCTGCACGAGCTTGAGGTGAAGGGCATCGCCGACGGTCAGGTCGCGCAGGGCATCAAGGGCATGGACCCGATTTCGACCGGCCAGCTCACGCGCGAGGAGATCGCCAAGGCGCAGGAAGACCCGGGCTACCGGATGAAGCTCGCCAAAAGCCGCGTCCAGGTGCCCGAGACCAAGACCAAGCGCCGGCCGAAGTATACCCCGGTTTCGCGCCGTCACGATCGCCCGAACGCGATCTACTGGTTGCTGCGCAATCATCCGGAGTTGCGCGACTCGCAGATCATGCGCCTCGTCGGCACGACGAAGCCGACGATCCAGTCGATCCGCGACCGCACCCACTGGAACATGCCGAACCTTCAGCCGCAGGACCCGGTAACGCTGGGGCTGTGCAAGCAGATGGACCTTGACGCGGAGGTGCAGAAGGCAGCCAAGCGTGCCGAGGCCGAAAAAGTGGAAACCGGTGCACCGGCCAGTCCGGACGCGAGCCTGAAACCGATCGAGGACACGCCGGCGCAAAGCGAGCAGAGTGTGTTCGGATCGGTCGAGAGCGAGGCGAAGCCGGCCGAGGCGGAAGAGGAAGATGCCGAAGAACTGGCCGAGCGCGCCTTTGCCAATTTTGAAAGCGGCGAAACTGCCGAAGACGAAAGCCGCTAGGCCGGGTCGGGCGCGGGCGGCATGGCCGCCCGCCTTTCCCGTTGAGCCGGTTTAGCCCAGAAAACCCTCAAACTTCTTCTTGAAGCGGCTGACGCGCCCGCCGCGGTCGACCAGGTGCTGGCTGCCGCCGGTCCAGGCCGGATGCGTCTTGGGGTCGATGTCAAGCGTTAGGGTGTCGCCTTCCGAGCCGTAGGTCGAGTAGGTCTCGAACTCCGTGCCATCGGTCATCACGACCTTGATCTTGTGGTAATCGGGGTGGATATCGCTTTTCATGATCCGTTACCTTTGTCCGGGAAAATCCGCCTTTGGGCGCGAGCAGGCTGCCCGCAACTGTCTTGCCGCGTGATATAGCGCGCCGCCCCCGGCGATGACAAGCGCGAAAGCCGCAGACATGCGCCGCGGCCAAAAGGCCCAGTTGCGATTTTCCGTTTCATCCGTGATGCTTGTTCGGATAGAACAAGTCCAAGAATAATTCAAAAGGGCAAGTCTCAGTGGTCGTTACCTCACCATCGAACACTGACGCGCAGGACGTGGCGGAGGCGGGTACGCGCGTAAGCAGGCGGCAGAAGCGCGCCAGGCGCTCGCTCGCGCCGCTGATCAAGCTCAAACCGTTTTTCCTGCGCTATCGCGGGCATATCGCTCTGGCGCTGACCGCGCTGCTTGTCTCAACGTTGGCGACCCTGGCGCTGCCCATGGGCGTGCGCAGGATGATCGACCTTGGCTTCTCCGGCGAGAACACCGCGCTGGTGAACAACTATTTCGCCACGCTGATCGTCGTCGGCCTCGTGCTCGCCATCTCCAGCGCGGCGCGGTACTACTATGTCAACTGGCTCGGCGAACGGGTCGTCGCGGACCTGCGCGAGTCGGTGTTCCGCCACCTTTGCAATCTGAGCCCAGCTTTCTATGAAAAGACGCAGAGCGGCGAAGTTATGTCGCGCTTGACTGCGGATACGACGCAGATCAAGGCAGCGGTCGGTGTGGCGGCGACCCAGTTCCTGCGCAACGTGCTTCTGCTGATCGGCGCGCTGATCATGATGGTGGTGACCAGCGTCGAGCTGAGCGCGCTGGTGGTCGTCGCCATTCCGGTCATCGTTCTGCCCCTGATGGCGTACGGGCGCGCTGTGCGCCGGCTCTCGGCCCATGCGCAGGACACCATCGCCGCGTCCGCCGCCTATGCCTCGGAAAACCTCGCGGCCGTCCGCACGCTCCAGGCTTACACGCACGAGGACACGGTCACGCGGCGCTTTGGCGCGGCGGTGGAGACGGCGTTCGATGCGGCGCGCCATCGCATGCGCGCGCGGGCCGGGTTGACGGCGCTGGCCATGTTCCTGACCTTCGCGAGCGTCGTGGGCATCCTTTGGTATGGCGCGCAGGGCGTTCTGGCGGGCGACATGACCGGCGGACGGCTCGGCCAGTTCGTCCTCTACACGGTGATCGCCGCGGCGGCGATGAGCGGGCTTTCCGAGGTGTGGGGCGAATTGCAGCAGGCCGCTGGCTCGGCCGAGAGGCTGGCCGAACTGCGCCAGATCGAGCCGGAGATCAAGTCGCCACCGAACCCTGTCACGCTGCCAAAGCCCGTGCGCGGCGAAGTGGCGTTTCAGGGTGTCGTGTTCCACTACCCGACCCGGCCGGAGGACCGCGCGCTCTCGCAGGTCTCGTTCCAGGTGTCGCACGGCGAGCGCGTGGCCATCGTCGGTGCGTCGGGCGCGGGCAAGAGCACGATCTTCAGCCTGTTGTTGCGCTTCTACGATCCGCAGTCCGGCGAGGTGATGCTGGATGGGGTTCCGGTTCACCGGCTCGACCTGCAGGCGCTACGCGATCAGATCGCCATTGTCCCGCAGGATGTCGCGCTGTTCTCCGACACCGTGAAGGAGAACATCCGCTACGGCATGCCCGGCGCGACGGACGCTCAGGTACGCGCGGCGGCGGAGACGGCGCTGGCGGAGGAGTTCGTCACGGCGCTGCCCCAGGGCTACGACACGCAGCTCGGCGAAGGGGGCGTCATGCTCTCCGGCGGGCAGCGTCAGCGCATCGCGATTGCGCGGGCGGTGCTGCGCGATGCGCCGGTGCTCCTGCTCGATGAGGCGACGAGCGCGCTCGATGCGCACAGCGAGAGCCTTGTGCAGCAGGCGCTGGAACGCGTGATGGAAGGCCGGACGACGCTGGTCATCGCCCACCGGCTATCGACCGTGCTCAGCGCCGACCGCATCCTGGTGCTGGACGAGGGACGCATTGTCGAGCAGGGCACGCATCACGACCTGATGGCGCGCGGTGGCGTTTATGCGCGGCTGGCCAAGCTCCAATTTGAACTCGGCGCGAAAAGCGCCTGACCAAACCGCGTCACTTGTTGGCGCCTCTTTTCATTGAGACGGCCAAAGGGCTGAAGCAATTGTGTGTTCGCGATGGTGTATGAGGGTTGTGTGGGTGGGCAACCGTAAGCAATCGGATCGTGCGATCGTCTGGATCGAGGTCTCCCACCCACACCGTTCCTGACCG